>DHFT01000039.1 GCA_002402375.1 Elusimicrobia bacterium UBA4817 | reverse complement strand
TAGAAAAACTTCCTGTCGCTGATAACAGCGTTGATGTTGTCATTTCAAACTGCGTCATCAATCTTTCGCCGGATAAAAAAGCTGTTTTTAAGGAAGCATTCAGAGTGCTAAAAACGGGCGGAAGAATGCTGATATCGGATATCATGCTTCTCAAAGAACTGCCTGCAAAAATTAAAGATTCGGCTGAAGCGTATGTCGCCTGTATTTCCGGAACAATATTGAAAGACGAATATCTTAATCTTATGAAAGCCGCGAGTTTTTCGGATGTGAAAGTTTTGGAAGAAACATCTTTTGCAACGGAACATATACCAGACGGTTTTGACTGTATTAAAAGCATCCGGGTCAGCGGTATAAAAACTTACAAATAAATACAATAAAGGGGGAAATCGCTATGAGCGAGTGTTCATGCGGCGGAGACAAAAACAAGTTGATTTATTCATGTTCCGGGTCATCGGATGTCGGCGAGATTGCTGACAAAACAGCACGAAAATTGAGGTCATTGTGTTTTGGGAAAATGACCTGTCTTGCTGGAATCGGTGCTAATCTTTCCGGTTTTGTAGAATCCGCAAAAGCAATAGAAGAAAATGTTGCAATAGATGGGTGTAATGTGGCCTGTGCCAAAAAAGGTTTAGAGAGAGTCGGTGCAAAGGTAAAATCATATATCTTAACCGATATGGGGCTTGTTAAGGGACAAACACCGCCGACCGACAAAATAGTTGACGAGCTAATAAATAAAATATTGAATGACAAGCAAGGAGGGTTATGCGAATAAAAACATTTTCTACATTAACTATTGCTGTGTTTTTATTTTTGGGTTGCGAACCGAAGAAAAATACTGTTATAGAAACAAAAAAGACAGACACAAAAACTATTGAACAACCAAAAGAAACCCCTAAAAAATCGGAAAAAGTTATTTCTTCAAAAATTGAAAAACCGATAGTTACTTTTGTTGAACTCGGTTCGGTCGGATGTATCCCATGCAAGATGATGCAGCCGATAATGAAAGAGATAGAAGAAGAATACAAAGATCAGGTAAAAGTCGTGTTTTATGATGTTTGGACGCAGGAAGGAAGACCTTACGCCGAAAAATACAAAATACGGTTAATCCCAACGCAAGTTTTTTTAGATAAAAACGGGAGAGAGTTTTTTAGACACGAAGGATTTTTCCCTAAAGAGGAACTGGTAAAAATTCTTGAAATGCAGGGGGTTAAAAAATGATTCTTGAAATTTTTAACCGGCTTACTTTCGCTCTAAATTCAACTCCGGAAATAGCAATAATATCGGCATTTATCTGGGGAGTACTGAGCATCATTTTAAGCCCGTGTCATCTGGCAAGTATTCCGCTTATAATCGGTTTTATAGACGAACAGGGCAGAATATCAACCAAAAGAGCATTTTTTATTTCGCTTCTTTTTGCCTTTGGAATACTTATCACAATCGGAATAATAGGAATAATTACAGGTCTGCTCGGAAGAATAATGGGTGATGTGGGTAAATACGGGAACTATTTTGTATCAGTAATATTTTTTATCGTCGGGTTACACCTACTCGGTGTAATCCCATTAGATTTCAAAAGTGCAACTGCATCGGGTTACAAAAATAAAGGATTGATAGCGGCTTTTATTCTCGGTTTAATTTTTGGTGTCGCATTGGGTCCTTGCACCTTTGCCTATATGGCGCCGATGATAGGTATCGTATTTACAACCGCTTCAACAAATTTATTTTTTTCGGTGTCTTTAATATTTGCTTATTCCGTCGGACATTGCTCCGTAATAATTTTTGCCGGAACATTTACTGAAATTATTCAACACTATCTGAACTGGAATGAAAAATCAAAGAGTGCTGTTATACTTAAAAAAATCTGCGGAGTACTTATTATCTTCGCAGGAATTTATTTGTTAATCGGGGGGTAGTTATGACGGAAGGTGTTATAAAAAAGCTGTCGTTTCTGGACAGGTTTCTTACATTATGGATTTTTTTAGCAATGGCTGTCGGGGTGTTTTCCGGATATTTTTATCCGCCAATCGTAAATTTTTGGAATCAGTTTCAGGTTGGCACAACAAATATTCCAATTGCAATCGGTTTGATTTTAATGATGTATCCGCCGCTGGCAAAAGTAAAATACGAAGAATTAGGCGACGTATTTCGCGACGTAAAAGTTCTTTCGCTTTCCCTTATACAGAACTGGGTTATTGGCCCCATTTTAATGTTTTTTCTGGCAATAATTTTTTTGAGAAATTATCCGGAATATATGGTCGGGCTGATTATGATAGGTCTTGCAAGATGTATTGCAATGGTGATTGTCTGGAATGACTTGGCTTGCGGCGACACGGAATACTGTGCGGGACTTGTTGCTTTCAACTCAATTTTTCAGGTTCTGTTTTTTTCCGTTTATACGTGGATTTTCATTACCGTTTTACCCGGATGGTTCGGGTTAAAGGGAACGGTTGTAAATATAACGATTGGACAGATTGCAAAAAGTGTTTTTATCTATCTTGGCATTCCGTTTTTAGCAGGAATTATTACACGATTTACTCTGATAAAAATAAAAGACAAACAGTGGTATCACGAAAAATTTATCCCGAAAATCAGTCCGATAACTTTAATAGCGTTATTGTTCACAATTATTGTAATGTTCTCGCTGAAAGGGGAATATATCGTAAAAATTCCGCTTGATGTCGTTAGAATTGCAATCCCGCTTTTGATTTATTTTGTAATAATGTTTCTTGTTTCGTTTTATATGGGAAAAAAACTGAATGCCGGCTACTGCAAGACCGCAACGCTTTCATTCACCGCCGCAAGCAATAATTTTGAACTGGCAATCGCGGTCTCCGTAGCCGTATTCGGAATAAATTCGGGTCAGGCATTTGCTGCGGTAATAGGCCCTCTTGTAGAAGTACCGGTTTTAATATCGCTTGTAAATCTGGCGGCATATTTCAAAAAAAAATATTTTGTATGAAGCGTCTGTTTGTTGAAAAAAACATCAACGGTCTTCCGATGTAAAATAAACCGGCACCATCCGACTATTTCATATCACCTCTAAGAAAACAAAATTGACAAAAACAAAAATAATTGTATAATCAATATTAAAGGTTTTGAAATAAAGCAACCGTAAAGGAGGTGGAAAATGGAACTTGTAGTTCTTGATAATGTGAAAAAAAGTTATGTTACCGGAGAAGTACTTACCCCCGCCTTAAAAGGGATAAGTATTTCTATTGAATCCGGCAAATTCGTTTCTTTTGTAGGACCTTCGGGCAGCGGAAAAACAACATTGCTGAATTTAATCGGCTGTCTTGATAAACCGACGGAAGGGAAAGTGTTGGTAGCCAATACAGAAATTAGCCAAATGGATAGAAAAACATCAGCAAAATTCAGAGGCGATAACATCGGTTTTATATTTCAGAATTTTAACCTTATCCCAATACTTACAGTTTATGAAAATGTTGAATATCCGCTGATAATGGTTCAGAATGTTCCGACTGAAAAGAGGAAACAACGAATTAATGACTTGCTTGAAAAGGTAGGGATGATAGACCAGCAAAATAAATATCCCGCACAACTCTCCGGCGGGCAGAAACAACGCGTAGCGGTAGCAAGAGCGCTTGTAACCGAACCAAAACTCGTCCTTGCGGATGAACCAACGGCAAACCTTGACCATGCCACTGCATATAAGGTGATCGGGCTTATGCATGAAATGAAAAAAAAATTTGATACCACTTTTATTTTTGCTACACATGACCAGAAAATCGTGGGAGAAGCAGAGATTCTTTATACACTGGAAGACGGATTGATTACCCAAAAACAGGAAAATAAAAAACCCGGGGAGGTGTCCAAATGAAAAGTATAATAAAAATCGCATGGCGCAACCTTTTGAGATACACTCGTAGAACCTTGCTTACCGCGTCATTAATCGCCGTGGGCGTCGCCATGGTAATAGTATTTGGCGGCGTAGGCAATTCATTTAAGAGCGAAGTAATCGGAATTCTTACAAATTCCAATCTTGGCGACATCCAGATACACAAAAAGGGCTATGTGGGCTCAATAGATAACCTGCCTCTTGATATTAGTATTCCTGAAAAAGGGCTGAAGAAAATAGAATCTTTATTGGATAATAATCCGGAAATAAAAGCATATTCTCCGCGAATAAGGTTCGGGGCAATGGCAAGTAATTATGTTCAGACAACAGGCATGAGATTTACTGCCGTTTATCCGGAAAAAGAAAGCAAAACCTGTCCATCTCTTGTAGAAAGGATAAAAGAAGGTAATTCAAATCCCGAGAGTTTTGTTTCCCCCGGCTCAATTGTCATCCCGTTAAATATTTCAACCGGGATGAATTTAAAACTCGGAGACAACATTGTTTTGGTTGCAACAAATAAAGACGGTTCGGTTAACGGAATGACCTTTAAAATCTCCGGTATATCGGAAAACATACTGGGCCCCCAGGGAAAAGACGGATACATTCATATTGACGATGCAAAATCGCTTTTAAGAATAGAAAACGGTGAGATTACTGAAATCGCTATCAAATTGAATAATTTTAATAAATTAAGCAGTATATATGCCGGTTTAAAAAATGAGTTAAAGAATATACAGGGGGAAACAACGGCTAAGCCGATGTTTGAAATTCATACATGGGAAGAATTATCTCCGTTTGCAAGCATATCAAAAATAGTGACCCTGCTGATTATGGTGGTGCGTCTCGTTCTGATTTCTATAGTTTTAATCAGCATACTAAATGTAATGATGATGTCCGTATATGAAAGAATCGGAGAGATAGGAACTATTGCCTCAATAGGAACTCTGCCGTCAAAAATCCTCGCTTTATTTCTGACCGAGGGCCTTTCGCTCGGTTTTTTCAGTGCGATAGCAGGCAGCATCATCGGCATAATAATTATATTGTTCATTAACTTGGTAAAGCTGAAATTTAAGTTTGGCATGATGGAAATTTCACTTGCCCCGCAGATACCAACCGCTGAAGTTTTTTTTGCGTTAGTTATAGTGGTTATAATTTCTGCGCTTGCAAGTTTACAGCCGGCGTTCAAAGCATCTAAAATGGAACCGGTTGAAGCGTTAAGACATGTTTAAGGGAGGATATTGTTCATGAAATTAACAAATTTGATTTTAATTTTTTCATCGCTTGTTTTATTTTCCGGGCGGGCGTTTTCTCAGGATGACGGCAATGAACTGTTAAAAAGAATCGACGGGAAACTCATGCCTGAAAGTTATGAGGCATACAGGAAACTTATAAATATTGAACCGAACGGGAGAAAAAAAGAATTCATTTTTTATACAGTCAAAAAGGGAAAAGACAAAATTGCGATGCTTTATCTTTCGCCTGCAAGCGAAAAAGGCAGAACTACTTTACGGTTGGGCGAAAACATGTGGCTTTACATACCAAATGTGGGAAAGCCGATTCGTATTACCAGTTTGCAGTCAATCGTCGGCGGAGTATTCAATAACGCCGACATCATGCAGATTGACTATAATGCGGAATACGATGTAGTCAAGATGGATAAGGACGAAAAAAAATATATCCTTGAATTAAAAGCCAAAAACAATACCGTTGCTTACGATAAATTAAAAATGTGGGCGGCAAAAGACGAGATTTTAACAAAAATTGAATGCTATTCTGCCAGCGGAATGCTTATTAAAACGCTTGAATTTAAGGAAATCAAGGACTTTGGCAATGGGCTTGTAAGACCTTCGGTTATGGAAACATACAGCCCGTTGTATAAAGGTTATAAATCAATAATTATTTATTCTCAGGTTAAACCCAGAGAATTCAAAGATGAAGTATTTACGATGAATTATATGTCAAAACTTGACGGGCTGAGAAAATGAAATTTCTGCCAGTAGTAGCCGGTATTTTAATAATTAACTCGGCTGTTTATGCTGAAGATTATTCTTTTGAGATTCCATCGTCGGAATCAAAAAAGGAAATGCTGGAATTAGGCGGAAACCTTGATGTCAAGTATTCAATTTTAGGCACCAAAAAAGATTCTCCGATGTATCAACTACAATATTACAACCAGCAATTATCTGATATTTTATCCTCGTATCGTATGGAGTTTTATTTGAACGGCGACTATCAGACAAAGGACATTGGAGTTCATTTGAAGACGCACTCAGAATATTACAACGAAAATCAAACTGACTTTAATCTGTATGAACTGTACGGAGATGTGAACCTGTCCGCTAACTCATTTTTGCTTATGGGCAAAAAAATGTATAACTGGGGCAAGGGTTATGCTTTCAACCCGGTTGGCTACGTTAATCCTGTCAAGGACCCGGAAAATCCGGAACTTTCACAAACAGGTCTTTTCTCGGTTAATTACGAATATTCAAAGAGTTTTCAATCGGAATTGATAAAGAACATGGCGCTCGATTTAATTGCCATACCTTCCGCAAACACGATAAACAATAAAGTATCGGAAATACAAAATACTGATTTTGCCGGTAAATTTTATTTTCTGTTTTTAGATGCGGATATTGATTTTCTGCAATATTACAGCAAGGTGAATCCTGAAAAAATAGGAGTAGATTTTTCCCGGAACCTTTTTACTAATCTGGAGATGCACGGAGAGTTCAGTATGTTCCGCGGCCAGCCGAAATATCTTATTGCGGATAATTCTCTTGAAACAAAATACATTGACGGCACATCATATCTTTTTGGCATGCGATGGCTTAGTGAGTTGAATATTACGACTATATTTGAGTATTATCATAACGATGCGGGCTTGAGCGTGAAAGAGTTTGAGAACTATAATAATTTTCTGGTTAACGCTGCTTCTTCAGGTAATACCAACACTATTTCCGGCGCAATAAATACGGCAAAAAACAATTTCAGCGGCACAAATCTAATGCGGGATTACTTGTATCTAAAAATGTCATGGCCGGAACCGTTTAACTGGGTGTATTTTACGCCTGCTGTCTATACTATTTTTAACGTTAATGATAGAAGTTCTACAACGGGTATTCCATTAAGTTATAAACCTATAACGAACTTTGAATTTATATTCTGGCCTGTTTTTTTGACAGGCAATAGCAACTCTGAATTTGGCAGCAAACAATACAAGAATAAACTGGATATGTGGATGCAGTTTTATTTTTAAGAAATTACCGGGACGGTTCTGGTTATGTTAATGTAAAATTTTATGGCTAAACTGACTTTTTACGGCGGGGTGGACGAAATAGGCGGAAACAAAATTCTGCTTGAAGAGGGCAATGCGAAAGTTTTTCTGGATTTCGGAATGTCTTTTTCAGAGGAGGGAAAGTTTTTTGAATTCCCGCTTTTAAGACCCACGAACATAGACGACTTAAGAAAAATAAATGTACTCCCGGAATTAGAAGGACTTTATAAAAATGCCGGATTAAAAGTCAGATACCTTCCGAACGGCGATTTTTTTGTTGAGGGCACACCGGAAGAAAGAAAAATTGACGCAATAATTTTATCGCACGGGCATCTTGACCATACCGGTTATCTCGGACTTGTAAGACCGGACATACCGATTTATTCCTCCGCAGCGACAAAAAAATTCCTTAAACTGAGAAGCGACATAAATAAAAACTGGTCGGCCGAGTCAAGTCAGGAATCTTTTAATACTATGGAAGTGGATGAAGTTAGACAAATCGGAAAGGATTTAACTGTCCGCAGGTTTGATGTTGACCATTCCATCGTGGGTGCCGGTGCATATCTGATTTACACGAAAAATAAAAAAATCGCTTACACCGGCGATTTCAGATTTCACGGATACCGCAAAAAAGAAACGGAATATTTTCAAAATGAAATAGCAAAAGAGAATATAGATGTTCTTATTACAGAGGGCACGCGGCTTTCAAGAAAAGACGAAGAAAAAGCGTTTGACACTGAAGAACAGGTTTTTGAAGCATGCTGTGAAATTACAAAAAAGGAAAATGGTCTGGTAATTTACGACGCCTCGCCCGCCGATATTGACAGGGTAAAAACGCTTTCACGGGTTGCGAAAGAAACCGGACGGGAACTTATCCTTGACGATAAAAAAGCATATTTTGTTTTATACTTAAATCATAACGAGCAGAAAAATCTTGTTGAAAATTTGCCGAGCATAGACGATTTCAAGATATATTTGTCCAGGGAAAAACTGAAAAAGACATCAAAGAAATTTTCAGAAAAAATTTTTAGCGAGGACAACCTGTTTGTTGAAAATTTTATTGAAGGAAGAGGCGGGCATCAGAAAATACTTCTTGCCAAACAGATTACGGAGTCAAAAAAATCTTCCGATGACTACGACAAATTCGCCGCAACGGTAAAAAAATCACAAAACAGCGAAGATTTTTTCAAAGCAATAAAAATTCCTACCGAAAAATTTATCTGGGGACCACTCGGACGACAGCAGATACTGTCAAATCCCGGAAAATATATTTTATACACGTCAAATGGCCCGCTTACTCTTTTGCAATTTCTACCAGTGGATAAAAAAATTATAGGAACCTATATCTACGGCAAAGCGGAGCCGTTTAACGAGGAAATGGAATTTTCACATGATATACTTGTGAACTGGATAAAACTTGCGGGCTTAAATATGAAATATGCGCATACTTCCGGACATGCTTCGGCGGATGATATAAAAAAATTCATACAAGCGGTTAATCCCAAATTTGTCATACCGGTTCACACGGAAAATGCCGCTATGTTTGAAAAATTCGGAGCGAAAATTTTAAGACCCGAATTAAAAAAAATTCTGGAACTGTAAATTTTTCTTGACAAATTTTTTTCAAATTGTAGAATAAAACTTGATGGCTAAAAAAACTTTTATTCTTGACACAAACGTTTTAATTCACGACCCCGAGTCGCTTACCGCATTTGAAGACAACACAGTCATCATACCGATGGCAGTTATTGAAGAGCTTGACAATCTTAAAAGATTCCACGACGAAAGAGGCAGGGCGGCAAGAAGCGTCGCCAGAAAATTAAACAATCTCGCCGTAAAAGGAAAATTCAGCGAGGGCATTCCTCTTGATAACGGCGGAAAACTCATCATAGACCTTGAACAAAAAGTGAACCTTCCCTACGATTTTTCAAACGGTAAAAAAGATAACCTGATACTTTCGGCGGCGTTTGCCCGTCAGAAAAAAAACGAAAACATAGTTTTTATAACGAAAGACATAAACCTTCGCATTAAAGCGGAAGCCATCGGACTTGTTGCGGAGGACTACGAAAAAGAAAAAATTAAAATTGAACAGTTATACCAGGGCTACCGCGAAATTACCTCCTCCTCCGATATTATAGATAAATTTTACAAAAACAAGTCCGTCAAAATAAAAGAAGAACTTACCGCGAACGAATTCGTGATATTGAAAGACGAGACAAGCCCGCAAAAATCCGCACTTTGCAAATACGATACTAAATCAAAATCGCTTGTTTCTCTTATTTATAAAGAATCCGCCGTGTGGGGACTCAAACCGCTCAACACCGAGCAGAAATTTGCGTTTGAACTTTTACTTTCCGACAACATTCAATTGTTAACGCTTGTCGGGGTTCCGGGCGCAGGAAAAACGCTTTTATCTTTGGCGGCGGGACTTCAAAAAACTATTGATGAAAAAATCTATAAACGGCTTTTGGTCGGCAAATCTGTCACGCCGGTCGGAAAAGATATCGGATACCTGCCGGGAACAAAAGAGGAAAAAATTTCGCAGTGGATGGGTTCAATTTACGACAACCTTGAATTTCTCGTGGATAAAAACAACCCCGACGAAAGCACTGGGGACAAAGTCCAGTATTTTTTTGACAGCGGAAAAATAGAAATAGAGGCATTGGCGTTTTTAAGAGGCAGAAGTATTCCGAGACAGTTTATTATAATTGACGACGCACAGAATCTTACTCCGCACGAAATAAAGACAATAATTTCCAGAGCGGGAGACGGTACGAAAGTTGTCCTGACCGGCGACCCTTATCAAATAGACAATCCTTACCTTGACGCCGAATCAAATGGACTGACATATCTTGTTGAAAGGTTCAAAGGACAGGAAACTTACGGACATATAAATTTCAAAAAAACGGAAAGGTCGCAACTGGCCGCCCTTGCCGGAGAACTTCTGTAAAAATGGATACTCTTTTTGCGGATTTGCATACTCACACAAAATACTCAGACGGAACTTTCTCGCCGGAAGAAAGCGTAAGGTATGCACAGAAAGTAGGACTTGCAACCATCAGCATAACCGACCACGATACAACCGAAGGAATACCCAGTGCAATCAAAGAGGGTTCAAAAAGAGGGATTGAAGTAATACCGGGAATAGAACTTTCGGTGGAATTAAAAAATTCTCATCAGCAGGAAATGCACATACTCGGATATTTCATAAACTGGGAGGATTCATCTTTTCAGCAAAAATTAAAACTTTTCAGAAAGGCAAGAGAAAGACGGGCATATCATATTTTGGATAAATTGAAAGGTCTGGGAATTACGATTGACGAACAACGGCTGTTTGAAATAGCGGGCATCGGAGTAATAGGGCGGCTTCATTTCGCAAAAATGCTCGTTGAAAATAAATCCGTTTCGCATACGCAGGAAGCATTCTGGAAATATCTCGGCGACGGTAAACCTGCATATGTTCCGAAATTCAGTTTATCACCCGACGAAGCTATAAAAATGATTTTACAAGTCGGCGGGATTCCGGTTTTGGCGCATCCGCATTTTAACAGTATCAATTGCAATGTTGTAAAATCTCTTGCTAATTTCGGATTAAAGGGTATTGAGGTTTGGCACACAAAACATTCGGCGGATGAAACCGACAAATTCAAAAAAATGGCGGACAAATTCGGAATGATTATGACAGGGGGAAGCGACTGCCACGGTGCAATGAACGGCGAGCCGCCTATAATGGGAAAGACAAAAGTGCCTTATTCTGCTGTTATAGAACTGAAAAAATATAAAAACAATTTGGAAAAAAATCATAGTCATCTTTTTTCTTGACATTTTTGTTAAAAATAATATAATTAAAAATTGTAATTGAAGGAATTCCGTGTAATTCGGAAGCTGCCCCGCAACGGTGATGTTTTTGTAGGTCGGATTTTAGTCCGACCGAGCGAAGCGAAGCCCGGTCTATCAATTACAAAAACTCCGCGGGGAGAAAGTTTGCTCAACTTCTCTGGAGTTGGGTTTTTTGTTTATGGAGAAAAAATGATACAAATTTACACCGGCAATGGCAAAGGTAAAACAACCGCTGCAATCGGATTGGCAATACGGGCTTTAGGTCATAACAAAAATGTTTCCATAATACAATTTTTTAAGGACAAAAAATTTTACGGGGAACAGAAAGTTCTCAAACATCTTAAAAATCTGAAAATATATTCGTTTGCATCTAAACACCCGCATTTCTATAAAAACATAAAGATTGAAGATATCAAAAACGAATGCGAAAAAGCACTGGAAAAAATTGCAAAAATCATCAAAGAAAAAAAATGCGATTTGCTGATTCTTGATGAATTAAACATCGCTATCCGTGATAAATATATTGATGTTGAAAAAATTGTTCGCTTATTAAAAAACAAACCTAAAAAAATGGAGATCGTTATCACGGGAAGAAGCGCTCACAAAAAAATACTTAAACTTGCCGATTTAATAACCGATATGCGGCTTGTCAAACATCCGTATTACACGGGCATAAAATCACGAAAAGGAATAGAATACTGATGGGTGAAATTATTTTTATTTTAGGCGGGGCCCGGAGCGGGAAGAGTTCTTTTGCAATTGAACTTGCCTGTCCGACGACTTATGGGAGGGCTAAAAAAGAAAAGAATATATTGTTCGCAGCAACGGCAAAGCCCTCTGATTCTGAAATGAAAATAAGAATTGAAAAACATAAAAAATCAAGACCTAAAAATTTCCGAACAGTAGAAATTAAAAAAGAACTTTCGGAAATATTTAAGGAAAACTTCAATACGGCAATAATAGATTGCCTCACAATTTTTGTCTCCGGGCGATTGGTGAACGGCAAAAGCGAACAAAAAATAGTTGCAGAAATTAAGAAATTTCTTGAAGAGATAAAAAATAAAAATAAAAAAATACTAATTGTTTCAAACGAGGTAGGCGGTGGAATCGTTCCAAAAAATAAACTTGCAAGAGATTTCAGGGATGTACTTGGAAATGCAAATAGGACAGTTTCAAAATTTGCTGACAAAGTATATCTTATGGCTGCCGGTATTCCGATTTTAATTAAAGGAGGCGTAAAATAAAAATAATTTCATCATGGTCGGGGGGAAAGGATTCTTGTCTTGCTTTACATAAAACATTACAGCAAAGACATCAGGTTTTATATTTATTAAATTTTATATCCAAAGAGACAAAACGGGGATGCTTTCACGGGATAGACGACAAACTTATGAAAACACAGGCAGAAGCAATAGGAATTCCCGTCATTCAAAAAGAGGTAAGTCCCGATATGAAAAAATACGAGGAAGAATTTAAGGATGCTGTTTTCGGATTAAAAGAAAAATACGGAATTTCCGGAATGGTTTTCGGCGATATCTATCTTGATGAACACAGAAGCTGGATTGAAAGGGTATGCAATGAAGTGGGGATAACACCGCTTGAACCGTTATGGAACTTAAAACCGGAAGATGTTGCTATTCAATTTATTGAACTTGGCTTTAAGGCAGTTGTTGTAAGTGCAAAAGCGGATTTATTTGATGAAAATTTTGTCGGCAGAGAATTTGACAGAGAAACATTAAAATTTTTGATTAATAAAAATATTTGTCCCTGCGGAGAAAACGGCGAGTTTCATACTTATGTTTATGACGGACCGATTTTCAGAAAAAAAATAAAAATAACGAAAATTGAAAAAATCCTTAAAAACGGTTTCTGGAAACATTATTTTGCCGATATAAAAGAATACGAACTGGAGGAAAAGTGATTAGTAAAAAAATTGATACTGTTATTAATAGAATTAAGCCGCTTGATGAAAAACTTTTAGAACAAACACAGAAGCGGTTGGATAATCTCACAAAACCCCTTGGTTCTTTGGGACGGCTTGAAGAACTTGCTTGTCAAGTCGTAGCAATCACAGGAAAAGAAAAACCGGAACTAAAGAAAAAAGTGATATTTACACTCGCGGGTGACCATGGAATTGTTGAAGAGGGAGTTTCTTGCTATCCAAAAGAAGTGACGACGCAGATGGTTTATAATTTTTTACGGGGAGGGGCGGGAATAAACGTTTTAGCAAGGCATACCGGTGCGAAAGTTATTGTCGCAGATTGTGGAGTTGCTGAAAAAATAGAAGTTACAAATCCAGGATTTAGAGACAAAAAAATAAATTTTGGGACGAAAAATTTTACAAAAGGTTCGGCAATGACAAAGAATGAAGCAGTAAAATCAATTGAAGCAGGTATAGAACTTGTTGAAGAAGAATTAAAAAATGGAATTGATATCATCGGCACAGGAGATATGGGTATCGCAAATACAACACCGTCTTCAGCAATCACCTCGGTAATTTGCGGGGTTGATGTTGAAAAAATTACTGGTAGGGGAACCGGTATTGACGACAAAATGTTAAAAAACAAAATTGCAGCAATAAAAAAAGCAATCGTTCTGAATAATCCGGATAAAAAAGACGGACTTGATGTTCTTTCCAAAATTGGAGGGTTTGAAATCGGAGGGCTTGCCGGCGTAATTCTTGCAGGAGCATCTCATAAAATTCCTGTGGTTATTGACGGTTTTATCTCTGGGGCAGCCGCACTTCTGGCATATACATTACAGCCGACGGTCGTGGAATATCTGATCGCCTCACATTGTTCCGTGGAACAAGGGCACAATGTTATCTTAAAACATCTCGGATTAAAACCTGTGCTTGATTTGAATCTCCGGCTCGGCGAAGGAACCGGCGCGGCATTAGGATTGAACATTATTGATGCGGGCTGTAAAATACTCGCAGAAATGGCAACCTTTGAAAGTGCCGGTGTAAGTAAAAAATTAGAATGATAAAAAAATTTCTTTCAGCAATTGGGTTTTTAACAGTTTTTCCTGTTGTGAAAAAAGAATTTGAAAACTGCGCAATTTTTTTTCCGCTTATCGGATTATTTATCGGCGGGTTTCTTATATCGGTAAATTATTTAGGTTATCTTTTATTCTCCAAAAATGTGGTTGATATGCTGGTTATCGTCTCGCTTGTTATAATTACCGGCGGACTTCATTTGGACGGTTTTGCCGACATGCTTGACGGGTTTTACGCGGGGAAAAATAAAAGTGATATTTTAAGAATTATGGATGATGCCCACATCGGAGCAATGGGTGTTATCGGGATTTTTTGTATCCTCGGAATGAAATTTTTTGCACTCCAAAGCATTCCGCAAAAAAATTTATATCCGTCGTTACTACTCTTTCCGACTTTAAGCCGGTGGTGTCTGGTTTTTGCATGTACAATTTCCAAACCGGCAAAAAATGAAGGACTCGGAAAAATTTTCATTGATACCGTTTCAAAAAAAGATTTTTTTATCGCTACAATCATCGCAGTTTTAATATCTTTTCTTGTTTTTGAACTGAAAGGATTTTTCATTCTGCTCGCAGTATTTTTTGTTTCCTTTATTTTTTTGAAACTTATAAACAAGAAAATCGGCGGAATTACAGGAGATATATTAGGCGCATTAAACGAAATAATTGAAACCCTCGTGCTTTTAATTTTATGTATATGAAGATATTTTTAATTTTAATGCTCGGATTTAATTTTTTATACAGCGCCGATTTTCCCGATAGAATTATCTCGTTAGGACCAACCCTCACAGAACAACTTTATCTCTTAAATGCACAAGATAAAATTATAGGAAATACAATTTATTGCAAGATTCCGGAAGATGCAAAAAACAAAGAAAAAATAGGAACTATAATAGAGCAGGACTTGGAAAAAATTTTCGCTCTTAAGCCGGATTTGGTTATTGCAAGTTCAATGACAAATCCCAAGACCATAAAAAAATTAAACAATTTAGGAATAAAGGTTATTCAGTTTTCATATGCAAAAAATTTCAATGAAATTTGCCGTCAGTTTCTGGAATTAGGTGAAATTATCGGTAATAGAAAAGAGGCAGAAAAAATTATTGAGAAAGTAAGGGGTAACGTAGAATTGATAAAAAAGAAAACAATGACCAAAAATTCTGTTAACGCGGGACAAAAGGTTTTTGTTCAAATAGGTGCAAAGCCGCTCTTTACCGCTACAAAAGATTCATTCATAAATGATTTTATTGAATTTGCCGGAGGGGTAAATATCGCGAACACCAAAACCGGATTTTATAGCATAGAAGAGGTCGTTGCTCAAAATCCAGATGTGATTATTATAGCAACTATGGGAATCGCAGTTGAGGAAGAAAAAAAAATCTGGAAAAAATATAAAACAATAAACGCAGTAGAAAATAACCGAATTTACATTGTTGATTCTTACAAACTCTGCAGTCCCACGCCCGTAAGTTTTGCAGAAACATTAAATGAAATTGTTGAGATTTTATATCCAAAAAAATAACGGTCGCTCGGGAACAAATTTCTTTGAGACGCTCCCTTGTGGTCGCTCTGCAATTTGCTCCTGGAAAAAAGAAGTCGCAAATTGAGGCTCTTCAGAAATTTTTCCCTCGCTCCATTATTAAGAATGTGAAAAAATAAATGAATAAAAAATTATTCCGTTGGTCTATACAGATATTAATTTTGGCAGGAGTTCTTTTTGCTGTCAGCATTTTTTCTTTATGCGTCGGCTCTTCTGGAATACCATTAAAAAAAATTTTTTGGACAATCTTTGAAGGCAGGGGTTCTACCGAATACAGCATCATTTTTGATATTCGTCTGCCGCGAATTATTTTGGGCTTTGCAGTCGGCGGCTCATTATCTCTGGCGGGCGTTATTCTGCAAGGACTTTTCCGCAATCCACTGGTTGAACCGTACACACTCGGTATTTCGGGCGGAGCCGCTCTCGGCGTATGTTTGAACATCGTTTTGGGAATATACCATACATCTATTTTATCTCTGCCTGTTTCAGGTTTTGCGGGTGCTATTCTGGTTGTTTTGCTCGTTTATTTTTTAACTCTTAAAAAGGGTATATTAAAAATTCAAGGACTTCTTTTAACAGGCGTAATGCTCAGTTTTATTTCATCATCTTTGATTATGTTTATAATGGCTGTCTCCCAAACAGAAGACCTTCACGGAATTATATTCTGGATAATGGGTTCTTTGGAAGAACCGAATATGCTTCTTATAAAAATAACAGTTTTCTTATCTGTATTCGGTCTGTTTGGAACATATCTTTTTTGTCACGACTTAAATGCTTTTGCTTTGGGTGAAGAAGAAGCGTCGCACTTAGGTGTGGACACCGAAAAAACAAAAAAAGCACTTTTTATTTTATCATCGCTGTTAACCGGCATAGCCGTATCCGTCGCCGGCGTTATCGGATTTGTCGGTTTGGTCATTCCTCATTTCGTCCGAATGTTTATTGCCTCTGACCACAGAATACTTATAATTGCCTCATTTTTAACAGGCGGGGCATTTTTAATTTTATGTGATACACTTGCAAGAACAGTTATTGCACCCATAGAACTTCCGGTCGGCGTAATTACGGGAATTATCGGCGGAATGATGTTTATCTATTTCTTAAACAAACGGAAATAATATGCTTGAAGTAAAAAATCTTGTTTGCGGATACAATAATAAGTTCGTCTTAAAAGATATTAACTTTGAACTAAAAAACAAAGAAATACTCGGAATAATCGGCCCTAACGGTTCCGGTAAAACAACACTGCTTCGGGCGATAAGTAAGATAATTAAACCGCAGACAGGACAGATTATTTTTGAAGGGAAATCTCTAAAAAAAACAGGACTTAACGAACTGGCTAAAAAAATGGCTGTGGTGACGCAATTTTCAGAATCATACTTTAACATGACTGCGGAAGAAATCGTGCAATTAGGCAGAACGCCATATCATTCCAAATTACAATTTTTAGAAACGAAACAAGACGAAGAAATTGTTGAACAAGCAATGTTATTAACCGAAACATTTAATTTACGAAACCGTCCTATATTGGAATTAAGCGGCGGTGAAAGACAACTTGTTTTTATCGCCCGTGCTATTGTTCAACAACCGAAACTGCTTGTGCTGGATGAACCGACGGCGCATTTAGATATAGCGCATCAGATAAGAATTTTGGACCTTACAAAAAAATTAAATACAAACCTTGGACTTACGGTGATGATGGTTTTGCACGATTTGAATTTAGCAAGCGAGTACTGCGATAGAATAATGCTTCTCAATAACGGCAATATGCATAAAATCGGAATACCTTCGGATGTTTTAACCTATCAAATTATTGAAGAGGTTTATAAAACGGTTGTAGTCGTAGAAAAAAATCCTATATCAAAAAAACCGTATATAATTTTGGTGTCAAATGTAGGCAGAATAGGGAATCCGGTGTAATTCCGGAACAGTCCCGCTACTGTGAAGGGGATGAAATTTCATAAATGCCACTGTCCGGATAAATAGGGATGGGAAGGCGAAATTTCGGACGAACCTGAGTCAGGAAATCTGTCTGTCTGCAATAAAATTCTCTTCGAGAGAAAGGGAGGCAGAAATGAAAATAAAAACTTAAAAGTGACACGAAGTGTCATGCCGAACTAGTTTCGGCATCTCTCAACGAGACACTGAATCAAGTTCAGTGTGACGCTACGCGTCAGGTTAAAAGTAGAAATGGAAAAATAGTAAATAAAAATTTTGGAGGAAAAATGAAAAAAGTTTTTTGGGGAGCAATACTATTAGCGGGAATGGGTGTGCTTTATGCACAGGAAACAGCAGTGTTTATCGGATTAAGAAAAGAGGTTTCTGTTGAAAAAACAGCGACAAATATAACCGTGATATCGGAAGAGGAAATAAAAAATTCCGACGCAAAAAATGTCGGTGAAATTCTGAAAAATAAAACCGGTATTGTAGAGGTCTCAAAATACGGCACACTCGGTTCGCAATCTGAACTGAGAATCCGAAGCGGCGGGGCTTCCGCACAGCAGGTACTTGTTATGGTTGACGGCCGCACGGTTAACGACACATCGCTGGGTTCGGCAAATCTTACCGAAATTCCGTCTGAAAATATAGAACGGATTGAGATACTGCGCGGTCCGGCGTCCGCCCTTTACGGCGCAAATGCCTTGGGCGGTGTTGTCAACATCATCACAAAAAAAGCAACCGCCGTAAAACCCAAAACCGAAATCGGCATTGAGCAGGGAAGTTTCAACACGCAAAATTACAAAATGAACTTTACCGCTATGCCGGGAAAAGCAAACTTATGTTTATCGGGCGGGAAAAATATAACGGACGGTTTCAGGGATAATTCTGATTATGATTCAACGGATTTTTCCGCAAAAATCGGTTATGATTTAGAAAAATACGGAGAAATCTCTTTAAGCAACGGTTTCTTAACATCAGAACTTGAAACACCTGGACGAAATTTCACAAAACTTGCTGATTATGACAATGAAAAAGAAAAAACAGCAGAGACGCCAAATGCTAATCAAAAAACAACCAAACAATCTTACGAGTTAAATTACAAAAAAGAGATTGCGAATGAAACAAAATTGCAATCCAAAATTTATTTTCAGCAGAATAATCTTCATTACAAAGACCCGGATACACATCCTGAAACTTGGGATTTTTCACCTGATGATGATATTGGTATCTCAAAAACCCTTGGAGCAAATATACAGATTGATACTTTGTATGACATAACTGCAGGAGTTGAGGGAAAAAACGACAGATATAAGAAAAAGAATGAAATTACCAAAACAACCGATATTGACAAATGGACAGACGCTTCTGCAATTTTTGCTCAAAAAACATTTAATCTTGAACCGATGACAACAACAATTGGAACAAGATACGATTACAACAATGTTTTTGGTGGGCAGTTGAATCCGAGGATTGTCAATATCTACAAAATCAACAATAATTTCAAACTTTCTTCAACCATTGGACGGGCTTTCAGGGCACCAACATTTAATGATTTATACTGGCCTGACCCATTTATGCCGGGAAATCCAAACTTAAAACCTGAAACATCTGTTGGGAGTGATTTTGGTATTGAGTATAAATTAAAAGAAATTCTGGTTTCAAAGATAACACTATTTTACAGCGATGTAAAGGATTTTATTCAATGGGCGCCTGATGAAACTGGTATATGGACACCTTCAAATGTCGGCAAGGTTTTTTCAAGAGGAGTTGAGATTGAAGCAGAAAGTAGTATTGTGAAAAAACTGACACAGAGTTTGAATTATACCTTCCTTGAAAGTAAAGGGAAACAGGAGGGGGGAACATATAAAATTTTGCAATACACACCAAAACATCGCTTGAATTATTTTCTGAATTATTTAGCACCACTGAAACTTCAAACAAAACTCGGTGTTGAATACACACATAAAATAGAGAAACCAAAAATTCCAGGATATACTCTTGCGAACTTGAAAGTAAGCCGGAAAATTCTTCAGGCAGAAGTTTATTTTTCCTGTGAAAATATTTTTAACAAAAGATATTTCGCGAGAGAAGATTATCCGCTTCCCGGAAGAACATTTTCAGGCGGGATAAATCTGTATCTGTGGGACTAAATTCTTCGGGAATAATTTTAGTAGACGGCACTTAAGTGCCGTCTTCTTTTTTTCTTGATTTTTTCTCAAAAAAAACTATACTGTTTTTATTCTATGTTAAAAAATATCAAACCGGAAATTGCCTACCGACTGATAAATCACGGACCCGTTGTTTTAATTACAACTGTTGATAAAATCGGAAAACCAAATATAATGACCCTTGCATGGCTTACCGTTGTCAATTCCGAACCGCCGCTTTTGGTAATTGCTATGGGGGAACAAGCATACTCGCAAAAACTGATAAAAAAAACAAAAGAATTTGTTGTAAATATACCCGACAAAAAACTTATAAAAAAGGTTTTGTATTGCGGCTCCGTATCCGGGAAAGATACTGACAAATTTAAGCGAGCCAAATTTACCGCAATAAACTCTCAAAAAGTGAAACCGCCGAAAATCAAAGAATGTTTCGCCCATCTTGAATGTAAAGTAATCAATCAATATAAATACGGTGATGTTGTGCTTTTTGTCTCAAAAATCGTTTATGCAGATGCCGACGATAAACTTTTTGACGAATATATTAAGACGGACAAAATAAAAACGATTCACCATCTCGGAGGTGGCTGGTTTGCGGAAACAGGTAAAAGATTCAAAGATTGAAAAATTGGAAAGATTAAAAAGATTATTAGAAAAATATAAAAAAATTTTAATCGCTTACTCCGGCGGTGTTGATTCAACATTTTTATTAAAAGTTGCGATTGACACACTCGGCAAAAAAAATGTCACAACCTCCACCGCAATTTCCCAGACATATCCAAAAGATGATTTATCCTTTGCAAAAAAAATTATTAAACAATCCGGCATCAAACATTTCTTCCTGAAAACCGACGAAATGAGCAACAAAAACTTCGTACGCAATACGCCGGACAGATGTTACTGGTGTAAAAACGAGTTGTTTGCTCATTTAGATAAATGTGCAACTGAAAATAAAATTGAAACTATTTGTGATGGCACAAATTATTCTGACAGAAATGATTTTCGTCCCGGTAGGAAAGCAGCAAAAAAATGGAATGTAAGACATCCGCTATCTTACGCAAAACTTACAAAAAAAGATATACGGGCTCTATCAAAAAAATTAAAACTTCCAACATGGAACAAAGATGCTTCACCCTGTCTCGCTTCAAGGTTTCCTTACGGACATAAAATAACTTCCGAAAAACTGAAAAAAATATCTGACGCAGAAACCAAACTGAAAAAACTTAATTTGAAGAATCTTCGTCTGCGTGATTATGAAGATACCGCGAGAATAGAAATTGATGGAAACCAGTTAAACCAAATATTCAAAAACAATATTCACAAAAAAATAGTTGCTGCCCTGAAAAAATATAACTACACATATATTACGCTTGATTTGGAGGGTTACAGAACGGGGAGTTTGAATGAACTAATAAAAAAACCTTGACAAACTTTATAAAATTTTATATTCTATCTGGCAAGTAAAATATATGAAGACAAAGCAGGACTCAGCACCATTATTTGAAGCGGTCTATAACCACGCTAAAAAGCGGATGGTTTCTTTTCATACACCGGGCCACAAAAACGGAAGAAGCATTGATAAAAAACTTTTATCATTTACCGGAAAAAATGTATATTATTTTGATGTAACCGTTTTCCCGGATGTTGATTCGCTTCACGACCCGACAAAATGCATAAAACAGGCGCAGGAACTGATGGCAAAAGCGTACGGGGTTGAACAGTCACTGTTCCTCGTTAACGGTTCATCATCCGGTAATCAGGCGATGTTTTTATCCGCATGCAAACCCGGCGATTCCATAATTCTCTCAAGGAATATTCACAAATCCGTTTTGGGCGGAATAATTTTGGCGGGACTTTGGCCGATATGGTTGCAGCCTAAAATAGACCAGAATCTTGACATAATTCTTGATGCGGAGCCCGACCAGATAGCGGAGGCAATCAAAAAATTTCCGGAAGCAAAAGCGGTATTTATCACAAGCCCGACCTATAATGGAGTGACAAGCGATCTTTTAGAAATTGCAAATATCTGTCACAAAAACAACAAACTTCTTTTGGTTGATGAGGCGCACGGCCCACATTTGAGATTTCACCGCGATTTTCCCATCTCCGCCGTTGAAGCGGACGCCGATATGATTGTCCAGTCGGTGCATAAAATTTTATCGGCACTCTCGCAGGGCTCGGTTCTTCATATCAATTCCGACAGAATTGACTTCAACCGTGTCAAAAAAGTCGTCTCAATGCTGCAAACGACCAGCCCCAACTATCTTACATTATCCTCAATTGATTTAGCGAGAAGACAGGCGGTGCTGCACGGTGAAAAACTTTTGGGAGAAATAATAGACGCGGCTGAATACGGCAGAAAAAAAATAAACCGTCTCAAAAATTTTTTTTGTTTTACTCGAGAGGACATCCGTTCGCGGGGCTACGACCTTGATGTCACAAAACTTACCGTTAATGTTACGAAAACCGGATTATCCGGATTGGAAATAGAAGATATACTTAACGAACAATATAATATACAGGTTGACTGCGCCGACCTCTTTAATCTTATTGCGATTATGGGAATCGGCTCTGCAAAAGCAGATGTGCAAAAATTAGTGAACGCACTGGAAGACATAGACATCAAATACCACGGCATTGAGAAAAACTGGAATCTGAACCTGCCGTCATTGACAACCGAAATGGTAATGACTCCCCGGGATGTTTTCTTTCAGAAGGAATCAAAACGGGTTTCGTTAAACAAGGCAGCGGGGCACATATCCGCCCAGACGCTAACGCCATATCCTCCCGGAATTCCCATTCTTATTCCCGGAGAAAGGATAACAAAAGAAATTTGCGATTACCTTTTTGAACTTTCGTCAAAGGATATAAGAATCAGCGGACAGGAAACTGACACATTAAAAACGATAAAAGTTGTAAAGTAAAAAACCAAACCGGAGGGCAAAATGAATGCCAAGGATTTAAACGAACTGAAAAAAAATCTCATTGCAAAAAAAAACGATTTATTAAAAACAGTGGCAGACAAGCAACAAAAGGATTTGCAGGAACCTAATGTCGGCGACGAAGTTGATGCGGCAGGTGACAGCGAGGAAAAGGAACTTATATTCGGATTAAGCGGTAATGAAAAAGTAATGCTTAATTCAATTGATGCGGCACTAAAAAAAATTGAAGCAGGCAAATACGGGCTTTGTGAAAATTGTTCGGCAAAAATACCGCCGGAGCGACTTAAAGCAATGCCATATGCACGGTACTGCATGAATTGTCAGCCAAAGTTTGATAAACAAAAATAAGGAAAAATGACGGCGAATAATATTCTTCTTGTTATCTATTTTGTATCTTTATCGGGGCTTATAATTTTCGGAAGCCACAGATATTTTCTCATATATTTCTACAAAAAATATAAGAAGGCAACGCCTGAAACAAAGCCGCTCGTCAACCCCTATCCCGTCGTTACCGTGCAACTTCCTGTTTTTAATGAGATGAACGTCGTCGCGCGTTTAATAGAAAATATTGTCCGGTTAGATTACCCGAAAGACAAACTGGAAATTCAGGTGCTTGACGATTCCACCGACGAAACGCAAAAAATCGCAAAAGAAACCGTTGAAAAATTCAAAAAAGAAAACCTCAACATTTTTTATATTCACAGGAACAATAGAACCGGTTTCAAAGCGGGCGCGCTGCAAAACGGTATGGCAAAAGCAACCGGAGAATTCATAGCCATCTTTGACGCTGATTTTGTTCCGCAACCGGATTTTTTGAAAAATCTTATGCCTTATTTTACTGAAGAGAATATAGGAATGGTTCAGGCGAGGTGGGGACATTCAAACAGAAAATATTCGCTTCTGACAAAAATACAGGCAATAATTTTAGACGGGCATTTCTTAATTGAACACACCGCAAGAAACCGCTCGGGGAGATTTTTTAATTTTAACGGCACCGCAGGGATATGGCGAAAAAAAACTATAGAGGCATCCGGCGGATGGCAGGGAGATACTCTTACCGAAGATATGGATTTGTCTTACAGGGCACAGATTAAGGGTTGGAAATTTGTTTTTGTCCCTGATGTCGTAACTCCCGCAGAACTGCCCATTGATGTCAACGCTTTCAAAACCCAGCAGGGAAGATGGGCGAAAGGAACGATACAGGTAGCAAAAAAACTGCTCGGCAAAATACTAAAAAGCGACACGCCCTTAAAAGTTAAACTTGAAGCGGTATTTCATCTGTCAAGTAATTTCTCTTATTTGTTTCTTACGGCCGTTTCGCTGGTACTTCTTCCGGCAATTCTTGTCCGATTGAACACAGGTAATACAAATCTTTATATGATTGACATTCCGGTATTTTTACTCGGAACCTTTTCAATCGCATATTTTTATTACACATCACAGAAAGAACTCGGATACGGTTTTTGGGACTCCGTAAAATACATCCCGTTTCTGATGTCAGCCGGTATTGGTCTTGCCATAAATAATTCCAAATGCGTGTTAGAAGGAATTTACGGATACGACTCCGAATTTGTAAGAACTCCGAAATGCGGTATGACCGGTAAAACCGCAAAACTGAATGCTACAAAATATAAATCCAAAAAAAATCTGGTTCTTTATCTGGAACTTTTTATGGCTCTCTATTTCACCGTTTTGCTTTACCTCACGATAAGAGCACGGCTATACTTTCTTACACCATTAATTCTGCTTTTCCAGTTCGGTTTTATGTATTTTTCAGTATCGTCCATTTTACTATCCTTCAGGCAAAAATAATTTCAAGAAAACCTTGTAACCACAGATGAACACAGATTTAGCGAAGCATCACAGATTAAATCTATAAAGAAATAACAAGATATACTTTTTTTGTTTCTGTGTCCATCGGAGCCTGCCCCCGAATGATTCTATCGGGGGTTCATTTGTGCTTGCTTTTTATATACTGTTATCGTGAATAAAACATTTTTTATTAAAACTTTCGGATGTCAGATGGTCTGGAATTGTAAAACCGTTAACCGATGATAAAACTGATAAATTCAGTAATTTATTAACGTTTTTGAATATAATTTCAATGAGTGTGCAAAGAAAGTACCAATCTCTGGAAAATGGAAAGTAATATTTATGGAATTTTGCTATAATGTATCGCAAGATAAAGGAGCATTATGAAACAACAAATGATACCACAAGAAATAATTGAGAAAAAAATATTCTTAATTAAAGGTCAAAAAGTTATGCTTGACAGAGATTTAGCAGAGCTTTACGGAGTAGAAACCAGAATATTAAATCAAGCTGTAAAGAGGAATATTGATAGATTTCCGAAAGACTTTATGTTCATATTGACGAGAGAAGAAATAATGAGGATATCACAATTTGTGATATCCTTAAAATTCTCTAAAAATGTATATGCCTTTACTGAACAAGGTGTTGCCATGCTTTCAAGCGTACTCAATAGTAAAAAATCCGTTCAAGTTAATATAGGTATTATGAGAGTTTTTGTCAATATTAGAAAAATCGCATCTTCAAATAAGGAAATTATAAACCGATTAAATCAACTTGAAAAAAAGGTTGAACTGCATGATGCAACAATTAAAACAATTTTTGATGTGATTCATAAACCGATGCTTGTTTCTGAAACAGCACTGATTTCACCTGAAAAACCATTTACAAATAGAAAGATTTTTTGGAATATTATAAAATCATGCAGTAAACATATTTATTGGATAGATAAATACTTTTCTAAAGCAGGGTTTGAATTATTATCTGAATCTTTGAATTTTAAGAACGTTGAAAAGATTTACATTTTAATGTCGGTTGACAAAATCAGTGAAAATTTGAGAAATATTTATAAAAATTTCAAAAAGGAACTGAACAGCAAAAACATTACTTGTGAATTGAGAGTACTTACTGATAAAAAAGTAATATCCTCTATTCACGACAGATGGATTATTTCCAAAAATGTCTGTTATAATGTTCCTTCTACGGATACGATATTAAGAGGTCAATACAGCGAAATAAAGAAAACTTCAAATAAACCACCATTTATTGAATGGTGGAAAAAAAGTAAAGATATTATTACTGAATGGAATGAAATAAATAAATCTATTAAAACAAAGTAAACTGACAGATAATCATAACATAAAAGGAAAAATCATGAAACTACTTAATATCCAGAAGTCTATAAAAACACAATTAAGTATAAAATTCGTAATTATTAACTTAATCCTTATTCTGCTTATAGCAGTAATAATTTTTCTATGGCAAGAATCTAAAATCAAACAGTTAAAAATAGAAGTTGAAAACTATAAAAAAGAAATTGGTAAAACCAAAGCAGATGTATTATCACAACAGAATCCTTATAATAAAAATGATTATTTTTTTGAAGTATATAGTAGGGACAGTGATACTATGGAAAAAATAATATTATTTTATATAAAACTACCGAATGAATTGCCTTTAACAGAAAAGTTAAAAATACTATCTCAAAAGTTATCAACGATAAAATTTAGCTATCTGCCAATAGATATATTAAAAATTGAACAAATCAACGGAAAAAATGTAGCAATAATTAACCTAAGTGAACCAAAGATGATTGTACCTTCCAGTATTACTTGGAAAAGTCATTATTTCCAAGGTTCAGCAGGAGGAAGTATTACAACAACAATGTTAGTAGATACTTTTCTCCAAAAGAACTATACCGGTGAATGGATAGATGGGGTTCAATTTTATTATAATGGAGAACCTATTCCAAATGATTATTGGGATCACATTAATTTAAGCAACATAAAATATCGAAAAGATAATTAAACAAAATAGAAATATCTCTAAAAATATATGCCTAAAACCTTCTTTATTCGCACAATGGGTTGTCAGATGAATGTGGCGGATTCGGATTTTATGTCGGAAAAACTGCACGATGCGGGTTATGAAAGATGTAACGACATTCGCAAAGCCAACATAATCATCGCCAATACCTGCACGGTAAGACAGCATGCGGAAGAGAGAGCGTTCAGTTTTATCGGAGAATTGAAGCAATTAAAGATTAAAAATAAAAAATTAAAAATTTTTGTAGCAGGTTGCGTTGCTTCACGCTTGAAAGAAAAACTTAAAAAAAAGTTCCCCTATATTGATAAAATCATTCCTGCAACGGAAATAGAAAATTTTTCTGAAATAGTAAAGGATACCGTTAACATAACACCGAAAAATCCAAAAACCAAAAATTCTAACAATAAAGGAACGGAATTCGTAACTATAACGAAAGGATGCTCCAATTTCTGCTCTTACTGTGTAGTGCCGTTTGTAAGAGGCGACGAAATATCAAGACCTAAAAAAGATATACTCGCCGATGTAAAAAAACTTATTTCGCGGGGTAGGAACGAAATAACCCTGCTCGGGCAGAATGTAAATAGCTATAAATTTGGAAAATTTGATTTTGCCGATTTACTGATTGAACTTAATAAAATTCCTCAAATAAAAAAAATCGGTTTTATGACCAGTCATCCGAAAGATATGTCCGACAAAATCATCAACGCAATCGCTTCATGTAAAAAGGTCACTCGGCAGATTCATTTACCTTTGCAGTCCGGTTCAAATAAAATTCTTAAACTTATGAATAGAAAATATACGCGGGGAAAGTACCTAAAAATTATCAAAAAACTCAGAAAAAAAATACCCGGTGTTGCAATTACAACCGACATAATTGTCGGATTTCCGACTGAAACAGAAAAAGATTTTCGGCAGACACTGGACATCATAAAAAAAGTCGGCTTCAAGTCGGCATTCACTTTTAAGTATTCGCCGAGAGAAAATACGAAAGCGTTTTATATGAAAGACGACATCCCGGCAGAAATTAAAAAAGAAAGGCTTGCAAGATTAAACGCAATTTTTTATAATAGCATATAGTGGATTTCCTGTTAAAATTTGAAAAACCTTTTTTTATGTCAAAACTCACACCTTTAATGAACCAGTACCATCTGATAAAAGACAAACATAAAAACTCAATTTTATTTTTCCGGCTCGGCGATTTTTATGAAATGTTTGACGACGATGCAAAAACAGCATCAAAAGTTTTACGGCTAACGCTTACATCCCGTCAGAATGTGCCGATGTGCGGAATTCCCTATCACTCTTATAAATACTACGTTGCCCGCCTTATAAGGGAAGGTTTTAGCGTCGCAATCTGCGAACAGATGGAAGACCCGTCAAAGTCAAAAGGGCTTGTAAAAAGAGAGGTCGTCAGGGTTATCACATCCGGCACCGTTTTGGAAGAAAATCTGCTTGAAGCGAAAATAAATAATTTTCTATGCGCAATCTATCCTTACAATTCAGGTTTTGCAGTTGCTTTTATTGATGTTTCAACCGGAGATTTTTACAACCTGTCAATTTCCGACGACCGCAACTTAAGAAAATTAAATATGCAACTATCAAAATACACTCCATCGGAAATAATTCTTCCTAAATCCGAGCAGGAAAATACAAATCTTATAAAAACAATAAAAAAAGAAAAAACAACGCTAACTTTCATAGACAATATAAACTTTTCGCCGGAAATCGCCGAAGATACTTCGTTGAAATTTCAATTCTCAGATATGGAAAATGACCGAAGGGAATCCCTGTTGGATGAAAATACCAGAATTGTATGTTCTGCGATTATTTCTTATCTGAAAAAAACGCAGCAGGATGTGTTGGCTAATGTGCAAAAAATCAGGAAAATTACCGGCAATGATTTTATGACTCTGGATGAATTGGCAATAAAAAATCTTGAACTTGTAGAGGGTATTTCATCCGGCAGCAGAACCGGTTCGCTTTTTGAAATAATGGATAAAACGGTTACATCAATGGGTGCACGGCTTTTAAGAAAATCAATTTTGGAGCCGCTTTTGGATATAAAAAATATTTCCGAAAGACAGGATGCGATTGAGTTTTTTATCATAAACGGGCTTTTGCGGATGGAAATTCGGGAGATATTACAAAACTGCCAGGATATAGAAAGGTTGCTTTCAAGAATTTCCGCACAGACGGCAAACGGCAGGGATTTGGTTGCTCTTAAAAAAAGTCTGATGGTGATACCTCAAATAAAAAGCAAAATCTCGGAAACGATTAAATCCTCCGATTTTTTAGGCAGTTCGGAAATTATAAAAAATTATTTTTCCGACTTAAAAACAGTTGATGAAGTTGTAAATCTTATTGAAAAATCAATAGTGAATGAGCCGCCGGCAACCATTAAAGAAGGCGGACTTATAAAAACCGGATACAACAGCGACCTTGATGAGTTAAAATTTATCTCTAAAAATGCGAAGGACTGGATTGCTAAATTTGAGACGGACGAAAAACAAAGAACGCAGATACAATCCTTGAAGGTACGATACAATTCTGTCTTCGGATATTTTATTGAAATTACGAAAGCCAACCTTGACAAGGTGCCGCCGGACTATATCAGAAAACAAACTATCGCAAACGGGGAAAGATTTATTACTGAAGCCCTTAAACAAAAAGAGGCAATGATTTTCGGGGCGGAGGAAAAAAGAGCCGCACTTGAATATGAGATATTCCTGAAAATCCGTCAGGAAATTATGCAGGATATTGAGGTAATACAGACCAATGCAAAAGCAATCGCAGGAATAGATATGTTTTCGTCATTGGCGGAACTTGCATCCGAAAACAGATACATAAGACCGAGCGTAAATTCCACATCAACTATAAAAATTACTGACGGGCGGCATCCTGTTATAGAAAAAATTTTAGGCGAACAATTCGTACCTAATGATATTTTACTTGATAACGAAAAAAGAATAGCCATAATAACGGGTCCGAATATGTCCGGCAAATCAACTTATTTAAGACAGGCGGCACTTATTATTATTATGTCGCAAATGGGAAGTTTTGTCCCGGCAAAAGAAGCGGAAATAGGAATTGTTGATTCCATATTTACCAGAATAGGGGCTTCCGACCGTTTAACGGCCGGCGAATCAACATTTATGGTTGAGATGAAAGAGGTCTCAAACATTTTAGGCAATGCGACAAAAAAAAGTTTTATTCTGCTTGACGAGGTCGGTAGGGGAACTTCTACTTTTGACGGACTTTCCATCGCATGGGCGACGATTGAATATTTAAGACCTCTCGGCGCCAAAGTACTTTTTGCGACGCATTATTTTGAACTGACGGAACTTGCCGATATTTACGACGGTGAAATAATTAATTTAAGCGTGGCAGTTAAAGAATGGAAAAATGATGTTCTTTTTCTTCACAAAATTGTTGAGGGCTGCGCAGATAAGTCCTACGGAATACATGTTGCAAAAATCGCCGGACTTCCGAAAAAAGTGATTGACAGGTCGGAAGAACTTCTTGCCTTTTTTGAAAAAAATTACAACAAAAAAAATCCCCGACAGCCGGAACTTTTTATTCCGCCGGATGAAAAAATTCTTACAAAATCACCTGTACTTGATGAAATTGAAAAAACTGAACCCGACGAAATGAAACCGTTAGATGCACTGCAAAAAATTTACGAATGGAAAAGGAGAATAAGTGAACAACATTGAAAAAAGAAAATCCAAAAGATTTCCGGTTCTGTATCATCTGATAAAACCGGTTTTAATCCGCACGAGGGGTTCAAAAGCCGGAAGAGCAAGTCCCGCGATTATGGCAAATCTTTCGGCGGGCGGAATGGCATTGCTGACTTTTTCAGCACTTGCCGAAGGTTCAAATGTTTTAATTTCTTTTGACTTAAAAGACCTAAAAATTGACAATGTTAAGAGCAGGGTCGTAAGATGCGAAAACAAAGAGGGTTCATATGTAATAGGAATTCAATTTATAAACATGCCTGACGATATTGTGAAAAAAATTAACAGGATGGCTGATGATTTTGACTCCTGCGAAACAAGAATTCTTCTCGGCGAAAAACCTGTTTGCAAAAAAGGATGCAGTTATTTTGAGCACTGCCAGAGAATTGCAAAAGGACATTACTCATGAAAATAAAAGTTCTCTCGTTAGATTTGATAAACAAAATTGCGGCGGGCGAAGTAATTGAAAGACCCGCGTCCGTCATAAAAGAACTTGTTGAGAACTCTCTGGATGCCGGCGCAAAAAATATAACGGTTAAAATAAAGAACAGCGGCAGAGAACTCATAGCCGTTTCAGATGACGGATGCGGAATGTCAAAAGAAGATGCAGTGTTGTCTATTGAAAGGCACTCAACAAGCAAAATTTCCGACATAACGGATTTGAGCAAAATCCATACTCTGGGTTTCAGAGGTGAAGCATTGCCTTCAATAGCATCCGTTTCGCAAATGTTAATCACCACAAAGCCACCGAATACAAAAACAGGCTTTTCATTGGAAATTGAGGACGGCAAACTATTAAATTTGCAGGACAAGGGTTGTCCCGACGGCACAACTGTTGAGGTAAAAAATCTTTTCCGGAATATTCCCGCTCGGCTGAAATTTCTTAAATCGGACAACACTGAAAAAAACAAAATAATTTCTATTTTAACGGATTATGCTGTAGTTAATTTTAATGTCGCATTTTCTTTAACATCCGACGGTAAAGAACTTTTTTCTTATTCGCAGGCAACCAACTTAAAAATTCGCATAGCGCAGATTTTCGGGAATGAATTTCTTAATGAACTTGTTGAACTACACCTGCAACACGAAAAAATTTCAATTTACGGTTTTATAAGCAAACCCGAATTAAAATTTTTGAGCAGAAACAGAATTTTTATATCGGTTAATAAAAGACCTATAAACTCCAGAATGATTTTAAGTGCCGTTAAAAACGGTTATCGCGAGTTTTTGAATGGCAATGAAAATCCTGCGGTTTTTTTAGCGTTTGAAATCAAACCGGATATAATTGATGTGAACGTCCATCCGACAAAAAGGGAAATTAAATTTAATGACGAGGGAGCAATTTATTCGGTGATTTACCAGACGATACGGAATCACATTGTTACAAAAGAAACGATACCTGAAATTTCCTATACGGCATATCAAAAATCCGATGAACGCATTTCAACGCAACCGACTGAATATATCACAAAAGAAATACAATCACAATTTACAGAAAAAAAACCGGCATTGCGGCACATCGGAAGAATTTTTGAATTGTACATACTGGCACAGGAGAACGAAAATCTTTTTATTGTTGACCAGCACGCCGCGCAGGAAAAAATTCTTTACGAGAAATTCAGAAAAAATGTCAATGCCCGAAAACAGGAAATTCAAAATCTTTTGCTGCCTGTTAACATTGAACTCTCTCCGAAGGAATTTAATATACTTTTCGGATTAAAAGAGTATTTGACGCAAATCGGTTTTGAACTGGAGGAATTCGGTAAGAACTCTTTCGCATTAAAGTCCGTACCGGCTGTCCTCGGCGACATCTCCGCGGTTAATATAATCAACGAAATAATAAGAAAGAAAAAAGTCGGTGAAATAAGCGAGTCGTCCGCAACACTGCTTGACGATATAATAAAAACCGCCTGCAAAACCGCCATAAAATCAGGCGATAAACTAACGGATGCGGAATCAATAAAACTTTTGGAAGAATTGTTTGAATGTGAAAATCCGTATACCTGCCCTCACGGAAGACCAACGGTCATCAAAATCACAAAAGACGAACTTGACAGAAAATTTTTAAGAAAGTAAAAAAGTGTCTGATAAAAGATAAGAATCTTTGATTTATAGTTAAACAATGGTTAAAATTATACTCCAAATAAACAGAAAAATATTATCGTTTATAATTATTTTTTTATTTTCAACCGGCTATCTTACCGCCGCAGTACCTGTAATTTCAAAGGAAGATATTACCGGCGGAAACACGGTAAAAATAAAAAAAGCGATAGAAAAAGGCGCTGATGTAAATGCAAAAAATTCATTCGGCGAAACGCCGCTTATGCTCGCAGCGACGACAAATGCTATTGATATAGCGAGATTGCTCATAGAAAAAGGCGCGGATGTCAACGCCGTGAACTCTTTGGGTATGACAACTCTGGGAATTGCCGCACTTCACAATTCAAAAGATGTCGCCGAACTGCTGATTGAAAAAGGCGTAAACGTCAACGCAAAAGATCTGTTTGACAAGACACCTTTGACGATAGCGGCAAACAACAATTCTATGGATGCCGCCGAATTACTGATTAAACAGGGTGCAGATATAACCGTAAAAGATGGTTACGGCAATACGCTTTTAACGACGGTCGCCGGACAAAATTACTCCGGTTTTGCCCAATTGCTTATTGAAAAGGGAGCCGATGTTAATGGCAGAAACTCATTCGGCGAAACACCTTTAATGATGGCGGCGGCAAAAAATGCAACGGATACGGTAAAACTGCTGCTCAAAAAAAATGCGGAAATAAATGCAAAAGATAATTACGGATTAACGCCGCTGATGTGGGCGGCCGGGAAAAACTCTTCTGATGCGATAAAATTTCTTTTGGAAAACGGGGCAAACCTGAATCAAAAAAACAAAAACGGCGATACGGCACTTTTGATTGCGTTAAAAAATGATTCTCCGGAAATTGCAGGCATGCTTATAGTAAACGGGGCGGAAATAAACATTACAAATAATGAAAGCCAAACTGCTCTTATGCTCGCAGCAAAGAAAAATTATTACGAAACGGCGAAATCACTGATTGACAAAAAAGCAAATCTCAACAAAAAAAACAAAGACGGCGATACCCCGCTTCTTATTGCCTTAAAAAACAATTCTTTTGATGTGGCAAAATTACTGATAGACAAAAATGCGAAACTTGATATAAAAAACAAATCCGGTGAAACGGCATTATCGGTTGCCATAAATAATGATTTTTCAAATATATCCTCACTCATTATAAACGCGGGAGCAGACGTCAACTTAAAATATATTTCCAAAAAATCCGCGTTAATGCTGGCGGCGGAGAAAAACTCAACCGAAACGGTGAAATTACTTCTTGAAAAAGGCGCGAATGTTAACTCAAAAGATATAACCGGTTCAACCGCACTTATGTATGCCGCGAAAAAGGATTTCTCGGCGGGTGCAAAATTATTGATTGAAAACGGAGCAGATACCACCGCTAAAGACAGCGACGGACAAACTGCTCTGGATAAGGCAAAGGCATATAAAAATAAAGAAATTATTACTCTGCTGGAAAAATACCCGCCTGCAAAACCTTGACCCTTAATCCCAAAAAGAAAAAGTTTTAATAATCAATTTTTCACTTGACAATAATTTTTTTTTTTGTATACTTACTAAAAGATGGTAAAAGAAGATGTCAATTCGGTAAAAGAAAATAAAACAAGGAAGGTACAAAATGCACTTAAAAACGATTGAAATCAACGGATTTAAATCATTTGCGGACAGGACAGTTCTCAATTTCGGCGAAGGCATTACGGCAATCGTAGGCCCCAACGGATGCGGAAAAACAAACATCACCGATGCCATCAAATGGGTCCTCGGCGAACAGTCGGCGAAATCACTGCGCGGAACAAAAATGGAGGATGTTATTTTCAGCGGAACTGCTTCAAGAAAACAAACTTCCGTTTCAGAAATAACTTTAACTTTTGACAATTCAAAAAATGTGCTTCCTATTGATTACTCGGAAGTATCCGTTACCAGACGACTTTTCAGAACTGGTGAATCTGAATATCAGTTAAATAAAACACCTGTTCGGCTGAGAGATATAAAAGATTTATTTTTGGATACGGGAATCGGAACGGAATCGTATTCAATAATGGAGCAGGGAAAAATTGACTTTATTCTGCAATCTAAACCCGCGGAAAGAAGATATATTTTTGAAGAAGTTGCCGGTGTATCAAAATATAAATCAAAACGGGAAGAGGCACTGAGAAAACTTGAAAAAGTCGGACAGGATATGCTGCGTCTGAACGATATTCTGTCGGAACTTGAAAGCCAAAAAAGCAAACTTGACACACAGGCAAGAAAAGCAAGACAATACCAGAAATATCTTGACGAACTGAAAAATTACGAAGTCAACTCACTTGTCCAAAAATATCAACAGGTTAAAGAAACCAATTCGGTAAAATTAAAAGAACTTACCGAGATGAACGAAAAACTTTCAAATGTCTCGGTTGAGATAGATAAACTGGATGCCAAATACTCGGAATTAAAAATCACGCTCGCATCAAAAGAAGACGAACTTATATCAAAACGAACCGAGGCAAACAAAATTGACTCATCTATAGCGATATTAAATGAACGGATACTTTCTGCGGAAACGGCTAAAAAGGAAAGTATTATAAGAAAGGATGAGGCAAAGCAGGAAATAGAGCAGGGACAAACAGACCTGAACGATTATGCCGCGGAATTAGCCGGCGCCAAAAAAGAACTTGAGGAAGCGGAGATTGTCGTTTCAACAGCATCGGAAATACTTGCCAAAAAAACTGAACAGAAAAATAAACTGAACTCGGAAATTACAAAAACAAATTCAGATATTGAAAATTTGAGATCTGTAATTTTTAAGTGTGCGACTGAACTGTCGGAACTTCACAACAAAAAAACTTCTATTGATTTATTCTTAAAAGAAATAAATAACCGCATTGAAAAGCAAAAAACACAGGAACAAGAAACATTAACCAAAAAATCCGAGCAGGAAAAAATTGCGGGCGCGATTAAAGAAAAAATCACCGTTATAAACTTAACTTTGGAGGAAAAAAAGAAAAAAGCGGAAAACCTTTCGGCTAAAATAAATCAACTCCGCTCGGATATAGAAAAAAACCAGAATGAACTTTTATCAAAAAAAGAATTAGGGGCACAATTTACTGCACGGATGGAAGCGATGAGCCGCAACTCAAATTACGAATTAAATTCCAGAATAAAAGAAACTTTCAAAGGACGGGTTCACAGAACGGTAGGCGATATAATAACTGTCAGCGACGAAAATCTTTCCGTTGTTCAGTCGGCACTCGGCGAAAAAAGCGACTACATTGTTGTAGATACCGAAAATACTGCAATTGAAATAATTAACTGGCTGAAAAACGGAAACTATGGCTGGGCGAACTTTTTGATAATGTCGGAAATTGAAAGAATGCAAATTCCGCAATCGCAAGTATTTTCCGGCAAAAAAATATCTGACCTTGCAAACTGCGACTCACAATTCAGAAAAATTATGGATTTTCTGTTAGACGATGCGACGCTAAAAAATGAAAATATTTATAGCCGGGGTATAATTTGCGGCGGAACTGTTCATTCTACAAACCGGTTAAGAGGTTCCTTGGAGACATCCGCTGAAATAAACCGCCTTAAAAACGAAACCGCAATAATCAACGGTGAAATCGGAGAATTAACCGAGTTAATAAAAAATGAGCAGGGAGAAATTGCTTCAACCGGTACGGAATTAAATGATACTACCGTTTCAGTAGAGACAGAAAAAAATGAATTGATGCAAATTATGGCAGAACTTACATCGGCGGAAGAATCATTAAAAACCTCCGTTAATTATCTTACAATTTTATCCGCTGAATATGAAAATCTTAATAACCAAAAAATCGAAAAAGAATCGGAAATCATAGCAATTACCGATAAGATTTCTAAATGTTCCACACAGGAAAATTCGGCAAAAACCGGTTTCACGGATGCAGATATTCAGATGAAAAAACTTCAAGCGGAACTTGAAAAGTTGGAAGGTGACTTTACAAATGTACAAATAGATTTTTCGGTAAAAAGTTCCCAGATGGAAAATATCAGGGAAAAAATTAAATCGGCTGATACAACCCTGCAACTTACATCGGCAAAAATTGAAAAATCAAAAAAATACTTTAATGACTCCGCAGACAAAATCGCTGCGATGGAAAAAATAATATCCGACTCAACCGCTGAAATAAATAAAATCGTCGTTTCAAAAGACACTGTCGATGATGTCCTTAGAAATATTGAAAAAGAACGGGATGAAATAAAAAACTCAATTATTGAACTTGAAAATAATTTAAGAACTCACAGGACGCATCAAAATACCATTCAGGAAGAAACCAGAACGCTTGAAAGAGCCGTTTCAAGCACAGCGTCGGAAATCAGGCAGATTGAAAACCGTATAAAAGAGGAAAAGGGAATTTCTATTGAAGATGCCGTAAATAATTATAAGGTCGTGGCAATGGAGCAGGATGAGGTTGAAAAACTAAAAAAGAAAATAGAAACCCTCGGGGCGGTCAACCTTGCGGCGCCGGAAGAATACGAGCAACTTGAACAGCGGTATAATTTCTTAACCAAACAGAAAGAGGATTTGGAAAAAGCGAGAGAGGATTTGCACAACGCGATAAACAAAATCAACATCACCACCCGCCAGAACTTTCAGAAAACATTTACCGTAGTCCGTGAAAATTTCAGGAATATATTCAACCAGTTATTTGAAGGAGGCGAGGCGGATCTGCTCTTAACCGACGAAGGAAATCTTCTTGAAACAGGTATTGACATCATAGCGCAGCCTCCGGGAAAAAAACTTCAACACATTTCACTTCTTTCCGGCGGAGAGAGAACACTTACCGCGATAGCAATTCTTTTTGCGATATATCTGGTAAAACCCGCACCGTTTTGCATACTTGACGAAATTGACGGTCAACTTGACGAAGCAAATGTATTAAGGTTTACGCGGATGCTTAAAGAATTCGCCAAAATCTCCCAGTTTTTCGTCATCACCCACAACAAACGCACAATGGAGGCGGCAAATGTTCTCTATGGCGTCACTATGGAAGAATTAGGCATTTCAAAAATTATCTCCGTGCATCTTGAAGGAGAAAAAGTACCGGAAGAAAGATTACGACAATAAATGCATTCCATAAAAATATTGTCAATCAGAGTTGATAATATCTCGCTAAAAAATGCGATAATACTCGTTGATGATTTTCTAACTAACGGTAAATCCCGCCAAATAATAACTGCAAATCCTTTAATGATTTTGGAAGCGTGCAAAAACGAAAAATTGAAAAATGTTTTTGACGAAGCGGCGCTCGTTATTCCCGAAAGTGCGGGGGTTAGTTGGGCTGCGAAATTTTTAGGAACACCTTTGAAAGAAAAAATTCCCGGAATTGATTTTATGATTTCTTTGCTTAAATATGCACAGCAAAAAAATTGTCCGATATTTTTTCTCGGCGCAAAAGAAGAGGTAATTACAAAAGCGACCGGAGAAATCAAAAAAAAATTTCCCGACTTAAAAATAGCGGGGTTTCATAACGGCTATTTTCGTGAAACAGGAAACGAACAGGATGTAATTTCACAAATAAAATCGTCCGGTGCGGAAATACTTTTCGCGGGATTAAACACTCCTTTTCAGGAAATATGGCTCAACAAAAATATCCATAAATTTGGCGTGAAAATCGCAATGGGCGTCGGAGGCAGTTTTGATGTTTTATCCGGTAATTTAAGACGGGCGCCAAAATGGATGATAAACTTAAATATAGAGTGGTTTTTCCGGGTAGTCCAGCAGCCGTGGAGAATTTTAAGAATTATAAAACTTTTTTCTTTTGCATTAAAAATTTTTAAAGAAAAAATACGGTTGATTTGTAGAAAATTTTATGTATAATAACTTTCGTGAAACTCTCTGTTTTTTCCGATACACATTCAAACATTGAAGCGTTGGATTGTGTCATTGAAAAAATTTCCCTTGAGAATGTTGATGAAATTATTTGCTGCGAGGATATCGTCGGTTACGGTCCAGAGCCAAACGAATGTGTAGAAAAAATTAAGTCAATAAAAAACATAAAAATCGCCGCGGGGAATCACGACAGGGCGGTAGTTGGACTTTTTGATGTTAACTGGTTTAACGATAATGCAAAAGCGGCAATTTTGTGGACATCTTCGCAATTGACTGAAGAGAATAAAAACTTTTTGAGAGAGTTACCTGAAAAAATTATTGAAGAAAATTTTATTGCTGTTCACGGCAGCCCGCGAGAACCGATAAATGAATATCTTATAAAACAGTCCGATATGTATGAAAATCTTAATTTCTTTGAGACACAAATATGCTTTATCGGGCACAGCCACAGACCGTTTATTTATAGTGCAGAAAATGGGATAACCGGATTAAGACCGGAAGAAACAACACAGATAACCGCAAAATCAATAATAAATGTCGGCTCGGTGGGCCAACCCCGCGACGGCGACAACCGGGCATGTTTTTTAATTCTGGAAGACAACAAAATTACTTTTCATCGTGTTGAATATGATATTAAAAAGGTTCAAACAAAAATGCGTGAGAAATTTTTACCGGAACCACTTGTAACAAGGTTATCTTATGGAAAATAATATCGCTCGCAAGCAAATTTGTCGGAAAAGTCCCTAAAGGGACTCCCTTTGGTCGCTCACCGACCACCCTGTCGGATTTCGCTCTTTTCGTCGCTCTTGGAAGCGTAGTCGCTCCTCAGGGTTCCTTACAAATTTCTTGCTTCGCTCTGGATAGAAAGAGGTAAAACAAGATTATGTATGATGTAATAATTATAGGCGGGGGACCCGCGGGATTAACTGCCGGAATTTATGCCTCACGGGCACGACTGAAATCACTTTTGATTGACAACTATTCAATATTCGGGCAGGCAGTCGCCACCGCTCTTATTGAGAATTATCCGGGTTTTCCCGACGGTATCGGCGGAGTCCAACTTGTTTTGAATTTCAAAAGTCAGGCCGAAAAATTCGGGCTGGAAATTATTTCACAAGAGGTTACCTCAATCAATTATACAGAAAAAAATATGGAAGTTAAAACGGACGGCAAAACTTATGCCGCACTTTCCTTGATAATATCGACGGGTGCAAAACCAAAACAATTAGGAATTCCCGGCGAAAAAGAATTCATAGGCAGGGGTGTTTCTTACTGTGCCACCTGCGATGCAGCGCTTTATAAAAATAAAACGGTTGCAGTAGTCGGCGGAGGAGATACAGCAATTGAAGAAGCGCTTTTTCTGACAAAATTTGCGGATAAGGTCTTGGTGATTCACAGAAGGGACAAACTGCGTGCGACAAAAATTTTACAGGAAAGAGCATTCACTTCATTCACAAATAAAAAAATAAACTTTATGTGGAATTCACGGCTTATGGAAATTAAAGGCGCTCAAAAAGTTGAAAGCGTACTGGTAGAAAATATTTTAACATCCGAAAAAACTGAAATAACTGTAGATGGCGTTTTTATGTTCGTCGGCTATGATCCTAATACCGAGTATATCAAAAATATCTTAAAACTTGATGAAAACGGTTACATAATCACCGACGATGAAATGAAAACGGATAGAGCGGGAATTTTTGCTGCGGGTGACTGCAGAAAAAAATTATTAAAACAAGTCATCACTGCTTGTTCCGACGGAGCAATTGCGGCATTTTCAGCGGAAAAATATATTGACAAATTGAAAGAAATAGAGTATACTAAATAATATGCCTATACATTCTTTTATCTGTAAAAAGTGCGGGGCGAATTTTGAACTGCTTGTAAATATAACAACTGATACGGAAAAACCCAAATGTGAACAGTGCGGGAGTTCCGATATTACGAAAACTTTTTCCAACTTCGCTGTAAGCAGTTCGGCCGGCGGCTGTAAAAGTGGTTCCTGCGATATGACAAATAATATCACCGGTTGCTGTCCCGGATGCAAAATCAAATAATTTCTGAGGGGGATTATTTATTTATGAAAAAAAAGTATTACGTCTTATTTGTTTTATTGTTAATACTCTCATCAAAAACTTTTGCACGCGAGGACGCATATAATAAAATGGCAAAAGAGTTCTCGGATTCGGCGTCTTTATTGCCGCAAACCAAAATAGCAATAATGCCTTTTATTTACCTTGACGGCAGAAAGTCGGAAGGCGGGGCTATCGTTTCCGAACGTTTAACAACCCGAATAGTAAAATTAAAAAAATTCCAGGTAATAGAAAGACAACTTCTTGAAAAGGTTTTGACGGAACAAAATCTCGGCACAACCGGTATAATTGATGTTGAAAGCACAAAAAAAATCGGAAAGATTTTAGGTGTCGGTGCAATTATAACCGGAACTCTCCTTGATGTAGAAAACGGAATGGTGGAAATAAATGCGCGGTTGATAAACACGGAAACGGCGGAAGTTATCGCCACGTCTTCCGTTGAAGTAAAAAAAATATGGTCGGATATGCCGACGGTGCAACCGACGGTGAATCAACAAATGCAACAACCGGCAGTGAGCGCGCAACAACCGTATCAGCCGTCTTACACTCCCGTAAAAAAATTGGACACATTCGTAGATATTTTTCTCGGCGGAAGCGGGACCGGAAAAATAAATCTCAGTTTTGAAAATAGTTCAACCCGGATTTACGAGTATGAATTATCTCTTGATATGAACGGAAACGGAACCTATTCTTCCACCGACCCGACCTATTCCAAGATAGATTGGGAAGACCTTGAAACGGAAAGCGACGGACTACTCTGGGGTGTCAGAATGGGCGGCTACGGGTCGGGGAAACTGCTGGGTTTTGAAGGAGAAATATCCCATTATGCGCAAAAAATCACCGCACAAAAAACAACGGTAACCCTAAATGACCTCTCAACAAGCGCATTCAATTTTTATGTTGACGATTATCTCAAAGTCAATACTTACCTTATGGCGTTTGATTTACTTTTCCGTTTTTCAAGCAGAACGGTTCAACCTTATCTCGGACTCGGCATCGGATTAACCTTGAATAATACAACATCACCTTACATTTACCAGTACCACGGCTCTACATGGAAAAAACCGCTGGACCAATTTAATGTAGGATTCCTGTTCAGAATACCGCTCGGATTAAGGATTAAACTGGGTGAAACGGCATCGGCGTTTTTGGAATATCGCTCATCGGGAAATTTATATTCCTTTACAAGAGACATAAAGAACGAAACCGATAAAATAAGTTTAACCACATCACAGACGGTCTTCGGAATGGGCTTCGGTTTTTAGAAAACTACTTGACAAATTTTGATTTTTGTGTTATTACAATAATAGAAATTCAATAGATACGGTGGCGGGAGGAAGGGTATGTTGAAAAGGGTTTGGACAGTAGGATTGGCAGGATTGTTTTTATCTGTGTTAATCTGCGGTGTTATCTGCGTTAATCCGTGTTTCGCAAAAGCAAAATGGACTTACGCCGTTTATCTGGACGCCGACAACAATCTTGAAGACGCCGGTGTAAATGATTTTCTGGAAATGGCAAAGGTGGGAAGCAACGCCGATATAAACATCGTTGTCCAGTTTGACAGGGCATCCGGTTATGATACAACTTACGGCGACTGGAAAACATGTAAAAGATTCAAAGTGACAAAAGGTATGACGCCGACGACAGCAAACGCGCTTGAAGACCTCGGCGAATCAAATATGGGCTCGCCGACAACCCTCACAAATTTTATAACATGGGTGTGGCTTAATTATCCGGCGGACAGGTATGCGCTCGTTTTGTGGAATCACGGCGGCGGATGGCGCGACCGCTCAATTTCTTTTTCGCCGATGGAAAGAGCAATATGCTGGGACGACGGGAACAACGATGATTGTCTTTATATGAAAGAAGTAAGAACAGCAATCCAGAATGCATCACATACTTTTGATTTAATCGGTATGGATGCCTGCCTTATGGGACATCTGGAAGTTGCTTACGAATTAAGAAATGTAATAAATACTACCGACGGTGTAATGGTCGGCTCGGAAGAGACGGAACCGGGCGACGGCTGGCCTCACGACACAATTCTTTCATGGCTTGCGACAAATCCGACGGCGACACCGAAACAACTTGGCGAAACAATAGTCAACAAATATGCAGAATCATATCCGACATCGGAAGCAATAACACAATCGGCAATTGATATACCGAAAGTCAGCAACCTTGTATTAAAACTGAATGCGTTTGCAGATGCGATGAACGATAACTCGCAATTAACATCAATAAAATCCGCCAGAGAAAACTGCAAGGCGTATTCGGAATCAGACGGTTATTACGGACTTGATATCTACAGATTTGCAGAACAGGTCCGAAGCAAGGTTACAAGTTCTTCTATTCAGACGGCGGCATCAGAGTTAAAAACCGCAGTAACCGACGCAGTTGTAAAAACAAGATTTACCTCGCCGAGAAATGATACGGCAAAATACGGTTCTTACGGAATGTGCGTTTATTTCCCGAAAACAAAATCATATTATGATAGTGCCTATACATCTGCAATTTTGTACGGTTCTGAATCGGCAAACAAGTGGGATGATTTCTTGAACAGATACTATGCGGGAAACCTCGGAAGCGGCGGAGGTTCAACTCAAACAGGTGCTGACGGAAGCGGAACAACATCACTTTCCAAAAAAGGCGTAGCACCAAGCACATATTACACATCAATAACATACACTCTGACGCCGTCAGCAGCGGGCTCACTCGGAAGCGGAACGGCGGAGGTAACGATTCCGACCGGATGGACATCGCCTCAAAACACAGCATCAACAGGCAAGGGATATGTCAAGGCGTATATTTATAAATATCGGACGACATCATATAAACTGACGGCTTCTGTTTCGGGGCAAAAAGTTACAATAACAGGGATACCCGCTGACCGGCTCGCGTACGGAAGCGGCGACAAGTTAAAACTTTCATACCTCAAATTTACCACACAACCGTCGGAAGGCACGGCAAAATTTACGACAAGAACAGCGGGAAACGGCGGAACACTTACGGCAATTTCCAAACAACCGACGGTAACCGTCGGCTCCTCTTATGCGACATCAAGAAGTGATGTTGATGATGAAGTTGAATCTGAAGACGGGGGCGTAAAACAGGCAACGCTCGGTCAGAATTATCCCAACCCGTTTAACCCGGCGACGACATTTAATTATTTTATACCGGAGGGCGGCAGGGTATCCATCAAACTTTACAATGTAGCGGGACAGGAAGTTGATACCATTGTTGACGAAGACCAGACGCAAGGCGAACACTCTGTAAAATATGATTCCGGCGACAAACTTTCCAGGGGCGTTTATTATTACCGTCTCACCGTCAACGGAAAAGAAATCGGAACAAAACGGGCGGTTGTATTAAAATAAAAAATGACAAAAAAAATTCTTAAATATGGACAGGTATTATGCCTGTCCATATTTTTTAGCACATTTTTATCCGCGGCAAAATGGACATTTATCGTCTACATCGCAGGTGATAATTCTCTTGATACATCACTGAAAGGCGACCAGTTGAAACGGGACATAAACAAAATGGAAGTTGCCGCAAATTCAACTGATGTAAACATAATTGTTCTTGCGGATAAAAACGGCGACGGTAATACTTACCTTTACAAAATACAAAACGATACCGACACATTCACAATAAACACGCCTACAATAACTATTGCAAATTTACTTCCGTCTGCAACAACAAATGAATTGAACACAGGCGACCACGCAACGCTTGTCGTATTTTCAACATGGACAATAGCGAATTATCCGGCGGAAAATTATTGTCTTGTCGTGTGGAATCACGGAGGCGGATGGTGGCCCAAATCACCAAAACTAAAAAAAGGAATAGCATGGGACGATACTACCGACGACAATGATTATCTGACAACGGCGGAACTCGGAAACGCACTTTCTACGATAAAAACATATCTCGGAAAAAATATTGACATCATCGGATTGGACGCATGCCTTATGGCACAAATTGAAATCGCATATCAGATAAAAGATTCTGCGAACTATATGGTTGCCTCCGAAGAAAACGAATACGGCTGGCCTTATGACGGAATTTTGACGGAACTTGTTTCAAATCCGAATTATGACCCGAAAACATTCTCGCAAAAAATTGTTGACATCTGGGATAAGGCGTATTCCGACGAGGCAGTTTCTTATTTTTCTTCAGTGCTTGATAAAAGAACCGCATCGGCAGTGGATTTGTCAAAAATCGGCGAGTTGGCGGCGGCAATAGATAATTTTGCATATCAACTTATCTCAACAAAAAAAACTATTCCTTTATATCTTACAAGAGATGCGGTTGATTATTACGGTGAATCAAGCAATGTTCAATACGGCGGAATTGACATTTATGATTTAGCCTATATTATTGAACAAAACCCCGATTTGGACTCGGCGTCTTTGAGAAACTCTGCGAGCAATGTAATGGACTCCATTAATGATTGTGTGCTCGCAAACAGAGTTGGAAGCACCCATAAAAATTCACACGGACTTTCTATAAACTTTCCGAAAACAAAAGATGATTGGGAAATTTGGAATAATCCCGACGGTAATTATGAAAATTTAAGTTTCTGTCAGGCGACAAACTGGGATGAGTTTTTGGCTGATTATTATTCAAAAGTGACCTACGGACCGCAGTCATTAAATTATGTCGTCAACGCACCGAACCCTTATAACCCTTCAACCGGAAATCTGACAATAAAAAATTTCCCGGATAACTCTGTGATAAACATAAAAATTTATAATTTGGAAGGAAACCTCGTCAGAGAAATTGACGGCAGCGGAACTTCCGTTATATGGGACGGCAAAAATGAAAATGGTTCTACTGTTGCATCGGGAATATATTTTTATGCAGCAAAAACCCAAACTGATTCCTGTAAAGGAAAGATTACAGTCATAAAAAAATGAAAATAAAAAGAAGGTTAAAATTAAAAGTTAAAGGTCTAAATACTGCCAAAATTTCAACTTTTCATTTTTCATTTTTCATCTGCTTTATTTTAACCTTTAACCTTATACCTTTAACTTTGTTCTCTGCCTCTGACACCGGAACATCTGCCGGACTGTTGCTACGAATCAGCCCCGAGGCAAAAACATCCGCCATGGCGGAAGCGGTCACATCCTTATCGGAAAATCTTGGAGCGTTGGATTTTAATCCCGCAGCAATTTCAAACCTGCCCGACTATAATTTTTCTTTTTCGCATTCGGAATATTTTGAAGATGTCAATCTTGAGGATATGAAGTTCTCAACATACATCCAAAAAATTAAAGGAAACATCGGCATAACATTAAAATATCTGTCATCAAAAGATGTTGAAAGAGATGAACGCGGAATAGGACGGGACGAATTCTTAAACAGCGACGCGGTCGCCGGTATTTCCTACGCAAGAAAAATCTATCCTTTGGATGCAGGAATAACCGTAAAATATCTGAACGAGAAACTGGCAGGGGAATCGGCAACGGCAATTGCGGCGGATTTGGGATTATTATATTCCGGCTACAACCTGCCTTTTGATTTCGGTTTTTGTATAAGAAATGTAGGCAGTAAAATTTCATTCGGCGGCGAAAAGGACGTTTTACCGTCGGAATTGCGACTGGGAATAAGCAGGAATTTTGATAAACTGCTTTTGTCCGTTGACGGGGTTAGACAGAGAGAAAATATCTTGAACGGTAATTTGGGAGTTGAACTTAACGCCGTCAAAAATTTCAAACTGCGGGCGGGATATACAACATTGCAGAACTATTCTTTCGGTGCGGGATTTTCGGCAAAAATAATCTCCATTGACTACTCATTCACCTCACATGAAAAATTGACCGACGTTAACAGATTTACGCTGAACTGCAAATTTTAATGAAAACAATCATTTTAATTTTTAATTTTCCATTTTTAATTTTTAATTGCCTCTACGCTTCCACTCACACCGGCGCCGATTTTCTGAAACTGGCAGGAGGCGCAAGAATAATTTCTTTAGCTGAAACATCCGCCGCAACAAAATTAGACGCATCATCATTTTTTCATAATCCGGCAGGCATTGCGGATTCGGAAAGCGAAATAACTTTTTCCCATTCGCCGGCGCCTCAAGGCGATGCCGTTATGCAGTATCTCGGCGGACTGTTGTCGCTAAAAAAACATGGCGCCATGGCTATCGGCATATTAAGTTACAGAATTACCCCGATACCCGTTACCGACGAATTTAACTACGATATGGGCGAACTGATATGGAACGACTGGGCGTTTTCTGTCGCCTATGGAAGAAATCTTTTTCACAATCTCTCCTTCGGAATAAATCTAAAATACATTTACAGATATGAAAAAAATCCCATTTTTGGAAAAACTATCGGGAACGCCCAAGCAATTGATTTCGGAATTTTATATAAAGTTGATTTTGTAAGAAATCTTAAACTCGGATTTTCCGGCGAAAATTTCGGAACAAAGGTCATTTATTCCAACGACCCTGTAAAAGACGACCTGCCAAGTTCCGTCCGATGCGGACTGTCATATACCCTGTTAAATAACCGCGAAAATAATTTTGACGTATCTTTTGATTTTTTACGGGAAAAAGATGATATATTCCGTCCGAGATTCAGCGGCGAGTACTCTTACCTCAACTGGCTTTTTTTAAGAGGCGGATATCTCAACAAAGCGGGAAAAATTAACGGAACAAATTTCGGGATCGGAATACTATGGAAGGATTTCGGATTTGATTTTGCAAGTGCCGTCAACAGCGTGTTTGACAGAACCACTTATATTTCTTTTTCCAAAAAATTTAATTGACATTTATTTTATTTTTTGTATAATTACATTACTCTTCGGGGTGGGGTGACCTAAACAGGAATTCCCGACCGGCGGTAAAAGTCCGCTAATCTCTCACATTTTTTATTAAAAATGTTCGGGACCGAATCTGTGAAATTCAGATACCGACGGTAAAGTCCGGATGATAGAAGAGTATAATATGTTTTTTGTAAAGGTGAATTTATTCGCCCAATAAACCCCGAAGACAAATTGGGGATTTTTTATTTATAGAACACAAATTACACAGATGAAAAAAACAGATTACACAGACGAAGACAGAAAATTTATGCAATTGGTAATAAAACTTGCTAAAAAAGGACAAGGTAAAGTCAGTCCGAATCCTATGGTCGGTTGTGTAATCGTAAAAAACGGAAAAATTCTTTCAACAGGTTATCATAAATATTTTGGCGGGCCACATGCGGAAGTTGAGGCATTAAAAAAATGTAAAAACCCGAAAGATGCGACGATGTATGTTAACTTGGAGCCATGCTGTCATTACAATAAAAAAACTCCGCCTTGTGTACCGCAGATAATAAATAGCGGCATAAAAAAAGTTGTTATCGCAACAAAAGACCCGAACCCGGCGGTTGGCGGGAAAGGGATAAGACAGTTGAAAGTGAAAGGTGTAAAGTGTAAAGTGAGTGTGATGGAAAAAGAAGCAAAAAAATTAAACGAGACATACATAAAATACATCAAAACAAAAACGCCCTTTGTAATTCTTAAAATGGCATACTCTTTAGACGGTAAAACAAAAACGGAGAGCGGAGATTCAAAATGGCTCAGTTCTGAAAAATCCAGAGAAACCGTTCATCAATTACGAAGCCGAACCGATGCTATACTGGTTGGAATAAATACTGTATTAAAAGACAACCCGAAACTGACATCACACGGAAAAGGAAAAAATCCTGTCAGAGTAATTCTTGATACCGGATTAAAAATTCCATTTAGTACAAATGTACTAAACGGTAAGTCAAAAACGATAATTGCAACATCAATAAATTCAAACAGAGTTAAAAAAGAAAAACTTAAAAAAATGGGTATAGGGATAATTGAACTCCCATTAAAAAACAATTTTCTGGATATTAAAAAATTGCTGGTTAAACTCGGCAAAATGAGTATTTCGTCGCTGATTGTTGAAGGCGGAGAAACGGTTGCCAAATCATTTCTTAAAGAAAAATTAGTTGATAAAATTATGTTTTTTATCTGTCCTAAAATTATTAACAGTACGGAATACGTAAAAAATGCCGCGGACGTTAAAAATATATCTGTAGAAAAAATAGAAGAAGATTTTTTGTTTGAGGGATATTTAAATGTTTGATTACTGCGGGGCAATTCATATTCATTCCTTTTATTCGTTTGACGGACACAGGAAACCGGAGGAAATTATTGAATCGGCTAACAGATGCGGACTTGATTTCATCGTCGTAACAGACCATTTTTCAATTGAAGCAAAAAAATACGAGGGCTGGCATAAAAACACCCTTGTTATTGTCGGGGAAGAAATTTCTCCCAGATATAATCATTATCTCGCTTTTGACATAAAAAATGCAGTTGTTGTTGATAAACAGGAAAATAATCCGCAAAAATATATTGACGAAGTGAACCGTCAGGGCGGGTACGGTTTTATCGCACATCCCGACCACGAGGGCAACAAAAAGTTTGATATAAAATCATACCGATGGAATGACTGGAACGTTAAAAATTACACCGGCTTTTGTATATGGGATTTGCAGACCGACTGGCAGAAGACATTGAAAAATTATCCGACGGCACTTTTGAGTTATCTATTCCCGGCACATTTTCTTAAAGGTCCCAAAAAAGAAACACTCAGAAGATGGGATGACATAACTTGTAGCCCCCGATTTCAATCGGGGGTGAGCGAAGCGAATAAAAAATACGGGATAGGGGAAATTGACAACCATGAAAGCACCAGGAAGTATTTGGGCATTAACTTAAAGATTTTCCCGTTTGACTTTGCATTTAGAACTATACGAACTCATATAACGATAGATGAGCCGTTTTCAAAAAATGATTCTGATATTGAAAAGATTCACAACGCATTAAAAAACGGAAAATCTTTTATCTCAAACGATTATTTTTCAAATGCAAGGGGCTTTCAATTTTACAGGGAAAATGATAAAATAACCGTTAAAATACCAAGGGCGGCAAAAATAAAAATCATTAAAAACGGAAACTTGTTCGCAGAAAGTTTTTCTGATACATTAGTAGTAAAAACCGAAGGAAACGGCGTATACAGATGCGAATGTTATCTGAAAAAATTTGGCTTCAAACCCTGGATTTTTTCAAACCCGCTCTTTGTGTAAAACTATGTTCACTGGAATAATTGAAGATTTAGGAACTGTAAAAAAAATAAATAAAACACAAATTACCGTCGAGACAAAACTTGATGATATAAACATTGGCGACAGTATTTGTGTTAGCGGTATTTGTTTGACAGTTAGCGATTTAGCGAGTTCACGAGTTCACGAGTTCACGGCTGACATTTCCGAAGAAACCTTAAAAAAAACAAATTTGGGAGAATTAAAAATTGGAAGCATTATTAATCTTGAAAGAGCATTAAAATCCGACGGTAAATTAGGCGGACATTTCGTTACGGGACACATTGACGGAACCGGAAAAATATTAAAAATAAAAAAATCGGGGAATTCGGAAATTTGGCAATTTTCAATACCTGAAAATCTGTCAAAATATATCGCAGAAAAGGGTTCGGTGGCTATTGACGGAATCAGTTTAACGGTAGCGGAAAAAAAAACAAATTCATTTTCAACGGCAATAATTCCTCATACATTAAATAACACGACACTTAAAGAAAAAAAAAACGGAGATACCGTTAATTTGGAAACCGACATTCTTGCAAAATATGTTTTGCAACAAAAAGAAAAAAATAAAATAACACTTGAAACTCTAAAAAAGGCGGGATTTTATGATTGAATTTTCTGATATTAAAGAAGCGATAAAAGATTTCAAAAAAGGCAAAGCAGTTATAATCGTTGACGACCCGGCAAGGGAAAATGAAGGCGATATAGTTTATGCTTCCGAAAAAATCACTCCTGAAAAAATAAATTTTATGGCGAAGGAAGGACGGGGTTTAATATGCATTGCTATGGAAGGAAAACGACTTGACGAGTTGGAACTTCATCCGATGGTAACAAGCGGACTTGAAGTAAAGGAAGCCGCATTCACCGTCTCGGTTGACTCAAAAAAAGGAATAACCACCGGCATTTCGGCACACGACAGGGCGCAGACGGTTAAAACAATTATTAATCCTAAAACGAAACCGGACGACTTAATAAAACCGGGGCATATTTTTCCGCTGCGTTATAAAGAAGGCGGAGTGCTGGTCAGAGCGGGACATACGGAATCCGGCGTGGATATGGCAAAAATTTCAGGGCTTTATCCGTCAAGCGTAATTTGCGAAATAATGAACGAAGACGGGACTATGGCAAGAATGACGCAACTTCTAAAATTCTCAAAAAAACATAAATTAAAAATAATTACAATAGCACAGATTATTGAATACAGACGGCAGACGGAAAAACTTGTTGAAAAAATAGTAACGATTCCAAACTTTCCTACGAGATACGGCAATTTCATACTTCACTTATATCAGGATAAATTAAAAAAAGAAAATCATCTGGCGATGGTAAAAGGAGATATCAAAAATAAAAAAAATGTTATTGTCAGAGTGCATTCATCCTGTTTAACCGGCGACGCTTTTCATTCGCTGCGGTGCGATTGCGGCGAACAGTTGGAAAAATCAATGCAGATCATCCAAAAACAAGGAACCGGCGTTTTATTATATATGCATCAGGAGGGAAGAGGTATCGGATTACTGAATAAAATAAAAGCATATGAATTACAAGACAGGGGTTATGACACCGTGGAAGCAAATATACAACTGGGTTTCAAACCTGATTTACGGGATTACGGAATAGGTGCGCAGATACTTGTAGATTTAGGGCTTTCAACCATAAAACTTTTAACCAACAACCCGAAAAAGATTATCGGACTTGAGGGCTACGGACTAAAAGTTGTAAACCGGCTCCCTATAAAAATAAAACCTAAATCAAAATTTGCAGAAAGATACCTGAAAACTAAAAAGGAAAAATGCGGACATTTGCTATAAAAGAATAGAAAAGGCAAAAGGCGTGAAAAGGTAAAAAGGTTTTAACTTTCTTACTTTCTCTCTTTTTCACTTTCTCACGCCGTTAGCCGTTAAATGGGGGTGTTATGGGAAAGGTTTTTGAAGGGAAACTAGTGGCAAAGGGATTGAAATTTGGAATTGTGATTTCAAGGTTCAACGAATTCATCACTTCCAAACTTTTAGACGGATGTTTGGATGCGCTTAAACGGCACGATGCCGACGAAAAAAATCTGGACATCGTTTGGGTGCCGGGCTCTTTTGAAATTCCGTTTGCGGCAAACAAACTCGCATCGTCAAAAAAATATGACGCTGTGATTTGTCTGGGCGCGGTCATAAAAGGCGACACGCCGCATTTTGATTATATCGCAGCGGAGGTAACAAAAGGGATTGCATCAACCGGACTTAAAACCGGCGTGCCGGCGGTTTTCGGAGTTATTACGACGGATAATCTTGAGCAGGCAATTGAACGGGCAGGGACAAAATCCGGCAACAAAGGCGCCGAGGCAGCAATGACGGCAATAGAGATGGCAAATCTGAATACTGTAATAAAATGACACTGTTGAACTTTCTCAACAGTGTCACCCTGAACGAAGTGAAGGGTCTCTTATATCGTCGGGGAATGAATTGATGGAGCAAAAAAATGGGTTCAAGAAGAATATCGCGAGAATGCGCAATGCAAATACTCTACGCTGTGGATGTCTGTAAATTGACCAAAGCAGAAGCAGAAAAAGCGTTCTGGCAGACAAAAAATTATGATAAGGACATTGTTGCATTCGCGCAGGAACTTATTGACGGAACGATTGCAAATCTTGATGAAATAAACGAACTGCTAAAACAGACGGCGGAAAATTGGGATATTGATAGAATGGCCGCCGTTGATAGGGCAATTTTGCGACTTGCTTCTTACGAACTGCTCTATGCTCTTTCTACACCCCCGAAGGCAGTAATAAACGAAGCAATAGAACTTGCAAAAGATTTTTCCACGGATGAATCCGGAAAATTTGTTAACGGTATTCTGGATAAAATAAAAGCAAAACGAAAAATCAAATAAATGCACAGCAAGAAAACCTTGTAACCACAGATGGACGCAGATGGACACAGATTAACTGAATTTTAATTGTCTGCGTTTATCTGTGTGAATCTGTGGTTGCTTTTATACTTTCATATGCGACAAGAAATAGAAAAATTAAAAAAAGAAATCCGACATCACGATCATCTCTATTATGTTCTATCTCAACCGGAAATTTCCGACACTGAATATGATAATCTGATGAAACATCTTCAAAAACTTGAAGAAAAAAATCCGCAATTTATAACGGATGATTCTCCCACGCAAAGAGTTTCCGGCAATGCCGTAAAAGATTTTAAGACGGTAAAACATTCAACCCCCATGCTTTCGCTTGATAATACATATTCTTCCGACGAAATTATTGAATGGGATAAGCGGGTAAAAAAAATAATAGCGAATGAAAATTACGAATATGTGATAGAGCCGAAAATAGACGGAATAAGTTGCGCTCTGACATATAAAAACGGAATGCTTGTACAAGGAGCAACCAGGGGCGACGGCGACAACGGGGAGGACATTACACTCAATATAAAAACAATAAAATCAATCCCGCTTAAATTACTTCCGACTTCCGACTTCCGACTTCCGACCCCACTGGAAGTCCGGGGAGAGGTTTATATTGACAAAACCGATTTTCAAAAACTCAATGAGGAAATTTCGAAAAACGGGGAACAGCCGTTTGCCAATCCGAGAAATGCAGCGGCGGGCTCACTCCGTCAGAAAAATCCAAAAATCACAGCGGAAAGAAAATTAAAATTTATCGTTCATTCTTACGGCACAATTCCCGGAACGGAAAAATTTGAAACACATTTTGAGTTTCTTAATCTGTGCGAAAAAATCGGGCTGCCGACGACGCTTAAAAATATTCATCTTACAAAAAAAATTGAAGAAGTCGTGAAACTTTGCAGAAAACGGGAATTTGACAGGGAAAATATGCCTTTTGAAATAGACGGACTCGTAATAAAAATCAACTCACTTGAACAGCAGAAAAAATTAGGGTTCACGATGAAATCTCCCAGATGGGCAATCGCTTATAAATTTCCGGCAAAACAGGCAACAACAAAAATAAAAAATATAGTCGTTCAGGTCGGCAGAACCGGGATTTTAACACCCGTAGCGGAACTTGAACCGGTTGCATTGGGCGGGGTAACTATTTCCCGTGCAACACTTCACAATTTTGACGAGATAGAACGGCTCGGTGTCCGAATCGGCGACACCGTTTTAATAGAACGGGCGGGCGAGGTAATTCCAAAAATAATAAAAGTGATTGAAACAAAGCGAACCGGAAAAGAAAAAAAAATTTCACAACCCGCCGAATGTTCGGTTTGTGGCCAGCCAATTGTCAAAGAAAAAGAGGGAGACGTTGCATGGCGGTGTATCAATCCGTCCTGCCCCGCACATCTTGAAAACGGACTTGTCCATTTTGCAAAACGGGAGGCGATGGACATTGAGGGACTTGGTGAGGCGGCGGTTGTGCAACTCATCTCAAAAAAAATGATTTCGGACTTTGCAGATATTTATTATCTCAAAAAAGACGACCTGCTGAAACTTGAACTGTTCAAAGAAAAAAAAGCGCAGAATCTTTTAGATGCCATAGAAAAAAGCAAAACCAGACCATTAAGCCGGCTCCTGTTCGGACTGGGAATACGCAATGTCGGAGAAAAAGCTGCCATCGTGCTTGCGGAAAAATTTTTAACGCTTGACGATTTAATGAAATCTACCGTTGAGGACTTGCAGAAAATTTACGAGATAGGACCGGTTGTGGCGGAGACGGTTGTTAAATTTTTTGCTCTGCCTGAAACAAAAAAACTGGTTGAAAAACTTAAAAAAGCGGGCGTCAATACTAAAGAAGAAATAAAAACGGGACCAAAAATTCTTGAAGGCAAGACATTTGTTTTTACCGGTGAGTTGAAAAACTTTTCAAGAAACGATGCTGAATCAAAAGTTCGGGAACTCGGGGGAAATGCTTCGTCATCAGTCAGTCAAAAAACCGACTTTGTCGTCGCGGGAGATAACCCCGGCTCAAAATATAAAAAGGCCCAAAAATTAAGTGTAAAAATAATTTCGGAAAACGATTTTCTAAAAATGATAAAATGATTGTGTCCAAAAAATTCAGTGAATTGAAAAGGGTGTTTGAGATTTTGCTGTCGCCTGACGGCTGCGGATGGGACAGGAAACAAACCCACGAATCGCTTATAAAATATCTCAAAGAGGAAACCCGTGAATTTGAAAAAGCGGTGAAAACTAAAAATTTTGAGAATATGGAAGAAGAACTCGGCGACATTCTTCTGCAGGTGATGTTCCACTCGCAAATCGCAAAAAAGCAGAAAAAATTTACAATTGATGATGTGATTGATACGCTGACAAAAAAATTGAAAAGACGGCATCCGCATGTGTTCGGGAATAAAAAAGTTAAGTCGGTAAGAGAAATAATCGTCAACTGGAACAAAATAAAAAAATCGGAGAAAAAAAATGGAAATTAAAATTTATTATCAGGACACCGATTGCGGCGGCCTAGTTTATTATGCCAATTACCTAACATATTTTGAGAGGGCAAGAACCGAGTGGTTTTTGGAAAAAGACATAAGCGTTAAACAACTCGCCGAACAGGGAATTCTGTTTGTTGTTGCACACGCCGAATTAGATTATAAATCACCCGCAAGATACGGCGAAACAATTATTATTCAAACACAACTTGAATCTGCTGCCGGCACCCGTCTGGAACTCTCATACAGAATTGAAGAAAAAGAGACAAAACGAATGCTCGTCACCGGAAAAACCACGCTTGTATGCGTCAATTCAAACTTAAAACCGCAGAGAATTGCCGACGACATTATCGGAAAATTAAAATTATGATTAACCTCGGAATAAATTCGCAAAAACAAAAATCGCTTGAAGAGAAAATGCTTAAACTGGGCATATACGAAAAAGATATTGAAGAAAAATTTTTGCGGTCAAGCGGCAAGGGCGGACAAAATCTTAACAAAGTGTCAACTTGCGTTTATCTGAAACATACTCCGACCGGAATTGAAATAAAATGCCAGCGGGAACGGTCGCAGTTATTGAACCGTTTTATTGCAAGACGCATACTGACGGATAAAATTGAACGGATGCTGCTTGGGATAAAAAGCAAGGAACAACAGAGAATAGAAAAGATAAGACGGCAAAAAAGAAAACGGTCCAAACGGGCAAAGGAAAAAATTCTAAAAAACAAACATCTGCAATCACTAAAAAAGGAAAACCGCAAAAAGACGGGATTTTATGAGTAATGTATATTTCACAAAGACGTTTTCGGCAGAAACGGTAAAAAAAATAGCGGAAAAATCGGGAATAAATTCGCTCGTTTCTAAAAATGATTTCGTAGCAATTAAAATTCATTTCGGAGAAAAAGGAAACAAGGGTTACATCAAACCCGAATATGTAAAACCGATTGTTGAAATTGTAAAATCGCGCGGCGGAAAACCGTTTTTAACCGACGCAAATACAATCTACAGGGGAAGCCGGGCAAATGCCGTTGACCATCTTAATATTGCGATTGAACACGGTTTCGGTATTTGCGGATGCCCGATAATAATTGCCGACGGGCTGCGGGGAAATTCTTACATAGATGTTGATGTAAATCTAAAACATTTTAAATCCGTAAAAATCGCGCGGGATATTTATTATACGGATAAATTTATTTTTTTAACCCACTTCAAGGGACATGAGATTTCCGGGTTCGGCGGGGCAATCAAAAATATCGGAATGGGTTGCGGGGCACGGGCCGGAAAATACGAAATGCATAATTCCGTAAAACCTGAAATTAAACCTGAAAAGTGTATCGGATGCGGCAATTGTATTAAGTGGTGTCCGTCAAATGCCTTGAAACTTGTGAATAAAAAAATTATAATAAATAAAACTGCCTGTATCGGGTGCGGCGAATGTATTTTGTCCTGTGAGCAATATGCGATAAAAATTCCATGGGATGAATCCGTGAAAAACTTACAGGAAAAAATGGCGGAATATGCCGCAGGGTGCTTAAAAAATAAAAAAGCGATTTACATAAATTTTCTGAACTACATAACAAAATTCTGCGATTGCTACGAGACAAAAGAGAGTCCGCAAATTCCCGATATAGGAATTTTGGCATCTTGCGACCCAGTAGCGATTGATACGGCATCTTTTAAACTGGTTAACAAAAAATTCGGCAGCGATTTTTTCAAGCACATATTTCCGGATATTGATTACTCGGTGCAACTTGATTACGCAGTAAAACTCGGACTCGGAGAAAAAAAATATAGTATCATTGAAATATGAAAGAAAAATCCACGAATTATCACAAGGCACAAAAATATGCGTTCTGGCTTTTTGCCAGGAGAAACCATTCCGAAAAAGAGATACGGGATAAAATCGGAAAAAATTATGATAGCACCGTTGTTGATACCGTAATAGAAAAATTGAAAAAATTAAAATTGATTGACGACGAAAAATTTGCGAAAGAATGGATGGAATACCGCCTGCGTCACAATAAAAGCAAAAATTTTATTATGCGGGAATTAAACAGAAAAGGAATACCGCGCGAAACGGCATCCGGAATTTTAAGCTCTCTGGAAATTGACGAGACGGAACTGGCCTTTGACACAATAAAAAATAAACTTGCGAGATATAAAAAACTTGAACCGTTAAAAGCAAAGAGTAAAATTTTTCAGTTTCTTGCCGGCAGGGGATTTTCTTACGACACGATTGAAAGTGTCATAGCAAAATTTATAAAAGGCGCGGGACAGGACACCGATGAAAACTATTAAAACAGCATTAATCAGCGTATCGGACAAAACCGGAATTGTTGAATTTGCAAAAGAACTTAAAAAATTGGATGTCAAAATTATATCAACCGGCGGGACAGTAACGTTTCTTAAAAAAGTGGGAATTTCCGTCGTTTCGGTTGAAAAAATTACTGGCTTTCCGGAAATCCTTGACGGGCGGGTAAAGACACTGCATCCGAAAATCCACGCGGGAATACTGGCAAAAAAGACAAAACAACATATTGACGAGTTGAAAAAACACAAAATTAACGCGATTGATATCGTCGTTATAAATCTTTATCCGTTTGAAGAAAAACCTTCAGTTGAAAATATAGATATCGGCGGAGTGGCGATGCTCCGCGCGGCCGCAAAAAATTTTGAGAATGTTCTGGCGGTCTGCGACACGAAAGATTATTCTAACATCATAGATAATATTAAAAGTTCAAAGATAGATTTTTCATTCAGAAAAAAACTTGCGGCAAAGGCATTCAGCCATACCGCTTATTATGATTCTATTATTTCAAATTATTTTACCGACGAGCAGTTTCCAGAAAAAATAACAGTTGGACTTAAAAAATTTTCCGACTTGCGGTACGGTGAAAATCCTCATCAGAAAGCGGCAGTTTACCATATCGGAAGTGGGAAGTCGGAAGTCGGAAGTGTAAAACAACTGCAAGGGAAAGAACTTTCTTATAACAATTATCTTGATATGGATTCTGCTTTTAATCTGGTTTGCGAATTTGAAAAACCTGCTTGTGTGATTGTAAAGCATAATAATCCTTGTGGAGTTGCAACCGCTAAAACTATTTTTGATGCTTACAAAAATGCTCTTGCCTGCGACCCCGTTTCGGCATTCGGCGGAATTGTAGCGTTTAATAAAATCGTGGATGGCAGAACCGCAAGAGACGTAATAAAAATTTTTACCGAGTGTGTTATTGCGCCGAATTATTCAAAAGATGCGCTGAAAATATTTTCGCAAAAACAAAATTTAAGAGTTTTAACTCACTCGCTTAATCGCTCACTTGCTCAATCGCTTGAGTTCCGCAGTATTTCCGACGGCTTTCTTGTTCAGGAAAAGGACAGCAAAATTTTTGACAAGTTAAAAATTGTTACAAAGACAAAACCGGCAAAAGAAGAATTGGAATCGTTAAAATTTGCTTTTACCGTCGCAAAATATGTAAAATCAAATGCAATCGTCCTTGCCAGAGGCACCCGAACGGTAGGAATCGGCGGCGGCCAAATGTCAAGGATTGACTCACTAAAAATCGCAAAAATGAAAATGAACTTAATCCGTCTACCGTCTACCGTCTACCGTCTACCGCTTGTTTTATCCTCCGACGCATTTTTCCCGTTCAAAGATGTCGTCAACGAAGCAGCAAAAATCGGCGTAAAAGCAATTATTCAGCCCGGCGGCTCGGTAAAAGATAACGAATCAATAACCGTCTGCAACGAGCATAAAATCTCAATGGTATTCACAGGCATGCGCCATCTCCGTCATTAAAAATTTTGGAAACAAAAAACTCTTGACAAAACCAGATATATTTATTAAAATACAGACACCATGATACCCAGATTTATTGAAAATCAGATACTATCGTCTCTAAAGGCAGGCAAAGTCATCGGACTCTTCGGTGCCAGAAGAACCGGTAAGACCGTGCTAATGAATTCGGTGAAAGAGAAATTAAAAAACAAACCTGTTCTAATGGTAAATGGTGAAAATTTAGATGTGTTAGAAATATTATCAAGTCAGATGTTAAGCATTCTTGAAAAGTTTACAGCCGGTTATAAATATCTTTTTATAGACGAAGCCCAGAAAATACCCAACATCGGACTCAATCTAAAACTTATTGTTGACAATATCCCGGGAATTTCAGTTTTTGTTTCCGGTTCTTCCTCATTTGACTTAAAAAACAAAATAGGAGAACCTCTGGTGGAGAGAAGTAAGTTCTATTATTTTTATCCCATATCACAATTAGAATTAAACAATTATCAGGATTTTCTGAAAAACAAGGAAAATTTAGAGGACAGATTGATATATGGAATGTATCCGCAGGTATTGACGGCAAAATCCTTAAAAGAAAAGAAAGAACTGCTTGAATCAATAAGAGACGGTTATTTATTGAGAGATATTTTGCAATTGGACAATCTCAAAAACTCTTTATTCATTTTTAATTTATTACGACTTATAGCATTCCAAATCGGTAACGATATTTCATATTCTGAACTCGCTAATAACTTAAATGCAAATAAAAAAACGGTGATGAGGTATCTTGAATTACTTGAAAAATCTTATGTGTTATTTTCATTATACGGTTTCAGCAGGAATTTAAGGAAGGAATATACAAAAACACCGCGATATTATTTTTGGGACAACGGTGTTCGCAACGCTATTATTTCAAATTATAATAGTATTACTATGCGGGATGACATAGGAAAATTATGGGAGAATTATTGTATTTCGGAAAGAATTAAAAAATTAAATTATAAAAATATTCATTGCAATAAATATTTCTGGAGGACTTACGACCAGAAAGAGGTTGATTTTGTTGAAGAAAGGGCTGGATGTCTTTGGGGTTTTGAATGCAAATGGAAAGCAAAAGGCGTAAAACCGCCGAAAGATTTTGTTGAAACATATAAAAATTCTAAATTTACCGTTATAACTAAGGATAATTATTTTGATATTATCGGATAATTAACTGCGGTCAATTCCGAAAAATATACCGAACATAAAATCTCAATGGTATTCACGGGTATGCGTCATTTTAGACATTGATTTGATGCTTTAGCAATAAGGAAATTAAATGATAAAATTTGTTAAAAATAATATTTCTAAATTGACTGACCTTAAATTGGGTTTACTCGCGGCAATAATAGTTTGTTCTTATATTTTAATTGGTGTCGTTCCTTCGTTTAGAGAAATATTTGATAGTTTAGGAGTTGATTTATCGCAAATCACCAAAAGCATATTTTTTTTATCTAAAATGTGGCTTGTAATTTTATTGCCAATAAGTGCAATTTATATTTATATAGTTATAGGGAAAAACATCAGAATCACAAAATTATTATTGGTTTCGCTATTTATCATAATAGGATTGACATTCTTTGTAACAATTATATCTATGTTTATGCCAATGTTTAAGATGGGTAATATTTTTGAAGTGAATAGTCAACATTAACTTCTCTAATCTTTAATAATTTTAACAGACACCAAGTAATTTATGACTACAAACGAAATCAGACAAAAATTTTTGAGGTTTTTTAAAGAAAAAGAACATACCGTTTTTAAGAGCGACTCGCTGGTGCCCTCTTCCGACCCGACGCTGCTTTTTACATCGGCGGGAATGGTGCAGTTCAAAAATTATTTTTTAGGCAGGCAGAAAATCAAAAGCGATTACCAGCGGGCGACGTCCGTCCAGAAATGTTTCAGGACATCCGATATTGAAAATGTCGGACATACCGCAAGACATCTTACGTTTTTTGAGATGCTCGGTAATTTTTCATTCGGCGATTATTTCAAAAAAGAAGCGATTTTGTGGGCGTGGGAATTTCTGACCGTTGAACTTAAACTTGATAAGGACAAACTTTACGCTTCCGTCTACAAAGATGACGACGAGGCATACAAAATCTGGGAAAAAATCCTGCCTTTAAACAAAATCGTAAAATTAGGCGAGGCGTCAAACTTCTGGCAGATGGGAGAAACCGGTCCCTGCGGACCCTGTTCCGAAATTTTATACGATACGGGAACAGGAAACGGCTGTGGCAAAAAAACCTGCGGCCCGGGGTGCGACTGCGACAGGTATATTGAGGTATGGAACCTCGTATTCACGCAATTTGACAAACAAGCAGACGGCACATTAAAAAATCTTCCGCAAAAAAATATTGATACCGGGATGGGACTTGAACGGCTGGCGGCGGTGGTTCAGAGGGCAAAAACAAATTTTGAAACCGACGAGCTTAAAAGAATTATTGATTTTATAAAAAACCTGTCTGATATTAAAAATGATATATCTACCAAAATAATTGCTGACCACGCGAGAGCAATCACATTTCTTATTTCCGACGGCATTTTACCGTCCAATGAAGGAAGAGGTTATGTTTTAAGAAGAATCCTGAGAAGAGCAATTACTCACGGCAAAAAATTGCAGATGGACAAACCGTTCCTTTACAGAATCGCAGTTGAAGTGGTTGAGACGATGAAACCGGCATATCCTGAACTGGATTTGAATCGCGAGTACATAGCAAGAATAATAAAAATGGAGGAAGAAAAATTTTTAATGACGCTGGAGCGCGGGATTGAAATGCTTGAAGAATTAAAAAAATCCAGAAAAACAATTTCCGGGAAAGATGCATTTTTACTATATGATACTTACGGCTTCCCGTTTGATTTAACAAAAGAACTTCTGGCTGAATCTGAAATATCTATAGACGACAAGGGGTTTGAAGAAGAAATGGAGAAACAAAAAAATCGTTCCAAAACTTCGTGGAAAGGTTCGGGAGATATTGATATGAGCAATTATTTTGAACTTCACAAAAAATTCGCAGATACCGTTTTTACCGGCTACGATGAGACAAAAACAAAAACCAAAATAGCCGCAATAGTAAAAGACGGAAAAATTATTGAACAGGCAAACGAAGGCGATGAGGTGGAAATAATCCTAAAAGAGACGCCTTTTTACGGGGAAGCGGGCGGACAGGTTGGGGATAGGGGCAGGTTAATAGTCCGAAGTCCGAAGTCCGAAGTCCAAAGTCAGGTAGAAATTATTGATACGCAGAAACCGGTTGAAAACCTTATCATCCACAGAGCAAAAATCATAAAAGGCATTATCAAAACGGGCGAAACGGTTGGAGCCGAAATTGCTCTTGAAAGAAGAAAAAACATTATGCGAAATCATACCGCTACTCATCTTTTGCATAAGAGTTTAAGACAAATTATCGGCACCCATATCGTTCAGCGCGGCTCACAAGTCAGCGACGACAGATTCAGATTTGATTTTTCCCATCCGACACAATTAAAAAAAGAGGAACTGATTTTAATAGAAAAATATGTTAATGAAAAAATTCTTGAAAATCTGAAAGTGACGACAAAAATTACGACGGTGGCCGAGGCAAAAAAAATGGGGGCGCTCGCTTTATTCGGCGAAAAATACGGCGAGAAAGTTCGGTGCGTCATTACCGGAAACGAAAAAAATCCTGAAAGTGTAGAACTGTGCGGCGGAACTCATTGTAAATCAACCGGAGAAATCGGACAATTTATAATTTTATCCGAAGGCAGTATCGGAAGCGGTCTTCGGCGGATAGAAGCAATAACCGGAATGGAAGCGTATAACTTTATGAAAAATCAGCGGGAAACGATTGATGAAATGGCCGAGATATTGAAATCATCCCGGGCGGAAGTCGTTACAAAACTCCAAAAACTTGCAGACGATAAAAAAAAACTTGAAAAGGGCATTTCAAAAACACCGAAAATACAGGAAAACGATTTACTGAAAAACCTTAAAGAAATCAACGGCATAAAACTACTGGCGGTAAAAACGGAAATAACATCCATAGATGAACTCAGAAGCACTTCCGACAATCTGAAAAACAAAATCAAATCAGGCATTGTGGTATTAGGTTCTGTTATTGACGAAAAACCGACGCTCATTGTGTCAATTACAAAAGACCTCGCCGATAAATTTGATGCCAGAATAATTGTAAAAGAAATATCAAAAATCGTAGGCGGCGGAGGAGGCGGAAAAATTGACCTCGCACAAGCCGGCGGAAAAGATATTTCAAAACTGGATGAAGCGATATCATCCGTTGAGAAAATTATAAAGCAAAAGTGACTAACATAAAAAAACAAATTGTAATTATTTTTTTTGCGGGGCTTTTAGCAAGCCCTTTTTTCTTTTTCAACAGATGGCAGGATGTGGACTTCTGGGGACATCTTTTTTTCGGCAAACAAATTGTTGAAACAAAAAATATTCCGAAAATAGATTTTTATTCATATACCGCTTACGGCAATAAATGGGTAAATCATGAATGGTTATCGGAAGTTATTCTTTACTCAACATATAAAAAGTCCGGCGATAAAGGACTGATATTTCTTAAAATTTTAATCGGATTTTTTACCGGATGTTTTCTGTTTTTAACTCTGCTGATTTACTCTAAAAATTACAAAATAATTCTACCTGTCTATCTTTTTGCCTTATCACTTATTTTTATAGGCACATCTTTTAGACCGCAGATTTTTACTTATCTTTATCTTTCCATTTTCGGGTTTTTACTACATTTATACAAAAAAACCGGAAAACTACCGTTTCTGATTTTACTGTTCCCGACAATGGTTTTGTGGTCAAACTCACACGGCGGATTTGTCGTAGGATTAGCAATCGCCCTAATTCTTCTTTTGGAAAAATATAACCGAAAACATCTTTTTATTATTATAGCACTCCCGCTCGCATCACTGATAACGCCCTATCACGTTAATCTTTGGAAAGCAATATTTCGCGCTCTTACAAACCCGCTTACCGCAAAATACATCACTGAATGGGGCAAATTTACACTGTCAGATTTCCCGCTCGTCGGCTACTTATTCGTATTTATTGCAATTATCTCTGCGGTCAGTTCACTAATTTATCTTTTCCAAAAAAAATATCTTTCGTCTTTGGTTATACTACTCAGTATTTTATTCGCAAGTAGATATTCAAGACATATCCCTGTATTCGCAATCATAGTAGCACCGTTTTTGCTCCCGTTTTTTGAAAGCATCAAAAAAAGAGCAACCGTTATAATTTTAACTATTTCGGCGTTTTCTCCGTTTTTCCTGCTGCTTTTTGCTACCCTAAAAAATCCGTCGCTTGAAATCACGGATAGCGACAGGTTTCCCGCTAATGCGGTGAATTTCCTAAAAGAAAAAAAACTCGGCGGCAATATCTTTAACGAATTCAACTGGGGCGAATATCTTATTTGGCATCTCTATCCGCAGTGTAAAGTAGCAATAGACGGCAGATATGATACCGTTTATCCCGTATTCTTCCTTAAAAATTATTTTGAGAAATTTGAAATCTTCGCAAACACGGATTTTTTACTTTTGAAACCGGAAAGGAAAATTGATGAAAAAAAATGGAAGATTATTTATAGAGACAAAATCTCAATTCTTTATACGAAAAAAGTTGACGAATAAAAAAAAATAAGTAAAATACGTAATTATGTCCCTGTAGCTCAACGGATAGAGTGATGGCCTCCGAAGCCATTGATGCAGGTTCGATTCCTGTCGGGGACGATTTACAAATGAAACCACAGATTAACACGGATAGAGGACACAGATAAAGTCAAATAACGATTTTTTGCGGAATCTGCGTTCAAAAAATGATAATAGGAATTATCGGCGGAAATAAGTGCGACAAACAGATTGAAAAAATTGCGGAAGAAATCGGCTCTGAAATTGCCAAAAGAAAACATATTTTACTCTGCGGCGGCATGGGCGGAGTAATGGAGGCGGCATGCCGAGGCGCTAAAAAATCAGGCGGCACAACGGTCGGCATTCTTCCCGGTAAAAATAAAGACGACGCCAACAAATATATTGATATACCGATAATAACTGCGATGAGCCACGCAAGAAATGCAATAATTGCAAGAACCGCAGATATTATTATCGCAATTTCCGGCAAATACGGGACTCTTTCGGAAATCGGACTTGCCAAAGCAATTGATAAAACAATTATCGGAATAAAGACATGGGATATTCCGGGTATAATAAAAGTGAACTCTGTAAAAGAAATTTTTGAACTGATAAAATGAAAGCGGTTATTCAGCGTGTAAAAAAAGCATCAGTACTTTACGATAATAATAAAGAGGAAATCGGAAGAGGACTGGTAATTCTTCTGGGAGTGGGAAAAAACGATACCGAGAAAAACATTTCTCGGCTTGCCGAAAAAATACTGAATTTGCGGATTTTTGCGGACGACAAAAATAAATTTAATTTTTCGGTAACCGATATAAAAGGCGATATTTTGGTAGTATCCCAGTTCACGCTTTACGGCGACTGTCAAAAAGGCAAAAGACCGGACTTTACGGACGCAGCCGCACCGGAAAAAGCAAATATATTATATGAGAAATTCGTATCTGAAATAAAAGAATCAGGACTCAAGGTTAAAACAGGAAAGTTCGCCGCGAATATGACCGTTGAAATTCATAACGACGGGCCCGTAACAATTCTAATAGACACGGAACAATAAAACCACGAGCTTTCACAAGATTTACACGAGCGAAACACCCAAAATTTTAATCTGTGAAAATCTGTGTTAATCTGTGGTTACGAAAAATGAAAAAACTAATAATTGCTTTTATTTCTCTATTGCTTATTTTGACAACGGTTTTCGGAATTTATTCTTTTGTGAAATTCTTAAAAACGGATATTTTCTTATCAGCGGAAAAAAAATCATATTTACACTGGGAATTTGTACAAATAAACGCCAAAATCAAAAACAAAAAATTCGCGGAAAAATATAAAAACGAGCCGTTTTATATTGCCGTCTATAAAGAAAAAGACAGAATAATTACAATAGGCGGACTTGGGAAAATTCCTTTGATTTACAACAATAAAAAAAACCTGTGGGAAGGCAACTGGCCGTGTCCGTGGAACGCATCCGACGGTAAATATCACGCCGAACCTTTTATTTCACAAAACATAAAATTCTCCGCTAAAAATTTTTCAATAAAACGCAGGGAACTCAAAAAGTATTTTCCGAGTGGATTTGGAGTGCTTACATTTGAAAATATGGCACCCCTTTCAAAAATTAAAATCATAAATCCAGACGGAATTGAAACCAACTGGCATGGTATTCTTGACTGGGCAGAGTTCGTAGACGCCGACGCATTCTGGTATTTGGCAGGTCAGACAAAAGCGGAAAATCCTAATACCGACGAGCATTTCCCATGGGTTGAAAAAAATATGTCTAAATTACCGGAATTGGGAAAAGAAGCACACAAACGTGGATTGAAGTTCGGAACTTATATTATCTCATATCTCACATTCGGAACTTACAAATACAAAAATTACAAATATGCCCTTGAATACAATTCCGAAAAAGGAGGTCCGGTTGAAACACGCTCAATATCAATTTCCGACGAAAAAAGAATTTCAGATATTATAAGGCTGATAAAGGTTTTCAACGAGATTCCCGAAATTGATTACATCGGACTTGATTACATCCGCAATGCACTCGGCGGATACGAACTTGTTGACGAATTTGTTCAAGATATGAATATTAAAGTTCCCGACGGATGGGAAAAATTCAATGCTGCAAGAAGAATGGGATGGCTTGCTAACGAAAAAGTTTCCAGACGAAATATTAATTTTATAGACCAGTGGCAGTGGTGGCGAGCACACAAAGTTTCAAAAATTATCAATAGAATCACAAAAGAGATAAAACTTAAAAAACCGCTCTGGCTTTTTACTCTTACATGGGAAAAGGGCTGGCAACACGGTCAGGATCCTGTGATGTTTTCTGACGCGGGAATGGACATAGATGCTCTAATGCTATATGAGGCAAACCGGCAGCAGTTTGATATGCTTTTGGATGATTGGCATAATTACATAAAAAAGGACCAGGCAAATCTTGTGCTCGGAAACGTGGTTGACTGGCCTCTTCATCAAAAAATACTGAACCCGCCTGGACCCGAAGAATTTTATAACCGCTTAATTGATTCAACAAAAAAGATTTACAACAACGGTACGGCGGACGCGATATTTATTCACGATTTGGCAAGAGCACTATGGGGAAGAATAAAACCGTACCCATCAAAAGAATGGCTTTTGGCAGGTGCATCTGCCATTACAGAAATGAGACGGTTAAACGGACTGCTGCCGATAACCGCAGAAATTAATTTACCGGCAAAATTAAAATTAAAGGAAGAGTTTTCCATACCGCTCGTGCTAAAAAATATATCAAACAAAAAACAGAAAAATATCATAATAAAACCGTATCTCATCGGAGGAGAAATACTCGGCGAAAACGAAAAAATTATTATTGAACTGTTGCCCGGACAAATTCAGACAATAAATTTCAGGGGAATAATTAAATCAGCTTCTTGGGAAAAGGATCTGAAAAATATGGTGGCGGCACAGGTTAAATCGGATAAACGGAACGCTACATTTTTCAAATATGTTACAGCAAAATAAAAAATATCCAATACTTGCTTTATTACTTTTTATAACCGCACCTGCGAATACAGATTCTTCTCGTATCAATCAATTTGAAAATGAACTAAAAGAACAGCAGGAGGACTATCGCAAGGACAAAAAGGAAGAAAAAGAAAAATTGCTGACGATAGAACCGTTTTGCAGAAATCTCTCTACAAATGTTACATGGTGGCAGATGACGGCGGAGGAAATTCAAAAAATTAAAAACAATGGGTTGGGATACAGCGAACTTATTAAGGTTATTTTGATATCAAAAAAAATTGAAAAATCACCGGACGATATAATAAAAAAACGGAATCGCGGCGACACATTCTTAAAAATTTCCGAAAGATACGGATTTGATTACGACCGGATAAAAAATGAAACAAAAAAAATTATGTCGGAGGTAAAAACTTATGAAACGAAATAAACTGGCAACAATTATTGCAATTTTATTTTTTGTATCGGCAATACTCGGATTTTGGATTGTTTTTTCACAACCGTCTCAAAAAATTGAAAGAAAATCAAAGCTCGGCATTTCTCAGGATAAAATTGCCGTCGTGAACATACTCGGACCGATAAGAGCGTCTATGAAATCTTCCGACCCGTTTGCCCGAGATTCGGAAAAAATAGTAAAGCGTCTGAAAAAAATAAATGAAAATGCTTCCGTTAAAGCGGTTGTTTTAAGAATAAACTCTCCGGGCGGAACCGTTGCCGCAGTCCAAGATATTTATTCGGAATTATTGAAAATGAAAAAAAACGGAAAATTTGTCATAGCATCATTTTCGGATGTTGCGGCCAGCGGCGGATATTATATCGCCTGTGCGGCGGATGAAATAGTGGCTCAACCGGGCACGCTTACCGGGTCAATCGGCGTAATTTTAGAGGTCGGAAACTTTTCCGAACTTATGAAAAAAATCGGTGTGAAAACAGAAACGGTAAAATCGGGAAAGCACAAAGATATCGGTAGTTTTTCAAGAGACATGACGCCGGAGGAAAGAAAAATACTGCAGGGACTGATAGACGATGCATATGAGCAATTTTTATCAGCAGTGGTAACAGGTAGAAAACTTGACGAAGCAAAAGCTCGTACTCTTGCTGACGGAAGAATTTTTACCGGGACCCAGGCAAAGGCATCAGGACTTGTGGATACGCTCGGCGGCCTTGATGATGCAATTGAAGAAGCAAAAAAACTTGCCGGAATAAAAGGAGATATAAAAATAATATCCGATTCCGACCAGTGGGACAAAATATTTGAATTTATACCGGCAGGTTTTGAAGAAAAGGCATTTTCAAAAATAATACCGTCTATGAACGTAAGATTTGAATATATTCTTGAATAAATGTCGCTCGGGAATAAATTTCTTTGAGACGCTCCCTTGTGGTCGCTCTGCAATTTGCTCCTGCAGGGTATAGGTCGCAAATTGAGGCTCTTCAGAAATTTTTCCCTCGCTCCATATTATGTTATCACAAAAATTTGAGACGGCGCTATCGTTATTGGATAATCCGAAAGAAACAATTGAACTATTAATTGTTGAAAAACCGGTATTTTTTTCTTTACTGATTTTTATACTTGCTAATGTAAGTTTTCTGGTTTCCAATTCAATTGTTTTTCATTTTTCAAATACCAATTTTGTATTAGTCCTGTTTTTTACATTGCTATCAAATTTTTTGATTTTTGTAACGATGGCAGCGGGCTATCATTTCATCGCAGAGATACTTAGAGGAAAGGGAAATGTTATAACCCTTTTTTCACTTTTAAACTTTTCACTTACACCTGTGTTATTGATGATTCCTTCGGCAATAATCGGAAAATTTGCCGGCAATGGACTGACTTATTTCGCTTTTACGGTTATTTTTTTCTGGACAATATATTTGCTTATATTTTCAATCAAAATACTTTACAACATTTCTACAATAAAAACTTTTCTTGTAATTTTTTCGCCCGTTATCATTGCATTTCTTCTGTCCATTATTTTTCTTATTATAACAATTGCGGGAATTATATCGCTTTTTGTATGAAAAACTTTTCCGCGCGCCTTGAAAAATGCTCCGTCTGTCCGAGAAACTGCAATGTTAACCGTCTTAAAAACGAATTATGCTTCTGTAAAATCGGTAAGAATCCAAAAATTTCCGCTTACAATCTGCATTTCGGAGAAGAACCGCCGATTTCCGGAATCAGCGGTTCTGGAACAATTTTTTTTACCGGCTGTAACTTGAGATGCGTTTTTTGCCAGAACTATCCCATCTCTCAACTTTATCACGGTAATGAAGTGACGATTGAAAAATTAGCCGAAATAATGATGCAACTCCAAAGCCAAAATGCACATAATATAAACCTTGTTACACCGACGCATGTATTGCCCCAAATAATTGAAGCGATCTTATTGGCAAAAAATAAAGGACTTAAAATTCCTATTGTCTATAATTCCGGCGGTTATGAAAAAGTAGAAACATTAAAATTATTAGAGGGTTTTATTGACATATATATGCCAGATGCAAAATACTCCGACGATAAAATGGCCGAAAAATATTCTGATGCAAAAAATTATTGGGAAATAAATAAAAAAGCACTTAAAGAAATGCACAAACAGGTTGGTAATTTACAAATAAGAAATGGTGTTGCTGTCAAGGGACTTCTTATACGACATTTGGTGCTTCCGCAAAATATCGCAGGAAGCCAAAAGATATTTGAATTTATCGCAAAAGAAATTTCGCCGGAAACCTACATCTCAATTATGGCACAGTATCATCCCGCGAACAGAACTGACGAGTTTCCTGAATTGCAACGAAAAATTACCGACGAGGAATACTCACAAGTTCTAAACTGGGCAGATGAATTAGGACTTACAAACGGTTGGCGGCAGGATTTATGCTCATAAAAAATAAATTTGAAATGCCGGATGATGTGCGGCGGGCAAAAATTATTCAGCAGCATCTGTCGGCAAAAATAATTCTCAAAAATGAGTTTGCGGATATTTCACAAATTAAAACTGTTGCCGGATGTGATGTTTCATATTCAAAAAACGAAAAGGAAATTTTTGCGGCTGTTGTAGTTCTTGACTTCGCCTCATTTGAAATTTTGGAAAAAGTAAAGATAAAATATCGTAAAAAATTTGCATTTCCCTATATTCCCGGTTATCTTTCTTTCAGGGAAGGACCCGTTCTGCTTGATGCAATAAAAAAATTGAAAACAGAACCGGATGTTTTTTTGTTTGACGGTCAGGGGATTGCTCATCCGAGAGGAATCGGCATCGCATCACATCTCGGCGTTATACTTGATAAACCGTCAATCGGGTGTGCAAAATCGCACCTCTTTGGAAATTACGAAGAACCGCCGCCGGGATTAAAAGGCGCTTATACTTTTCTGAAAGATAACGCCGGCACTTTAATCGGAATAGTGATGCGTCCAAAAAAATTTACAAAGTCAATTTTTATTTCGCAGGGACACAGAATCGGATTAACAACGGCAGCAGATATTGTTTTTAAGTGTCTGACGAAATACCGTATTCCAGAACCGCTGCGTTTGGCACACATTGAAGCAAACTCGTCAAAACGGGATTGACATAACCAAAAAAAAATGTATAATTTTTTTCAAGGAGTTAAACTATGCCGGAATTGAGACGGGACTTAATATCGCACAGATGGATTATCACCGGAACGCAGAGCGAAGAAGAATTTTTTTCATCGTTAAATCCAAAACCTAAAGAAGCAGGGGTTGAATGTTTTTTTTGCGAAGGCAACGAAACAAAGACACTTCCGGAAATATATTCAATAAGAAAATTTGATACGCGGCCAAACACACCGGGTTGGCAGGTAAGAGTGGTTCCGTCAAAATCCGCAGCTTTCAAGATAGAGGGCGATGTCGGTAAAGTCGGGCGGGGAATATACGATATGATGAACAACATCGGCGCCCACGAACTTATAATAGAATCACCCAAGCACATAAAAAATATTTGCGAACTTCCTCCCGAACAGATACTGCTTGTTTTAAAAGTTTATCAAACAAGATTAAGAGACCTAAACAACGACGAACGACTTAAATACGCCCTGATATTCAAAAATCAGCGTCCCCAATCGCCGTTCAGATACGGGCACACCCATTCGCAACTTGCTGCGATTCCCTTAACCCCGAAAGCGATAAAGGACGAACTTATATCCGCAAAAAATTATTTTTCTTATAAAGAAAGGTGCCTTTTCTGCGATATAATCCGTCAGGAACAAAAAGACGGCAAACGGATTGTTGAGGAAAATACCGATTATATTTCCTTCGTGCCTTTCGCCGCAAAATTTCCTTTTGAACTTCTTATTATGCCGAAAATTCATAACGCGGACTTCAAGCAGGAAAGCGAAACATCCATGAAAAATCTCGCGCAGATACTTAAAATTTCCCTGTCAAAAATTGCCAGAACGTTAAACGACCCGCCGTTAACTTACATATTGCACACGATACCTTATTTAAGACCTAAACAGGACTACTGGAAAACAATATATAATGATTTTCACTGGCATATTGAAATATACCCTAAAACGGTTGAAAACGCCACGGGTTTTGAATTGGGCTCCGGCTGCCATATAGAGCCACTATTACCGGAAACATGCGCAAAACTACTTTCGGAAAAATAATTACATCCGACGAAATAAGACGTCTTGACGGACTTGCCGTTGAAAAATTTTTGATTCCGTCAATTGTTTTAATGGAAAATGCCGGAAAAAATACGGCTGAAATAATTCTTAAAAAATTTCATCCGCGACAAGTTACAATTTTTTGCGGAGGCGGAAACAACGGCGGTGACGGTTTTGTCATAGCAAGACATCTTTTCAATCACGGTATAAAAGTAAAAGTTTTTACCGCACAAAAAACATCAAAATACTCCGGAGATGCTTTAACCAACCTTAATATAATACGAAAAATTAAAATTCCGGTTACCTATTTGTCGTCGCAGAAAATTAAAATTCCGAAAGTAGATTTAATTGTTGACGCATTGCTCGGAACAGGCACGAAAGGAAAAATCAGAGAACCCTATAAAAAAATTATCCAAAAAATAAATTCGGCAAAAATACCGGTTGTCTCGGTTGATATACCATCGGGAATTGATGCGGATACGGGAAAAAACTTGGGTGGAGCGGTAAAATCAAACTTAACTGTTACAATGGTTGCGATAAAAAAAGGATTGCGAATTCACGACGGTAGAAAATGCGCAGGAAAAATTATTGTTACCGATATTGGCTTGAAATTTTAACTTTTAATTGATGCATATAGGGGGTGAGAAAATGGCAATGTCATCGGGATTAGTACTGGCAAAACTTGTTGCGGGAAAAGAAAAACAGACGCTTAACAAATTGAGAATTATCAAGGGTATAACGCACATAAGCGCGGTTTTGGGCAGATGGGATTTGGTGATAGATGTGGAAGCAGGAAGTATTCAGGAATTGACAATGTTAGTCGTTCATAAAATACGGGCAATTCCGGGGATTTCTACAACTGAAACGCTTATAACCACAGCAATTTGACATCCTATCAGGGAGGTAGTTATGGTAAAAGATATTACAAATCTCTTAAAAAAGACCGAGTCAAATCTTATCGGAAATCTGATTGCAAAAGGTAGCGTCGTTCTCGGAGTAAAAATTGCAGGTCTGACGGGACTTTTAGTAAAAGATGTAAAATTATCCAATACGCTTCAGTCGGCAGTTTCAAAAAAAGCGGGGGCGGGAGGCTTTATTTCAACCGATGAACTTCCGCATTATGGCATAGGTGCCGAAGAGAAAAAGTCTATTGAAAAAGAATTTTCCTGTTCCAAAAAAGATGTAGTGGTATTTGTAGCAGCGGAGAAATCTAAAGCAGAAAAAGCAGTTGAACTGATTTCCGAAATAATGAAAAACCAAAAAATGCCGAAAAAAACCGTCAAACCAAAAATAAAAAAATCGGTTAAGAAACCGCCTAAAAAGAAGAAAAAAATCAAAAAGAAAAAATAATTACTACATGAAAAACATCCTCAAGTTTTTTTTAAGCAGTTATTTACTGATACTGACAACAGTGTTTTTTTTATATTCGGCTGAAAATAAAACCCTGAAAAACGGGGTATCGGTTATTTTTGCTCTTGACCCGACGGTGACAACAACTGCGATACAAATATGGGTTGCCGTTGGTTCAACTGATGAGGATAAAAATATTTCCGGAATTTCCCATTTCATAGAACATCTCATTTTTAAGGGAACGCCGACGAGGACTCAAAAGCAGATTGCCCCAGAAATAGAAAAATTAGGCGGAATTATAAACGCCGCTACCTCAAAGGACTTTACATATTTTCATACCGTTGTACCGAGCAGTTATTCCCTTAAAGCTGCAGAAATACTCACCGATGCCGTTTTGAATCCGCTTTTTCCCGAAGAAGAAATTGAGAAAGAGCGAAAAGTTATTTTGGAAGAAATCAAAAGAAAAGACGACAATCCGCAATCATTACTTTTTGATGAATTTTATAACCATGTTTATCTTAATTTTTTCCGTTATGCTCAAAAAGTAATCGGAACGGAAGAAACGGTTTCAAAATTAAAACGGGATGATTTTCTGTCGTTTCATAAAAAATTTTATGTTCCTAAAAATATATTCGTCGTAGTCACTGGTAATTTCAACAAAAAAGAAATGCTCGGTTTTTTGAAAAATAGTTTTGGAAAACTTAAAAAACTTAAAAAGGAAAAAGAAAAATTTAAAGAAACACTTATTCAAAAAATTGCTGTCAAATTAAAAGATGCAGAAAATTTCAAATACTCTTTTAGCGAACCATATAAAAAAACAATCAAAAAAGATGTTTCTCATTCATACATAATTATGGGTTTTCCAGCGGCAAATATAAAAAGCGATGACCAGTATCCACTTGATGTCGCTTCTTATATTTTGGGGACAGGCAGGGCATCACGGCTTTATAAAAAACTTGTTGAAGAAACTAATCTTGCCTATACAGTTTCTGCTTCATTTGCCACGCACAAAGGACCGGGACTATTTTACGTCTATGCGGAATGTTCACCGGAAAATACATCCACTGTATCAAATAAAATTTTGATTGAACTTAACCAACTTACATTTGAAAATGTAACGGATGAAGAACTTGACAGAGCAAGGGTGCTTCTTATTCGGGACAAACTTTTACAGGAGCAAACGCCGGACGGTAAAGCGGAAGAACTCGGATTTTATGCGGCTCTTGGTAACAAAAAAATTACCGATAATTATATAAAAAATATAAAAAAAATTAGACCTGAATGTATAAAAAATGTTATTTCAAAATATCTAATTTTTCCAAACATTCCGACGGTAATCATCACTCCGTAAATTATGAAAAAAATAGTTTTACTTTCTCATTTTCTTGCTTTTTCGCTTTTTCACTTTCTTTACGCCCAAACAAACAAAATCGTACTTGAAAACGGTTTTACTTTAGTCCATTGCGAAAAAAAGAAAATCAGATTGGTCAGCGTAAACTTATTCGTAAAAGACGGGGCGGCTGTTGAAACGGATAACGAAGCAGGAATAACAAATCTCACCGTTCAGTTGCTGACGAAAGGAACAACAAATAGAACTTCAGAAAAAATTGCAATTGAATCCGAATCGCTCGGTGCTACAATTTCCGCCGGTTGTTCAAACAACTTTTCTGAGGTCTCAATACTCGTACCCTCGGACAATTTTGCTTCGGCTTTTGATATTTTTGCCGATGTTGTCCATAATCCGATATTTCCGGAAAAGGAATTTGAAAAGGAAAAAATTAAAATTCTTGCCGGGATAAAATCAAAATCGGACCATATTTTTAATGTTGCTTATGATTATTTTAACGAATTAATTTTCAGAAATCACCCTTACCACAAACCGGTTGAAGGTTATAAAACAACTGTTTCCTCATTAACGGCTTCGCAGATTTCCGATAATTACAGGAAACATTTTAAGACGGCAAATATGGTTTTATGTGTTACCGGTGATGTTGATTTTGAAACTACAAAAAAACTTGTAGAAAAATATTTCGGTAATATAAAAATTATAGGAACAACTGAAAAAACAAAAAAAGAACAACCGAAAATAGAACTACCCAAACAATCAAAAAAAATATACACCGGCAAATTTCAACAATCGTATATTTTTTCCGGATTTTTGGCGCCCGATATAAATCAAAAAGAATATGCTACATTGAAATTAGTTAATGCCATACTCGGCGGAGGAATGGGTTCTCGGCTTTTTGATGTGCTGCGGGAAAAAAACGGGTTGGTCTATGAAGGAGATTCTTTTTATCCGTCAAGAAAAGAAACAAGTGATTTTGTGTTGTATGCCGGAACATCAAAAGAAAATGTAGCGACGGTGGAAAAAATATTCATTGATGAAATTAAAAAGTTAAGTGAACTTACCGATGACGAACTGAAAAACGCAAAAGAATATCTGAAAGGAACTTATTTTTTGGACCACAGAACAATTCAAAGGCAGGGCTGGTGGCTCGGTTTCTGGGAAATAATGGGACGGGGTTACGAATACGACAAAAAATATGTTGAAGATATTGACAAAATAACAGTTCCCGATATAAAAAACGTTTGCGATAAATACTTAACTCCTAAAAACATTACGACCGTAATATTAAAATAATACTATGCGATTTTTACTGATTATTTTTTTGACACTTAATATTGCCTCTTGTAAAAAAAATCGACCGGAAAAAGAATCCGCCGAGAAAAATTACTACATTGATTCCTCCATCGGTGATGCGACCTATTTGAACCCCGTCTTATCTTCCGATTCCGCATCAAACGACATAAACGGGCTCGTTTTCAACGGTCTGGTAAAATATGACAAAAATATAAACATCGTCGGGGATTTGGCAGAATCGTGGACGGTTTCTGACGACGGAAAAATAATAATTTTTAATTTAAGAAAAAATGTCCGATGGCACGACGGTGTTCCTTTTACCGCCGAAGATGTTGAGTTCACATATCAAAAACTTATTGACCCGAAAGTAAAAACGCCTTATTCTTCCGATTTTGAACTGGTCAAAAAATTTGAAATCATCAACCCGCATAAAATAAAAATTACTTACAAAGAACCGTTTTCGCCGGGACTAATTTCATGGGGAATGGGGATAATTCCGAAACATATTTTCCAAAACGGTGATTTCAATACTCACCCCGCGAACCGAAAACCTATCGGAACAGGTCCTTACAAATTTGTAGAATGGAAAACAGATGAAAAAATCGTGCTTGTTGCTAATCCGGATTATTTTGAAGGACATCCTAAAATTTCAAAATATATCTACAGAATTATTCCTGACCAGTCGGTTCAGTTTCTGGAATTGAGAAATGAAACTATTGACACGATGGCTCTCACTCCCGACCAATACAACGCCTACCAAAATTTTTTCAAAAATTACAATAAGTTCCGATACCCATCTTTCGGCTATGCCTATCTCGGCTATAATCTTTTGAACCCGCTTTTCAAGGAGAAAAAAATCAGGCAGGCAATTGCACACTCTATAAACAAAAAAGAAATTATTGACGGTATTTTACTTGGATTAGGTGTTCCTGCAACAGGACCGTATCCGCCGACAAGTTGGGCTTATAATCCCGATGTAAAAGATTATGAATACAACCCTGAAAAAGCGAAAAAAATTTTTAATGAATTGGGATGGAAAGAAGATAACGGTATTCTTACAAAAAATGGTGAAAAATTTGAGTTCACAATTATCACGAATCAGGGTAATAAATCGCGGGCGGTTGCAGCGGAACTTATTCAATCGCATTTGAAAAAAGTCGGAATAAAAGTAAATATCCGAATTCTGGAATGGTCAACCTTTATTCATCAGTATATTGATAAAAAAAGATTTGATGCCGTGATTTTGGGCTGGTCTTTATCCCGCGACCCTGACCAGTATCCTCTGTGGCATTCATCACAACAAAAAGAAGGGCAGTATAATTTTGTAAGTTATGAAAATAAAGAAGTTGATAAACTTTTAGAGGAAGGTAGAAGAGTTTTTCCTGAAAAAGAAAGGCAAAAAATCTACAGAAAAATTCATAAAATTCTTGCAGAAGACCAACCCTATACATTCCTGTATGTCGCGGATGCACTGCCCGTAATTCACAAAAGATTTATAGGCCCCGAAGTCGCCCCCTTAGGGCTCGGCTGGAACTTCCGAGAGTGGTACGTGGCGAAAGCAAATCAAAAATACTTGACATTACCGTGAAATAAAATCCGCTTGACAAAATACAAAAAATAGTTTAAAATATGACATAGTACGAAATAACATGCCAACGATTTTAAGAATTGGAAAATATAGGAGTAATTGGGGACGGGCCTCAATTGTTTGGTTAAAAAGTAAAAAGTTTTGAGATTGCTTCGTTTCATTCGCAATGACGGGTGAAGACAATTGTAAAAACACAAAATGACCGGGATGGTAACGGTCATTTTTTTATTGCAATTTTCTCTCAATTAAATATAATGAGATTGTTCCTATGTGAATGT
>DHFT01000005.1 GCA_002402375.1 Elusimicrobia bacterium UBA4817 | reverse complement strand
AATATTTTTCAGCAGACCCTAATTGAATGTGTGAAGTTCGCACGGCGGACTGGTAACAATGACAATTTCCGAACTGATTCATCAGAGTAACCGCAGCGACCGTAGGGAGTCCCCGTGGGAGGACTCCCTTTAGGAGAGATTGTTTGTTTTTTTATGAAACTCCCCCCCAAAAAAAAATTAAATTGTTAAACGAGGTGAACACTATACAGGTTTTTCTATTAAATCAAGAAATGTTTTGAGCGGATCGGAATAAGATATTTTTTGATACGATTCCGACATTTTAGCGAGTGTTCCGGGATTATCTACAAGTTTGATGATTTCTTCCGGCAGTTTTTTGATTTCTTTTTCTTCAATCAAAATTGCACAGCCGTTATCAACGAGATATTTTGCGTTTACCTTCTGATGGTCCTCTGTTGAATACGGGTAAGGAATTAAAATTGCAGGCATTTTTAAGGCAATTATCTCGGCAATTGTTGTTGCACCGGCGCGACAGACAACAAGCGATGCCTTTTGGTATGCCGTCTCAATGTTGTAAAGATATTTTTGAACCTCCGCCATAAAACCATTGTTTTTATAAACATTCTTCACAACTTCAAAATCTTTTTCGCCGGTTATATGAATAAACCTTAATTTTTCTTTGAGCGGTGAAAAATGAGCAAGCGAACTTATTAAATTGATATTTATATTGTGCGCACCCTGACTTCCGCCGAAAATTAAAACCGTAATCGGGAAGCGAGAAGTGGGAAGCGGTCTTGATATATTTAGAATTTCCTGACGAACGGGGTTGCCGGTAAAAACCACTTTTTTAGACGGAAAATACTTTTTTGATGCCTCAAAACTCACGCATATTTTATTGGCAAATTTTGCCGAAAGTTTATTGGCAAGCCCCGGTATAAAATTTTGTTCGTGAATTATTGACGGTATGTTCATCAACCACGCACTAAAAATTGCAGGAAATGAAACATATCCGCCGAAACCTATTACAATATCCGGCTTTTCTTTCAGCAAAATTTTTATTGACTGAATTATTGAGTAAAAAAATTTAACAAAAAAAACGGACGAAAAGACAGACAGCACCCGCGGATATCCGACGACCGATAAGGAATAAAACCTATAGCCCTCTCTGGAAATTATTTCAGATTTCTTTCCGACAAAAAAAACATCCCACCCTTTTTTTTTAAGTGCTTCCGCCAATGCAACTCCGGGATAGATATGACCTCCCGTGGATGATACCGCAATAAGAATTTTTTTTTTCAATTGAACGCGAGACATCATTTCATTCATCATATCTCAGTTGCTTTCCGATGTTTAACAATATACCGACGCTCGTAAGCATAACCAATACGGATGAGCCGCCGAACGATATAAACGGAAGCGGAAGCCCCTTGGTAGGTATTACACCCACACTTACCGACATATTGATGAGTGCCTGCAAAGTAATCATAACGGTTATTCCGAACGCAAGAAGCGTTCCGAACAGATTCTTCGCATTCACCGCAATTTTTATTCCGAATATGAACAACGCAAGAAACAGCGATAAAATAAGCATCGTCCCTATGAAACCGAATTCTTCGCCAATAATCGGAAATATAAAATCGGTATGCGGGTCGGGCAAAAAAAGCATCTTAATTTTTGATTCGCCTAATCCTACTCCTTTTAATCCGCCTGAACCCATAGCAATAAGCGACTGGACAAGTTGATATCCTGCGCCCTGCGGGTCTGCCCACGGATTAAGAAATGTTGTTATTCTTTTGAGACGGTACGGCTCATTTATTACGACATAAATTATAATCGGAACGGCGGATAACCCCGCAAAAATAATGTAAAGATAATTTGCGCCGCCGATAAACAAAAGAATTATTGTGAGCAGAAAAATTAAAAGCGGCACTCCGAAATCCCGTTCCAAAAAAATCAGAAATACTATGCTGCCGACAACAAAAAAAGGTTTAACGAAACCGTCCTTGAAATTTTTTATTTTGCTGGTTCGTCTGTCAATATACCATGCCAGAAAAATGATAACGGTTATTTTCGCTATTTCAGAGGGTTGGAAACCTACCGGGCCAAATCTTAACCATCTTTTTGCGCCGCCGACGGTAGTTCCGAAAAGTAAAACGGAAATTAAAAGTAAAGCAGTAAGAATCAGAAGCGGTATTACAAACTTTTTTAATTTATTGTAATCAAATACGGAGAAAAAAAGCAACGAAAAAATTCCGAGCACAACCCATAATACCTGTTTCAAAAAAAATTTTACCGGACTTCCGTATCTGTAATCCGCCATACCGCCGCTGGCCGATAAAACCATAACAAGGCCTATAGAAACCAAGGCAAGCACAATTATTAAAATCCAGTGATTGTAAAATTTCGGTTGTTTCATAAGATAAGTAACCACAGATTTCACAGATTAACACAGATGACAACAAACTGTCACCCTGAGTGAAACGAAGGGTCTCGTCTTTAACACCGAGATTCTTCCCCCGATTTTCATCGGGGACAGAATGACATTTCTTATGTCAATCTCGTGGTTTCAAATTCCAATGCTATAAATTATTCACGATTTTTTTAAAAAACTTTCCCCTCTCCTCATAATTCTTAAACTGGTCAAAAGATGCACACGCGGGAGACAGCATAACAACATCACCGACGACGGCAAATTCTTCCGCTTTTTTAACCGCTGCTTCTACATTGTCAAGCAAAATTATGTCCGTTGCATCTTTAAGTTGGTTGAATATTTTTTTCTTCGCTTCGCCGATAGCAATAATTTTCTTTACATTATTTTTAATAAGCGGAATTAAAGGCGTATACGGAGAACCTTTATCACGACCGCCGAGAATTAAAATAATCGGTTGACTGAAAGATTTTAAGGCAACGAGCGTGGACGATACATTTGTGCTCTTTGAATCGTTCATATACTTAACGCCGCCAAGTTCTCTTACGAATTCAAGACGATGCTCTACACCCTTAAAATCCGACAATGATTTTAAAATAGTTTTTTGGGAAAGACCGGCGCAGATTAGCATTTCAATTGAAGCAAGCGCATTTTCTATATTATGAACGCCTGGAATTTTAAGGTTTAGTGCTTTTTTATTCTCTTTTGCCGAAAAAAATTTAATCTTTGAACTGCACTTTCGGGAGAGTTTCAAGCACAACCCATCATCTTTGTTAAGTATGCAAAAGTCATTCTTTTTTTGATTAGTAAATATCTTTGATTTTACATCCGCATAATTTTCCATCGTTTTGTGCCGGTGTAAATGGTCGGGTGTAATATTTAAAACAGCGGCTATATGCGGAGCAAAATTTTTTGTATATTCCAATTGATAACTTGAAACCTCCATAACTATGTATGTTTGAGCATCGGATTTTTCAATAAAATCGCAGACAGGCACGCCGATATTTCCGCAAACAATATTTTTGTAACCGGCAGCGGAAAGTGCTTCGCCGACCATTGAAGTCGTGGTCGTCTTCCCGTTGGTGCCGGTTATGGCAATGAGCATTTTATATTTTGCAAGAAGAAAAAATATCTCAATATCGGAAAGAATTTCAATGTCTTTTTTTTTTGCGGCAAGTAAAATGGGTATATTACCGGGCACACCTGGACTTGGTATGATTAAATCGCAGGATAATATTTTTTGAGAGTGGCCTCCGAATTCAAGTTCAACTTTTTTTGCGATAGTTTTTGTTTGAATATCATTTTTAAGCGAAACTTCACTTAAAAGAACATCAGCACCTTTTTCGGCAAAGTAATTGGCACAGGAAATACCGGTTTTCGCGGCACCCAAAACAGCAACCTTTTTCCAATTTTTTTTCATCTTTCCACTTTTCACCCGGAGCGAGGCAGAAATTTTATTCAGACCCTTGAGGAGCGACTACGCTTTCAGGAGCGACGATTAGAGCGAAGCCGACAGGGTGGTCGGCTGAGCGACCAAAGGAAGTCCCTTTAGGGACGTGTCTGAAAAAATTTACTGCCGAGCGATTTTTTATCTTATTTTCAGCGAACTCAAAGATAACAGAGCGAGAATTATCGCAATAATCCAGAATCTTATTACGACTTTCTCTTCGGGATGGCCTGTAAGTTCAAAATGATGGTGAAGCGGCGCCATTTTGAAAATCCTTTTACGTCTTATCCGATATGAAGTAACCTGCAACAAAACCGACAACGCTTCAACGACAAATATCCCGCCGACGACAATTAAAATCAGTTCCTGTTTTATAAGAATGCTGATAATTCCGATACTTCCGCCCAAAAACAATGAGCCGGTATCGCCCATAAAAACTTCCGCGGGATGACAGTTAAACCATAAAAAACCTAAGCCAGCACCTATCATTGCCGCCAAAAATATGCAAATTTCACCGGCGCCGGAAACAGGTATAACTTTCAAGTAACTAGCGAACTTTGCGTTACCCGCTACATATGCAAATACCACATAAACAAGCCCTGAAAAAATAATTGAACCCACTGCCAAGCCATCAAGCCCGTCGGTAAGATTTACCGCGTTTGAAGAACCGATAACGATAAAATACGAAAAAAATATATAAAAAATCCCAAGGTTCAAAAATGTTTCTTTCAAGTATGGAACATTAACGGACGTGATATATTTCGGATTAGGCGGCTCATAGAAATTGTAAGCGGCAATGATAAGTCCGAGAACTGAAATATATATTATTTTTTTTGATGCGGATAATCCGGATGAATGTTTTTTTACAAGTTTAAGATAATCATCCATAAAACCCAAAAATCCCAGATATACCGACGAAAAAATTAAAATCCATATAAACCTGTTGTCAAACCGTGCCCATAAAAGCGTTGAAATGACAAGTGATATAAGAATTACCAAACCGCCCATAGTGGGAGTGCCGGATTTGGCAAAATGGGTTTGAGGGCCGTCGCTCCGTATTGTTTGTTCAATTTTTAATGCCTTCAATTTTTTTATGAAATATGGTCCGAAAATAATGGAAATTAAAAGTGAAGTAAAAATAGCGCCGCCGACGCGGAAAGTAATATATTGAAAAACATTCAACGGCGAGAACTTTTCCGACAAATAATAGAGGTAATAAAACATAAAAAAGATAGAGAATTAGAGAATTAGAGAATTAGAGAATTAACAACATCCTCTAATGCAATTTTTCTTGATGCCTTGAATAAAACGGCGTCGCCATATTTGAGATTTTTTTTTAGATATTCAGAAAGTTTATTTTTATTTTCAAACCAGATGCCGCCTGATTGAGCCGTTATATGTTTCGCCAAATCGCCGACTGTCAAGACACTGTCGGCATACCTATTTCTTTTTATAAACTCGCCGATTTTTTTATGCTCGGCTATTTCAACGCCTCCCAACTCAAGCATATCTCCCAAAACAAGTATTTTTCTGTTATTATAAAATATTTTTGCAAAATTTTCAATCGCCAAGCGCATTGATGTCGGATTGGCATTATAGGAATCATTCACGATAACAATTCCGTTTTTCAGATTGAGCGTCTCCATTCTTTTTGCCGGCGGAACAAAATTCCTGATGCCGGCCGCTATTTCATTAACGGAATAACCGAGTGTTACCGCAGTGCTCGCCGCGGCGAGTGCATTATAGACATTAAACAACCCGGCAGCAGGCAACACAATTTTTTCTTTTCTTTTTTTATATTGAAGTGAAAAAGTTGTATTTTCAGATTTAAGTAAAATATCACAGGCCATAACATCGGCGATATTTTTAATGCCGAATGTTATTTTCTTGCAATTTATCTTTGCAGCATATAAAGTTATAAATTCATCATCATTATTTATGACGGCTATACCGTTAGAACCTAATGAATTAAAAAGCTCCGACTTTTCTTTCAATATGTTTTTTACCGAGCCGAAATTGCCTATGTGTGCCGTCCCTATATTTGTAACAATGCCTGCTGACGGTAACGATATTTCGCAAAGACGGGCAATTTCTCCTTTATGATTTGTCCCCATTTCAAGAACGCAATATCTGTGCTTTTTTTCTAACTGAAAAAGTGTCAAAGGAAGTCCTATGTGATTATTAAAATTTCCCGCCGTAGATAAAACCGGAGTTTTTTGTGACAATACGGATGTCAAAATATCTTTTGTAGTCGTCTTGCCGTTTGAACCGGTTATACCTATTACTTTTAAGTTAAACTTACTTCTGTAATATTTTGCAAAATCTTGAAGTGCCGTTGTTGTATCCTTTACAACAATAGACGGGAAACGGGAAACGGGAGACGGGAGACGAGAGATAACAACGGCAGCAGCACCTTTTGAAATTGCATTTTTAATAAAATTGTGGCCGTCAAAATTTTCACCTTTGAGCGCAAAAAAAATATCTCCTTTTTTAGTTGTGCGGGAATCAATTGAAACACCTGTTATAAATATTTTTTTATTTATGAACAAATGTCCTTTTATCGCATCTGCAATTTTTGATATTTCAGTTTTTTCCATTTTTTTGAATACAGATTACGCAGATTTTTTTCTCTGTATTCTCTGCGTCTCTGCGGTTATTTTTTGCCGTATTTTTCAGTCAGTATTTTTATTGCTACTTCTTTATCATTGTAGGGAATTTTTTCGTTTCCTATAATCTGATAATTTTCATGCCCTTTTCCCGCTATAAGAAGTATATCATCGGGTGAACATAATTCAACGGCTTTTTTGAGAGCATCAGTTCTATCCAATACAATCTCATAATTTTTGCATTTTACTCTCTGTAACCCAACCTCTACATCCAACGCTATAAGTTCCGGTTTTTCAGAACGGGGATTGTCCGATGTTATAATCGTGTAGTCGGACATACGCCCTACAATTTCACCCATTAAAGGCCTTTTTGAACGGTCGCGGTCGCCGCCGCAGCCGAAAACGGTAATGATTTTTTTATGTTTTATCGTTCTTGCTGCCTGAATTAAATTACCGAGTGCATCGGGAGTATGCGCATAATCAATTATAACCGAAAACGGTTGTCCGCCGTGAACCGTTTCAAATCTTCCGGGAACCGTCTCAAATTTTTTAATTCCGTCTGCAACTTTTTCCAAATCCATATCTTGCGAGTATGCGCACCCGATAGCGGCAAGTATATTATAGATGTTGTGCCGGCCCATAAGTTTTGTCTCTATCCTTATTTTTTTACCTTCAATATTTACATTAAACATGGTCTTATTTTTTAACATTTCAATATCTGTCGCTTTTAGAGCGGCATCGGATTTTATGCCATATGTTATTACTTTACCTGCGGCTATTTTTGCCAGTTCGCGACCGGCAGAATCATCAACATTTACTACGGAATATTTTTTTTCCTTTTTTGATGCGGCTAAAAATTTTCCGAAAAGCAAAAATTTCGCTTTTTTATATTCGTCCATTGTTTTATGATAATCCAGATGGTCGCGCGTAAGATTGGTAAAAATTACTACATCCATATCACAGCCGGAAATCCTATTTTGTACAAGCCCGTGCGACGAAACCTCCACAACAACACCGTCGGCACCAGCCGATTTCATTTTTGAAAAAAGTTCGTGTAAATCCGATGATTGAGGAGTCGTGTTGGGCGCGGAAATTGAAAGATTGCCAAAACGATAAAAAATCGTCCCTACAACGCCTAATTTTATTCCGGCGTTTTCAAAGAGCTTTTCAATAATATATGTAATAGTCGTTTTACCGTTTGTACCCGTTATCGCAAAAACCTTCATTTTTTTAGACGGTTCATTGTAAAACCGCGAAGAAATTTTCCCGAGCATATCAGAAATATCATTCGTTGTAAGAAAAACCGTATTATCATATTTTATAGTTTTATCGTCAGTAAGTATTGCAACAGCGCCGCGCGAAATTGCATCTTTAATATAATTTTTCCCGTCCTCTTTTGTGCCGTGCAAAGCGGCAAAAAGATAATTCTTCCGAACTTGCCGGGAATCGTATGTAATGCCCTCAATTTCTATGTTTGCGTCACCGAATAATTTTACGTCAAGATTATTTAGTAACTCTGATATTTTCATTTTAGCACAAGTTTATTTTCCTGATAAATGTTAAGATATTCAAGAATGTTTGATGAAATTTTTCTGAAAATCGGCGCGGCTACCGAAGACGCCCAGTAGTCGCCTTTCGGCTCATCCACAACAATTAGAACCGTAACTTTAGGTTTTTCAGACGGAAAAAATCCTGCAAAAAGCGAAACATATTTTGAAGCGGAATACTTTTTCAGCTGCTTGTCGTATTTTTGGGCTGTGCCGGTTTTACCCGCAATTTTAATACCGTCAATTCCTGCCAGCACACCGGTGCCGTATTCAACAACGGCTTCCAGCATTTTTCTAATATTGTCAGCGGTCGCGGGTGAAATTACCCTTCTTATTTTTACCGGCTCAAACGCCTGAATTTCCTTGTTGTTACAAAAAACGGATTTTATTATTTTCGGCTCCATCAAAACTCCGCCGTTAGCAACGGCTGAAAATGAATTTACGATTTGCAAACCATTGGCGGATATTTCCTGCCCGAAAGAAATTATTTCACAGGAAACACCCGACCATTTGCTCGGAGGTTCTAATCGCCCTGGTGTCTCCCCTGTAAGTTCTATGCCGGTAGCCATTCCAAACCCGAAAGAACGGGCATACTGCCACAGGTCCTGTTTTCCTATAATTCTGGCAAGTTTTGCAAAACCTATATTTGAAGAATAAGCAAGTATATCTTGAAAAGACAACACGCCGTATTTTTCATGGTCATGAATAATAACATCCTTCGCCAATTTATAAGAACCGTTTTCACAAAAAAATTTTTCACTTAAAACTTCCGGATGTTTTTCCAAAGCAGCGGCGGCGGTTACAATCTTAAAAACACTTCCGGGCTCATAAGCATCGCCGATAGCCGTATTTTTAAGCATTTTGGGGTCAATTTTTTTATTCGGGTCATAAGATGGATATGATGCCATCGCAAGAATTTCTCCGGTATAAGGATTTTGAATTATACAGGTCAGTGATTTTGCATTTGTGGTTTGATATGCTTTTTTGAGAACGGTCTCGGCAATGTGCTGTAAACGGGTATCAATTGTCAACACCACATACCTGATATCATCCTCCGAATCATTATCTAAAATTATCTCCCTTCCCCTGCCGTCTTTCATCGCAACATATTTTTTTGATAAACCCGTAAGAAAATCATTGAACAGATATTCAATTCCGGACAACCCTTTGTTGTCCATGCCGACAACTCCCACCACATAACTTGCCAACGAATTCTCGGGATAAAAACGCAGTTGCTCTTTTTCAAAATAAACACCGGGGAAATTTTTTGATTTAATTCTCAGCACTTCATCGGGAAGCAATTTTCTTTTTATCAAAACCGAATTTTTATTCTGTTTTAATTTTGAACGGATATCCGCAGGCGACATACCCGTACATTTTGAAAAAAGTTCTATGTCCAAATCCTTTGCTTTTTTTGTCTCAATGTAGCATGACTCCGCCGACATACTTGTTGCAAGAGTCATCATATTTCTATCGTAAATGTTTCCCCTTAATGTTTGAGATTTTTTTATTCTTTTAGATTGCTTGGAAACCTCTTGGGCAAAAAAAGTATAATTAATAATTTGCACCCAAAACAAACGGGAACCGATAATGAAAAACATAAAAAAAATAAAAAGACAAATAAAAATAATTTTATACTTTATGATCCTCATTTTGACCCCAGTTCAATTACTACGATATCGGATGTCTTGGGTGTTACCAACCCTAAACGCTTTTTGGCTGCTTCTTCAAGATTATTCATCGCAGTTATGTCCATTATTTTCATTGTGAGATATTTGTTTTCTTTTGCTAACGATAAAATTCTTTCGTTAATTTCGCTTATTCTGTAACCAAGTTTCCTTGATTCTATTCGCTGCCATGCATAAAAAGAACCGAAAATTATTATTATAATTGACCACTTAAAATACACGCTGGCACGTTTTACTTTATTTACTCCGTGAACTCTGTGAACTCTCATATTTTCACCTTCTTAATCGCGGAGCGAAGCAAGAAATTTCTGCAGGTTTTGAATTTGCGACTTATTCGTTTCAGGAGCAAATTCTTTAAGCGACCACAAGGGAGCAACCAAAGCGACCGCAGGGAGTCCCCTTGGGAATATTTGCTTGCAAGCGACCGCAGGGAATCCCTTTAGGGGCGACCTTCATATTTTTTCCACAACTCTCATTTGTGCAGACCTTGAACGCGGATTTTTGGCAATTTCAAATGCTAAAGGAAAAATCGGTTTTTTTTCAACTAATTTTATGGAATTATTTTTTACCGCTTCTTTGAAGATATTTTTTAACAATCTATGTTCTATTGAATGAAACGAAATAACGACTATTCTAGAACCGAAGGATGCCAGATTTATTGCCGACACAACTCCTTTTTCTATATTTTCCAGTTCATTATTGACCGCAATTCTTAACGCTTGAAATGTTTTTGTAGCAAAATGGATTCTCCGCTTGTGATACCAATATGGCGTTGCATATCTAATTATTTCAACGAGTTCTAATGTTTTTGATATTTTTTTTTGCATTCTGTAACCGACTATGGCTTTTGCGATTTTTTGGGCAAATCGCTCGTCAGCATTATCCAAAAATATCTTTATAAGTTTTTTTTCATCATAACTATTGACGATTTTATCGGCTGTTAACGGATTGCTCACACTGTATCTCATATCAAGAGGCGCATCAAAATTAAAACTGAAACCTCTGTTATAGTTGTCAATCTGTAATGAAGAAAATCCCAAATCAAACAATACGCCGTCAATTTTCTTGATATTATTTTCTCTTACGACTGTTGATAGTTCCGCAAAGTTAGAACATACAAATTTTGCATTCTTGTAAGAACTAAAATTTTCCGTGAATAATTTTTCCGAATCGCTGTCCCAATCCAATGCAAAAAGTTTTCCTTTTGGCGAAAGATTTTCAATTATCCCGATTGAATGTCCGCCGACGCCGAAAGTACAATCAATATATGTCCCGTTTTTTTTTATATCCAAATACTTAATTGTTTCAACTGGCATTACAGGAATATGCGTCATATTTCCAAAGAACTTACATGCTTGAAAAACAATTTTTTGGCATTTTTGTTATATTTTTCCCAGATGGATTTTGACCATATTTCTATCCTGCTTGAAACCCCTATTATTATGACATCGTTTTTTAATTTGGCATAATTTCTCAAGTGATAGGGGATTAAAATTCTACCCTGCGAATCCGGTTTTAACTCGGTGGCGCCGGATAATAAAACCCTTTTGAACGCCCTTTCTTCCGATTTATCATTAAACGGCAGTCCATCAAGTTTGTTTTCAAGTTTTCCCCATCTATCTTTGGGATAGGCATACAGACATTCGTCAAGTCCTATTGTAATTATAAAATGATTGTTTCGCCTGAATTTTGAAGGTATGAAAATTCTGCCTTTTGAATCAACCGAATATTCGTAGAGTCCGACAAACATAATTATTCATTCGCTCCGCTCACCCCCGATTAAAATCGGGGGCTATATTTAACCATAATTACTATTAATTCACCACTATTCACCACTATTATGCATTATAAAAAATCTGGTATAATTTGTCAAGTGTTTTTTTATTTATTATTTTTTACAAATACGGGAGTAAGCGTAACTTTCCAAGCAGGTTTGCCTGTAGCGAAGAACAAAAAGTTTTTGACTTAACAGAAAGGGATTGGTAAGCCGGATTCTGTTTATCCCGATAAAATGGGATAAAGGAATTATTTCTCTAGCCCCGAAATTACTTGCGGGGTCAAGCGGTCAACCTTAAAAATAGTGACGGGACGAACAATCCCGTTTCGTTCCTTTCAGCCGGGACGAATCTTTTATTTTGGACCTTGCTCCGGGTGGGGTTTGCCCTGCCTCTGCTCTCACGAGCAAAGCGGTGCGCTTTTACCGCGCCTTTTCACCTTTGCCTTTTAACCTTTAGGGTTAAAATGGGCCGTATTTTTTCTGTGGCACTTTCCCTATCCCGACATAACGTCAGGACGGTGGCCGTTAGCCATCACCCTGTTCTGCGGAGTCCGGACTTTCCTCTCCCCGCCTAAAAGCGGAGAGCAATTCCTCAATCCCCTCCTGTTTCGCCTATATTTATCGCAATGTTTGCAAGTTTGTCTGCTTCTTTATTATTTTCTCTCGGAATATGGATAACTTCAACGCTTAAAAATTTTTTTTCTTTCTCTCTTATTTTTTTCAAATACTCTTTAAGATTTTTATCGTTGGTTCTGTATTCGCCGAGATATTGTTTATAAACAAGTTCCGAATCAAGAAAAATTTTAATTTTATCGGCTCCTAATTTTTTTGCTTCATCAAGAGCACAAATATAAGCGCTGTATTCGGCGACATTGTTGGTAGTAATTCCGATGTATTTTTTTACAGTGCCGACGACCTTTCCCGAAATATCCTTAATTACTACTCCTATTCCCGACGGGCCGGGATTCCCCCGCGAGCCGCCGTCAATATAAACGATAAACTGCTTTTTCATTTCCGATACAAAATCCTCATACAATTATTGCAGGTTATCAAATCCTTGCCTTTTTTTAGTTCGTCAATAATGTGAATCGGTAATNNTGTGACAACCGCCGCAGGCATTATCTTCTACCATTACTACGGCCGAGCCATTTTTGTTTTTTCTTATATTTTCGTACTTGTCAACAATATTTTTTGGCAATTCCGTCAATTTTGTTTTCCGTTCCAAAGAAAGTTGCGAAACCAACTCACTCGCTTTTTTTAAATCATTTTCAAACAGCACTTTTTTTCCAACAAATTCTTTTTCTTTGTTTTCATATTCTTTTTGCAAATTTTTTATGTCTTTAGAATTTTTTTCGTCTGTTTCCATCAATGCCAGTAATTCATCTTCTATTCTTAATTTTTCATTTTTCCCGCTCTCTATCTCGGTTAAAAGTGCTTTATATGCGGCGTTGGTTTTAACTGCATTTAATTCCATATTGTGCTTTTTGATTTTTTCTTCTATTGACACTATTTCCATTTCCTTTTCTTTTTTAAAGATATTGCTGCTTATTATATCTTTTTTAGCGGTTTCAATCTGTTCCTTTTCTTTTACAAGAGTTTCCCGTAAAAAGTTTATTTCACCGTTGATTTTCTCAATGTTATTATTTGCCTCATCTATTTTGGAATCAATGTTCTGCAAATCTATAAGTTTTGATAGTTGTTCGTTCATAATTCATACTTGGGCAATGCAGGGATTGAACCTGCGACCCCTCCCGTGTGAGGGGAGTGCTCTCCCGCTGAGCTAATTGCCCGGAACTCCTATTCTGGGACATAATCCCAATAAAAAACAATTTTTGCAGTCGGGCTTTTTAGCGTTACAAATTTTTCTTCCGTGTTCTATTAAAAGATTTGAAATAGCAAACCAATCTTTCTCGTCAAACATTTCCATTAAATCCCGCTCTATTTTTTCAGGACTGGTATTTTTTGAAAGTCCTAAACGGAATGACAACCGTTTTACATGCGTATCAACTGCTATGCCCTCAACCTTGCCGAACGCATTACCCAAAACAATGTTGGCGGTTTTTCTGGCTACGCCCGGAAGCATCAGCAACTTGTCCATTGTATCGGGAACTTTACCGCCGTATTTTTCATCAATAATCCTGCAGGCATTTATTATATTCTCCGCTTTATTGTGATAAAAACCGGAGGATTTTATTTCCTGTTCAAAAACTTTTATATCGGCGCAGGCGTAGTCGGATGCTTTTTTATATTTAGCAAAAAGAAGCGGAGTAATTTTATTGACCCGTTCATCCGTGCATTGTGCGGAAAGAATTGTTGCAACGAGAATTTCCAGCGGGTTTGAAAATGTCAATGCCGTTTTTTTTACATCTGAATAATGTTTTTTAAGCCGACTTAAAATCTCTTCTGCCTTTACTTCCCACTTCCCGCTTCCCACTTTCTACTTCCTTTTTGGGCCCTGAGGGACTTGAACCCCCGACCCGCTGATTATGAGTCAGCTGCTCTGACCAACTGAGCTAAGAGCCCACATTTTTAATTATATCTAAATTATTCAAGATAGTCAACAAGACTTTTACACCGCGAGGGATGTTTCATTTTTCTTATTGCCTTCGCCTCAATTTGACGGACCCGCTCCCTTGTAATCTTAAAAATTTTTCCGACATCTTCCAGAGTTAATGGGTAGCCATAACCGATGCCAAACCTCAAACGGATAATCTCCGCCTCGCGGTCGTTGAGAGTTGCCAATACCTTTTCAATTTCTTTGTATCTTAAATTTGAGTGTATGTGCTTTTCCGGTGTTTTATGTTTTTTATCCTCAATAAAATCTTCAAGACGGGAATCCTCGTCGTCACTTATAGGGGTTGAAAGCGATAGCGGTTCCTGAATTATTCTTAAAAGCGTTCTGATTTTATCCGTTGACATTTTTAAGTATTTTGAGTATTCTTCAATCGTAGGTTTTGTACCGTAATCCTGATGATGTTTCCTCTGGAACTTGTTGAGTTTTGATGCCATCTCCTTCATATGAACCGGAATTCTAATCGTTCTGGACTGGTCGGCAAGGGCTCTGTTTATTGATTGTCTAATCCACCATGTCGCATACGTGGAAAACTTAAAACCCTTTTTGTATTCAAATTTTTCCACCCCTTTTATTAAGCCGAGATTGCCTTCTTGTATTAAATCTAAAAGTGAAAGTGAAGGCGCATACATATGTCTTTTTGCGATTGAAACGACCAGCCGCAAATTTGCTTTTATAAGTTTTGACTTTTCATCCAATAGTTCTATTTCCAACCGCCTTATTTTATTTGCGGATGATTCTATGTCTTCAAGCGGAATATTAATATTTCTGCTCATCTTTTTAAGTTTTCTATCGGCATTGTTCACCTCATCAAGCACCCGGGCAAATTTTGGAAATTCATACCTTGTCAACTTAAAAAATTTTGTTTTCGTTATTTTTTTCCGCTTTACCTGACGGTAAATCCGCTTTACATCGGAAAGAGCCAGTTTACTTTTTCTTGAAATTTGACCGCAGATATTTTTATTTTCGGTTATCCTTTCCGCATAGTTCAGTAATTTTAATTTCAGTTTGTTGAATTTTTCCTCGTGGAGATTAAGTCCGATTATTTTTTTTATTATCTCTTTTTTATAACTGTTAATTTTATTTTCAACGGATATTTTTTTATGCGACGACGCCTTTTTCATCCCCTTGAGTTTCTTTTTAAGTTGATTGATTTTCGTCTGAACTTTATCCAAATATTTTGACGCCTCTATCATTTTTCTCTGCATATTTCTTAAGGTAGTGTCAGTTTTTTTGCCGCGGGGCATAAACTCTCTCGGGGACGCAGCACTGGTTGAAATAAGCACTTCCCAATTTTTTATCTCCTTAAGGGTAATCGGAGAATCCAACACTATCAATTTCAGTTCTCTCTTTTTTTCCCAGATGCTCTTTGTCAGTTCAAGTTCTTCTCTTCTCTGTAAAAGCGACGATTTCCCCATTTCCGTAAGATACATCCTGACAGGGTCTTCCATTTTTAATTTCAGGGATTCTTCGTCGGAAGATTCTGAAGTTTGCTTTTCGGCTACCGGTTCTTCCGGCTGTTTGTTCAGGACATTTATGCCCATATCGTTCAAGGTCATAAAAAAACCGTCAATTTCATCTACGCTGACATCCGATATAGACAGGTGCTCAAATATGTCGTCATATGTAAGAAAACCGGCTTGACGGCCTTGCTGTATTAAATTTCTTACTTCTTTTTCATCTATCATTTTTTTTTACCTTTTACTCACGGAGCGAGCAAGAAGTTTCTCCAGACCCTTGAGGAGCGACTACGCTTTCAGGAGCGACGATTAGAGCGAAGCCGACAGGGTGGTCGGCTGAGCGTGTCTGGAAAACTTGCTTGCGAGCGACCGAAGGAAGTCCCTTTAGGGGCGACCGTTATTTTTTTGAACCTTTCATTTTTCTGGAAATTTCAACAAACTTTTTTATATCGCAAACCTTAATTTTTTCCAATTTTTTTCTTTCCATTGTAATTGATACGGCATCTGCAAATGACTTCACGAATTTTTCCGGCTCAGACGGATTAAAATCACCTGCGGTTAAAATTTTAGAAATAATCTCTGAACCCGCAAACTCTACAAGTTCGGCGGAAGTAACGGAATCCCTGCCTTTTTTTCTTAATTCGCGGAGTGTGTCAAAAATTTTTTTTATCTCCTCGCTGCTAAAATCAATCTGCAAATTTTCCGGAATATAATCCATAAGTTTAATATCGCCGGCCAGGACCGATATAAGATTTCTTTCCTCAATGTTAATTTTTTTTTCAACCGCCGGCTGCTGTTGTTTTGAGTCGCTGCCATACCGCTTTATTTCGGTTTTAAGCCGGGCCAGTTCCTCTTTTATAATTTCCTCACGCACCCCGAGCCGTTCTGAAAGCGTTTTTATATATTCCGATTTTACGACGGCATTCGGAATTTTTGATATGACCGGAAGGGCTAATTTTATAAGACCCCTTTTACCTTCAATGGTCTTGACATCAAAACCCGCAGAGGAAGACGATTTTTCATCAATAAAAAAATCAATGTATGACTTTGAATTTGAAAAAACATTTTTTAATTTATCCGCACCGTCGGAAATAAGAATTTCATCGCTATCCTTACCGTCGGGCAATTGGGCGATTTTCACATACAAATCGTCATTAAGAAGCGTCTCACACGACCTTATCGCAGAGGAACGGCCTGCCGTATCCGGGTCATACGCGACTATTATATTGTCGGTGTATCTCTTCAATAAAGAAGAGTGCTGCGGCGTAAAAGCGGTCCCGAGAGTGGCAACCGTATTCGTTATTCCATATTGATGGCACATAATCACATCAATATAACCTTCAAGTATTATTGCGGAATTATTTTCTCTTATGGACTTTCCGGCGAAATTGAGACCGTAAAGCACCCTGCTTTTGGAATAAACCGCCGTCTCGGGCGAATTAAGATATTTCGGCTGAATTGCATCGTCCAAAACCCTGCCGCCGAACGCAACAATTCTTCCCGTGATATCAAAAATCGGAAACATCACCCTGTTGATGAAAAAATCTTTGTCAGAAGATATAACCCCGGATTTGTAAAGTAAGTCCTTTGAATATCCTTTTTTGACGGCGGCATTCAAAAGTGTTTTGGATGATTTCGGAGCATAACCTATTTGAAACTTTGCGAGCGTTTCGTCGGTCAATCCCCTTTTTTTAAGCCAGTTTTTTATGACAGCGTTTTCGGCAAGATGCTTCTGAAAAAATAAACCTGTATCGTTTAAAATTTTATAAATTGTTTCCCGTTCTTCCGCCAGTTTATCATCCGTTTTAGAATTAGAAAAAATTTCTTTTATTTCTATATTGCATTTTTTGGCAAGTTTGCGGATGGCTTCGGGATAAGTAAGTCCTTCCATTTTCATCACGAAACTTATTGCATTACCGCCGACATTACACCCGAAACAGTGAAAAATCTGCTTCTCGGGATTTACCATAAACGAAGGTGTTTTTTCATTATGAAACGGACACCGCGCCTTAAAATTTCTGCCTGACCTTGTCAGACGGACATAGCCCTCAATAACTTCTACAATATCACAGGCACTTAAAACATTTTGAATAGTTGCTTCCGGAATTGACATATTTTGTTTGATGGATTTGAACGATTTTTATTGGTTGTGTTTTATCCGTCGGAAACCGGAACAAGGGATGAAATCAACGGGACCGAACTTATTTTCCACTTTATCAAAAAGCAGATTAAGTCCGAGAGTATCGCTGGAAATATGACCTGCAACTACTATGTTTATATTTGACTTTTCGGCGTTTTTTATGTGCTCCTCCGACATATGCATTGCGACGATTGTTCCGACACCCGCAATGGAAAGTTTTTCTAAAAATTCCACAGCGCCTTCCGTACCGCCGGTCATATCAACAAAAACCTTACCCGCGCGATTTTCCTCGTTTCCGACTAATATTTTAGGACCCACCGTTTCGGTAACCGCACTTTTATATTCCGGAATTGTCTTTAATGTATTAACCACATCCGAAACAAAATACGGTTTTACCGAGTCAAATTTTTCCTGAAGATATTTTGCGACATGGTTATCGGCAACGGTGTGAGCACACATCATCGGAATTCCTAAAAGTTTTGCGGCATCTACGCTTCTTGTATGGTTCGCCGGCATTACCCTGTGAGCAACCTCTTTTATTCTTTTTGACAACAACCCCTCGGCAACGTTTATAGGTACTCCGAATTTTTCCAGAATCTCCGATTGCATACCCATCACTTCGTAAAAATTGGCATACGCGTAGCCCTGCGGGTGATGCGATAAAACAAGGTCAATCTTTTTGCCGGATTTTTTAAGTTCTTCCGCCAGTACAAGTTCCGCTACATCAATATCAATACCAATGAGAATTGACCTTATTTCCTCGTCACCGGTGCCATTAAGTATCCTTGAATCCTTATAAGGATTTTTCAGCGACTCAACATCAAACTCTGATTTTTTTTCGTTATCAAGTTTATCATATTTCTGCTTTGAAACCGACAAACCTTTTTTTACCTGTTCCACACCGCGCAGGTCGGACAAAATTCCCTCTTCTACGACGAAGTTATAAAACTCTTTTAATTTCAATTTACGCCTCCGGAAAACGACGATTGATGCATGTCATGTTGAGCGATGCGAAACATCTCTCACATTTAAACATTGAGATTCTTCACTCCGCTTTGCTTCGTTCAGAATGACACTTCTTAATTATCTGAAAAAAATTCTTTTTTTCAGTTTTCTTCTTGCTTCCTCAGCCTTACGTTTTCTCTTTATTGAGGGCGTCTCATAAAATTCGCGCTTTTTGATTTCAGCAAGGATGCCGTCTCTTTCGCATTCTCTTTTGAATCTTCTCAGCGCCTCCTCTATGGATTCCCCTTCTCTTACTTTTACATTCGCCAAATTAAACACCACCTTTTTTTGTTTCGTGTCCGTTCCGTGTTCCTTTATCCCGGGGGCCAGTTCATCACTCTACCGCCCAAAAGATGCCAGTGTATATGAAAAACCGACTGACCCGCACCGGAATTTGTATTGAGCACCAACCGGTAACCTTCCTCACTTACCTTTTCTTTTTCTGCCAGTTCTTTTGCTAAAAAATGTACATCCGCTATAATGTCTGCATCGAATTGAGTAATATCGTTCAATGTGGCTATATGTTTTTTCGGAATTATCAGAATATGAACCGGCGCCTGCGGGTTGACGTCCCGTATCGCAATTAAACCTGCTGTTTCCGAAATAATTTTCGCCGGAATTTTTTTATCAACAATCCTGCAAAACAAGCAATCAGACATCTTTATATTTATAAAGTATTTTTGGCGTTTTGTCAAGTACTTTTTTTCATTTCTGAAATTTTGTTAAATCCTTTTGAAGTTTTGTTAGACGGAAAACGGCGTTTTTTGCGGATGTCGCATCCGAAAGTTCCCGGTAACTCCTGTCATATATTTTAACGCCCGCTATGTTGTATGTTTCAAGCGGAACCACAACGGTTGAATTATCGTCAATAACCGCCATTTCGTCCCAAGTATGAGAAACAGTGAACTCTCTTTTTTCATCATCAAAAAGTGAAATGCCCTGACTGTAATCGGCAGGTGGATTTTTGCAGCCGAGAAGCGACATCAATGTCGGAACTATGTCCAGATGACTTGTTAAGTTAGTATATTTTTCATGTTTGTAACCCGGGATATAAAAGACCATCGGAACTTTTACCTGCTCCTCGCAAAAACCGCGATTGTGACCGTAAAAACCTTTTTCAAAAAATGCCTCGCCGTGGTCGGCGGAAATAATTATTACGGTATCTTTAAGAAATCCGGATCTTTCAAGTTTTTTAATGATTTTGCCGACCAGTTCATCGTCGTAATGGTTGGCATTTTTGTATCTGTTAAAAACCGGCAGTATGTTATCCTTATTTAACAAAAGATAATTGAAACTTTCCGCATGGGGTTTGAATTTGTGAAACTCCGTAGGCGAATCGTAACTTCCGTGCGGGCAATCGTAAAACAAAAAAGCAAAGAACGGTTTCTTATCCCGCGGGGATTTCCTTTGGTCATATTTTTTTTCGTCTATGTATTTTATAAAATCATCGGTCAAGGACGCATCTCTCTCAATTTTCGTAGAACCTCTCGGTTCATCCTCTATCTTTTCCTGCGGGATATTCACGAAACAGGTTTTATTGAACTCGGGAAATGTCAGTTTGCTTGCAGCCATTATCTTGAAATCATAACCCAAATCGGAAAGTGCCGTCATAAAAACCGGAGGACGGCGTTCACCGAGCATTAAATCCCAATAATTCCCGTAAAGAGCATAGAAAATGGAAAAAACTCCGAAACGGGTGCAATTACCGCCGCTGTAGTGATTTTCAAAGACAAGAGATTTTTTGCTGAAATTATGGATATTCGGAGTAACATCGTGATTTAGCATATCAAACCGGAACGAGTCCATTAGAATTAAAATTATATTCGGCGGGCCTGTTTGAATATCTTGAAATTCCAATTTTTTCCGAGGATAATTAAGCCCGGAATATTTTTTATCCAGACGGAATGAAACCGCTTCATCAATTTTTATATTAAAATGTTTCTGGGCGAACTTTTTTATTGTAAGCGGTTGATACAGAATAAAAAGTTTGCTGTGGCGGGTAATATAGGGTATGTTTTTCAAATCGGAATATGCATAAATTCCCTTATCTATAACTATAATGAGAAACGACAACGCAAAAATAAAAAAAATCTGTTTTTTACCGACGACAAATTCCCTTTTCGCAAAAAATCGTGAAAGAAAATTATACAGAAATAATTCGGCAAAAAACATAAAAACTAATATAAAAACTATGAATATCTTGGTTGTTTGATTAAAGTCCAGCGATTCCCATCCGCCTTGTGTAATGAGCGTATTTAATACAAGACCATTTATGTGGAATCTGAAAATCTTATAGACACCGGCATCTATAAAAGCCAGTATGTTGACAATAAAAAATAAAATGACCAAAAGGAATCCCTGCGGGATGAAAAAAATAATTTTAGGAAATTTCAAAAAATACAAAAGAAGCAGGACAATTGCCAAAACAATATAAATCATAACGGTATTTGAAATGTGGGCGATGACCGTAAAAAATATTTCCAACGGATACCCTCCGACAAATTTGAAATAAGGAACACCCATAATCAGTGTTAATAAAAAGTTGCACAGCACAAAAGCGGAAAGGGTTAAAAGTTTTTTATTTTTCATAATAAATTATTTCATTTTCCGGATAGACCGCCGGAAGTTTCAGATAGATATAATTTGACGTATATCCGTAACCGTTTGATTCAGTCAGAATTTCTAATTTTTTACCTGAGAATTTTTTTAGAAAACTTTTTTTAAGATGCATATCCAGTTGAGCGAATTTTTTTTGCCATTTTTTTATAATTGTTTCCGGACAGTTCCTTTTTATTAAATCTGCTTTTGTGCCGGGCCGACGGGAAAATCTAAAAACATGCAAACGGGAAAAAGCACATTTTTTTACAAAATTATATGAATTTTCAAGCGTTTCGTTTGTATCAGTCGGATAGCCGATAATAATGTCCGTTGTAATGCCTATATCCGGAATTTTTTTTCTTACTTTTTCAATTTTACTGAAAAATTGAGCGGCCGCGTACGGCCTGTTCATATCCCTTAATATGCTGTCATCACCGGATTGTAAAGAAATGTGTAAATGGTGGCACAATTTTTTTGATTTTGAGAGCAGTTCAATTAAATCATCTGTAATATCGTGTAATTCTATTGACGAAAGCCGGAGACGGTAAAGTCCGTCAATTTTTTCCAGTTCTTTTATCAACCCAACCAAACTCTGTCCCTCCGTCCCTCCGTCCCTCCGTCCCTTATATTTCCCCAGCCGTATTCCGCATAAAACGATTTCTCTATGACCTGCCGAAACGTAACCTTCGGCTTCCGAAATTACATCTTCAATCTTTTTTGACCATAATTCCGGCCTCACTTTAGGCACTATGCAATAGGAACATTTACCGTCGCAACCGTCTTGAATTTTTATGTATGCGCGGGTACGGGCAGAAAAGGTAGATGGTAAATGGTAGATGGTAGATGGTAGGGGCTGACCTAAAACGGTTAAAATATTTTCTTTTTCGGAATTTCTAAACAATTTTATATTCGGAAACTCACTTTTTAATTTTTTCCAAGCTCTATCCGCATAACACCCCGTTAAAAATAATTTTGGTTCCGGATTAAACCGCAAACACTTTCTTAAATACTGCTTTGTCTTTTTATCGGCATTGGCTGTCACCGTGCAGGAATTTATAACAATAATATCGGCATTTTCAGGATTATTTTGTATCTTGCATCCTGCTTCCTGTATCTGCTGTGCCATCTCGTTTGTTTCGCACTGATTTACCTTGCATCCGAATGTCTTAAAATGTATTTTCATAAAATTAAACAAGTTTATATTGAGTAGTAACCTCATCAACTAACATTTCCACTGCTTTTTGAACCGGGGCGGAAAGGACTTCGCCGAAGCCGGTTGATTCCGGCTGGATACCGATAAAAATTATCTTTGCACCCGTTTCCTGCTTTACATAATCAATAAATAAATTCAAAGGCATGTTATGAGTTGTATAATATCCCGAAATAATTTCTTTTTCGTCAATAATTTTTACCGTGCCCGACGGTTCTTTCATCTCAACGGCATCAATAAAAATAATCGTTTCCGGCTTAAAATCCTTTATTTTTTTAGTGTAATTTTCAGGTGCGGAACCGACATCAAGAAAGGCGAGATTCTTCGCTTCGCTCAGAATGACGTCTTGTACCATTTTTAATTGTAAATTTTTAATTACTTCGCAGCCGGCACCGTCGTCGCCTTTAAGTGTGTTGCCTATTCCTACAATTAAAAGATTTTTTCTGTTTATTGAATTAAGAAGTTTTGTTATAGTCATCAAAAACCCATTGCTGGTGGCGGCATTTCGGACATAATATCTTGAATGCCGTCTGGCGGCGAAGCGGTTGGGAAGAGTCGGGGATTTCCTCGCTATTGTCTAATAATTCCTGTTGCGTCAGAGCAATTATATTTATATTACTGTATGCCTGTACCCCTAATTTTTTTGCCACATATAAAATCTGGTCTTTCGGCGCAATAATTTCTTTGCACTCCGAACAAATTACAAGTTCTTTTTTTATTTCGGAAAACATATTATCTCGTTTCAAATCCGCGAGGTTAAACTCGTTTGATAATTTAACTCCCTCTTTTGTCGTGCAAATCCGCTCGCACTGTCCGCAAAAAATACAAAAATCATGACGCCATTTGAGAGAGCGAACGGGCGGTTTCGCAGTTAAATTATCCGTAATTAAAATTGACCCCGGAGGACAGACCTCCGCACAGGCGCCGCAACCGATACAACCCTTTTCGTCGGGCACCGGCTTTCCGCGAAATCTCGGAAACGGGCAATGCGGAACATTCGGAAACTTAGTTGTGTACGGTCCTAATATCAACGCCTTTATTGCTTCTTTTAATTCTCTCAATTTCGGATATTTCATATTAATTTCGAATTACTAATTCTTATCTTTTTCGTATTCGTCGCAGACACTCTCATCGCAAAGTTTTACGCCGGACTTGTGTGCTGCACGCGAAAGAGCATGCGCCGAGACGGGTGATGTCAGCAGCAAAAACACAGCGCACAGCAATGCCTTTATCCCAACGGCAGTGAACCCGTTAATGAGAAAAATACCGAACATTAAGGAACATGTACCCAACGTAACGCATTTTGCCGTTGCCATCAAACGCAGATACAAATCCGGCAGGCGGATAAGTCCTATGCAGCCGAAGAAATCAAAACCTATTCCTATGACGATAAAAATCATTCCTATTGTTTCACTCATCAAACGACCTTCCTTCCAGATATTTTGCCAGCGCAAGAGTGCCTATAAATGCCTGCAACGCCCACGCTATCGCTATATCAATAAAAAAATCGAACTTGGTGAATACCGCCAGCAGTCCGCAAAAAGCAATTATAAGTATACCGAGCGTGTCAATCGCAACTGCGCGGTCGGCGGGACTCGGGCCGCGAATAATTCTAAAAAGACACAAAAAACAACTCAAAAGCAGAGGATTAATGAATCTCTGCAGCGTGCTGATATTCAACACGAGATTAAACACTAAAAAAGCTAAAATCAAAATCAATCCTATAACCCAGCGAAAAGTTTTCATAATTATTTAATCGAACACTCTTTCTAAAATATTTTCCAACCTTTTAATAATGATCTCCGTTGCACGCGCAGGATCGGTGTCTTTTATGTTTACGCAGTGAACATAAATATACCCATTTTCCTGGTCTACATCTACGCTGGTCATTCCGGGTTTTAACGTAATTGAATTTGCTAGAAAAGTCAATCCACTTTCGCTTTTAAGTTTTGTTTTTACCTTAATTATTCCGGGTCTGATTGGCAGACGCGGATGCAGTATCCTGTATGCCAAATCGATATTCGCTTTAACCATTTCCCACATTAAAACCGGAATATATAACATCAGCCAGAGATACCTGTGAGGATGAGCAAACTTGTAAGGATTCGCCGTGAACAAATCACCAGTAAGAAACGCAACAAGCAAACTGGCAAGCGAACCGACCAATAGATGCTGCCAGTCCAAACTCCAGCTTAATATCAACCATACTAACATCGCTATTATAAATAATACGATTCTGCTTTTCATTTTATGTTTTGTAACACGATACTGCCGTATTCGAGACCATTTGCCAGAACTCCGACTGCCGGATCGAGAAAAACGATTTTAATCTGCGGCAACAAAAGTAATCCCAGCCCCGCGCAAATAACAGCCGGAATTATCATTGCTATACACATCGTTAACGGCACTTCTTTTACATCCTGCCATCTTTCCGATAATTTTCCATAAAATGTCTGTTTCTGCAGTTTTAGATAGTATGACAAAGTTATAATACTAATCAAAATAGCGATGACTGCAGCAGTAAATTCCTTTGCCTGAACAGCAGCCAAAATAATGAACAATTTACTCCAAAACCCACCGAAGGGCGGCACACCAGAAATCGACATAGAACCAACAAGAGAAGTGGCGGCGGTAACCGGCATTTTTTCCCTCAAACCGCCGAGATTTTCCATATTACGTTCGTCGGTAGCATAGACAACGGCACCGGCATTTAGAAACAGCAAAAATTTGGCGAACGCATGGTTAATCAAATGGAATAGACCGGCAAAAATACCAAGCGGCGTACCCAACCCAAAAGCAAAAACGATATATCCGACCTGACTGACAGTAGAATATGCGAGCATCCGTTTCAAATCTTTCTGGTAAATCGCCAGAAACCCGCCGACCACCATCGATATTACTCCTAAAATTATTAAAATGTTACTGCCGACGACGCCCAATACATTAAACAGTATTCGCACCAACGCATAAACGCCCAGAGATTTGATCAATACTCCGGACAGCATTGCAGAAATCGGGGCAGGAGCCGAAGGATGCGCATCCGGTAACCACGCATGAAAGGGAACGATTGCGGCTTTAAGTCCGAAACCAACCACAAAAAGCAAAGTCAGAAAAGTAATTACGATAGTGCTGCTCCCCTTACTTACCGCCAATGAAATATCTGACATATTCAGAGTAGAATAATAACTATAGAGGATGGCAATGCCCAACAATATAAATGTTGATGCTACCGTACCCAAAACCATATATTTGAAAGATGCTTCGAGTTCGTCCTGTTCCGTTCCGAATGCGATAAGCACGCAGGAAGATATAGTTCCCAGTTCGAGAAAAACATACATATTAAAAATATCGCCGGTAACGATTAATCCGTTCATACTGGTAAGCATCATCATAAAAAGTGCATAGTATTTCCATTTGTCGGTGTATTTCTCCATATAAGAAACCGAAAAAAGCACCGATATCAATGCGATAACATTAACGACGATAAGCATAACTGCAGTCAACCCGTCAACCACCATACTTATACCAATGGACGGAAGCCAACCACCGATTTTGTAGACAAGCGGTTCGTAATTCATAGTTCGTAGTTCATAGAAAATAAGAAAAGACAAAATGGCAAGCGATATGCACGCCACAGTTGCAAGAATATCCGACAATTTTTTATAATATTTTCCTAAAAACGAAATAAGAAATGCGATTCCAATTGGAATTACAACAACCAGCGGGAGCATAATTTATCCTTTAAGTTTGCGAATTTCTGTTATGTCAAAAGTACCGTATTTTTCGTATAGTCGTATAGAAATACTTACAAGAATTATCGTTATCGCAAGACCTATTACTATTGCGGTTAAAACCAATGCCTGGGGCAGCGGGTCAACCATATTCAAACTGGTTTGCTGAGTAATATTTACTTTTGATAATATAGGATACGCGGCATTATGAACATACCCTATCAAAGTAAAAAACAGATTAATTGCATATCCCATTATGCTCAAGCCGATGATAATTTTTATCATGTTCCTTTTAACGGCAACGGCATACAAACCTATACAGAAAAGAACGAAGCACAAAAAATATTCAATCATTTTTTTTCGCTCCTGAAAAACACCAGCGTCACAAATACTGTGAACAGACCTGCACCCACGATTAAACTTATTGCAATATTATACAACGGCATAAGACCGGCGCTGAACAAATTAAATGGCTTACCCTTGCCAAAAAAATCGAAAAACAAGTAGCCACCGGTGAACAACCCCAGAACGGCAATTATTATAAAAATTACAGCACCTATATTCCCAAGCAATTCACTTACTTTTTCGCTCATTTTTTTCAACACTATTTCCCTGCCGTAAGCAAGCATCAAGTGTATGAATGATAATGCGATTACCACTCCGCCGGCGAATCCGCCTTCGGATAAAATATGCCCGTGGAAAACGATGTAAATACCGAAAAGTAAAATAAGTCCGGTAGTCAACCTCGTAACCGTTTTTACGATTATATTCATTCCAGTTTTAGGTTCTTCTATCATTTTTTACTACCTATTTTACGCATAACCGTTAGTACGCCGATGACAGATGCAAAAAACACCGTTACACCGGCAAAAGTATCAAACAAGCGATAGTTAAGCAAAATGGCAACAACCGTATTTGCCGTGCCGGTCTGTTTAAATCCATCAGCAATATACGTTTTTGATATTTTCATTATCGGATAACTGAATCTCGGCAACTCATTAATCAGATAATAAACACAGACAAGAAATAAAGCGATAAAAACTCCGCTTACTATCAAAGGCAGCCACAGACGGCGTCTGTAATCAATACCGTCACGATTGACCGTGCCGCGTATCAATATGACTAATACCAGAATTTCAACCACCAACTGAACGATGGCTAAATCCGGTGCCTGCAGCAAAAGGAAACACACCGATAATCCTAAACCCGTTGCGCCTATAGATATCACCGCCGAAAGCAAATCTTTTGTCTCTACAGCGACAACGGAACATATTATCATGAAAACAATCAAAATTTGTAAATCAAACATATATTTTCAATACGCAGAAAATTTAACTAATGAACCAAAACTAACAACAATATTCCGGCGCCGATTAAGCACCAACTCAAATATGTCTCAAAATTACCGGTGTGTAATTCAGACAAAACAGACCCGACCGATGAAACTATTTTTCTACCCCAGTCGTATATATCAAACATCTTTTGTTCGGCAAGAGAATACATCGTCTTAAAAAATCCAATATCTTTTATTGTCTGATAAAAATCCGCGCCTGTAACCCGGACTTCCGACGGTAATGTTTCCCCGCCGATATATGTATCCGAAATGCGATATTTCAAACCAGATATTATGTAAAAAATAAAGCCAAACGCAATGCCGACAATAATAAGCAATGTCGCAAGACCCGGCTGCCAGACACCGGAAAAAACAGCGGGAAACGGAAAGTGGGAAGTGGAAAGTGATGGGAAAATAAAATATTTTAACGGGATTTGAATTGCAAAGACACCGAAAATAGCACATAATACCGCGAGAAAAATCTGCGGCAGCCACATTGTCCAGGAAACTTCTGAAATTCGTTCTGATGTTTTGATGTTCTGATGTTTTGATGCCTGTCCTAAAAACACTCCATGCAAAAGTTTCATAAATGATGCGAGGGTCAGTGCCGAACCGAACATCGCCGCCGCTATAAATAAGAGAGTTAGGAGTTGGAAGTTGGAAGTTGGAAGTGAACTTATCAGCCCCTGATAAATCATCCATTTTGAGAAAAAGCCGTTAAACGGCGGCACACCTGAAATTGAAAGTGCGGCGATTAACGACGAAAGAAATGTCAGCGGCATATATTTCGCAAGACCGCCAAGTTTATCCAGATCGGTCGTGCCGGTTTTACATTCAACGGAACCGGCACACAAAAATAAACAGGATGTCCATAAAGTAGTACTTAACATATAGAAGAGCCCGCCAGCAATACCAACAGGATTGTTTGTTCCGATACCTAAAACCATATAACCCGCACCGGAGATATTCATATACGCAATCATTTTTTTCAAATCATGTTGAATAAGTGCCATAAAGACAGCCGCGATTATAGTTATTGCACCGATAAACATCAAGAATACGTTGATATGTTGATATGCTGATACGTTAAAAAGATTCAGGCAGATTCTTGCCAACAGATAAATACCGAGCAACTTATCAAGTGATGCGGGCAAATAGGCCGTAATCGGAATAGGTGCTGTCGACGCCGCATCTGGTATCCAGGTATGAAACGGCATTGCGCCCGCTTTTGCAAATACGGCGATTGTCAGACACACGAAAGCGATTACGGGCAAAGACGGACTGTTATACGACGCAAAATTAATACTGATTTTATCCATCTGAAAAGTTCCGGTAAGAAACCATATTATTGCGATGCCCAAAATCATAAAACAATCGGAACCGCCTATTATAATGAAAGTTTTTTTTGCGGCGGCGGATGATTCCTGAAAATCCGACGCACCGATTTGCATCAGAAGATATAAAGTAAGCCCCAAAAATCCCCAGAAAACCAGAAGCAGAATCAGATTGTTGGATAAAACGGCGCCCAAACTTGCAGCAAGAGTCCACAGCACATAACAATAATACTGTGTCAGCGAAATTTTGCGTTCTGCCGATAATTTTTGCATGAATTTTATTGAATATAAAACGATAAGAAACCCGAACAGGGAAATGAACAACGCAACGAACCCGCTCATTTTATCAAAAATAAAATACTGGGATGCCTGATCCGGAAAAACAAACGCCAATATGCTTACGGCAAAAGTTATAACTGAAATCGCTACGGCGATAACCTCCTTTGCTTTCGGTATTAACAAACATAAAAGTCCACCGATTAAAGGCAATCCGATTAAATATGTTATAAAGTTCATAAAATTTTCGGCCCGTTTTTTATTTTGGCGGTTTTTTCCTGCGAAAGTTTTATCAAATCAAAACCGTTCATTATTTTTTTGTTTTTCTCTTTATCAATAACCGCAACCCTTTCGGTGCAGCAATAACACGGGTCAACGGCGGCAAGCACAAGCGCGGCGTCGGAAACCGTATAACCCTTGACGGCATACTGGTCTGACGGAACATTTACATAACTGGGGGCTCTGATTTTATGGCGAACGGGTCTGTTTGTTCCGTCGGAACGGACATAATGATAAACCTCGCCGCGCGGGGCTTCGTGACGGCCTATGCCTTCACCGGCGGGGATTTCTTTTACATTCAAATCAAAATTTCCTTCGGGTTCTTTTTTCAAACCCTCAAGACAACCGCGAATAATTTTTATTGATTCGTACATCTCGAGAATGCGGACTGCCACTTTATCAAAAACATCTCCGTTTTTAGTGACTATAACTTTCCAATCAACAAGGTTATACGCCGAATATGGGTCGTCACGACGAATATCAATATCAATTCCGCTGGCACGGGCGGTGGGACCTACAACGCAGTAATCAATCGCGACATCCTTCGGTAAAATTCCGACGCCTTTTGTTCTTGCATGAATCACAGGGTCATCCGTCACGGCGCCCTTAAACAAATCAATCGCAGGTATTAAATCATTACACATTTTTTCAATCTGCGGAATGTCTTTTTTTTCAATATCCCGACGGACGCCGCCGATTTTCATCATCGCATAGTGCATCCTGTTGCCTGTGATAAACTCAAATATATCATTCACTAATTCACGATATTTCCAACTCCACATCCAGACGGTATTGTAACCGATAAAATGTCCGGCTAAACCAAGCCAAAGCATATGCGACTGAATCCGCTCAAGTTCGCCGATAACTGAACGGATATATTTTGCACGAATAGGAATTTCAATCCCTGCCAAATCTTCAACCGCATTGACATAAGCAAACGGATGACTGGTTGAACATATTCCGCAGATTCTTTCAACCAAAAAAGCCGACTGGTCCCAGTGTAGCGACTCGGAAAGTTTTTCAATTCCCCGATGGTTATATCCGATTTCAATGTCCATATCAACGACTTTCTCTCCCTCTACGTAGAGTTTGAAAAACTCCGCCTCTTCTTGCAACGGATGATACGGACCTATCGGAATAACGGTTCGTTTCTTTTCTTCGTTCATAATGTTTATTCTTCTCTTTTACCCTGACCCTGTCTTAAAGGATAATTACAACTCGGCCAATCGTCTCTCAACAAAAGATGTTTAAGATTCGGATGTCCCTTAAAGTTTATACCTAAAAGTTCCCACATTTCACGTTCAATCCACTCGGCACCTTTTATTACTTTTGATATTGTTTCAATTTCCGGTTTTTCTTTATCCGTAATTAAAACACGAAACGTTATTACCTTTCCTGTTTTATCTTCTGCAAAATGGTAAAGTATTTCAAACCCGTCCCGTCGGTCAATTCCTGTAGCAATAATAAATCGCAATTTAAGTTCTACAAAAAGGGTTTTTGTAATTTCAACAATATCCGACGGTAAAATATCAATATAAATCCTTCTCGGATTTTTTTCCTCAAACTTTTTTATTTTACTGCCGAATTTATTTTTTATTTCGTCAATTATTTCCATTTTCTACTTCTCACCTTTTAACGCTTTTATCAGTTTCACGATTCCCGTTATCATCGCTTCCGGTTTCGGAGGACATCCCGGAATATATGCGTTAACCGGAATAATTTTATCAAGCGGCCCGCAGGTATTGTAGGAATCCCTGAACATAATTTCCGAGCATGCACAGTTTCCGACAGCGACAACCACGCAGGGTTTCGGCGCCTGTTCATATAAACGTTTGATTCTATCCACAACCTTTTTGTTGACTGCACCTGTAACAAGCAGTGCATCTGCATGACGAACAGAACCGACAAGTTGAATTCCAAACCTTTCTAAATCATATCTCGGAGTTAAAGCATCTAAAAGCTCAATATCGCAGTTATTACACGGGCTGCACGCGGCATGAAAAACCCAGATTGATTTTGTTAATGCCTTTATTTTTATTGGTGCCGACATTTTAGTATCCTATAGTTGCTAATACAACCGCAAAAATCGAAAAAATCAGACAAGTGCGCCAGAAAAATTTTATCGCCTGGTCAATTCTTACTCTCGGATTTGTATTTCTTATTAAAATTATCAGAACAAGAACTACAATAATACTCCAAAACTTCCCGCCGAAAAACAACACCGAGGCAAAAACCGGAATTATAAACAGAAGCATTATACGATTTAACTTGTGAATTGCAAGCGGAACCCCGGAATACTCTATAAAAACACCGCCGGCAATCTCCGTCTCGGCCTCGGCCATATCAAAAGGCACAAGCCCCAATTTTGCCTGAATAGTAAGAAGAAAAACTACAAATGCAATTACGCCGGAAAAAGAATTGAAAATTATTCCCGACGACTGTTGAGATAAAATAATCTCTCCTAATTTTATAGTATTCAATTTTATCACAGACACAAGAATAGAAAAAATAAACGGAAGTTCGTACGCTGAATAAAGTTTCATTTCGCGGCTTGCCGCCAGAGATGCTATCGGATTGCCGGAAGCGGAAGCACCCAAAATTACGGCAAGCGGTGTTACCGCAAGAAGATAAATTACGACAAGCAAATCACCGACGAACAACGACTGCGGGTTTATTATCGCTTTCCATAAAATTACGGAGGCAAGCGTTGTTGAAGCGATTGCAAGAAGCGGCGACAAAAGAAAAATTACTGAGTTTGCCGACGACGGAACAATTGTTTCTTTACCAAGAAGTTTTATAAAATCATAAACCGGCTGAAAAAACGGAGGGCCCTGACGCCACTGAACCCGCGCCGTAACCTTTCTGTCAATCCAAGAAAAAACCATTCCCGCAATTGCAGTGAACAAAAACCCAGGAAAAATAATAAATTCAAAAAGTGTTCTCATATGTTTTTATCGTGGAGCGAAGCAAGAAATTTCTATCCAAGCGAGGCAGAAATTTTATCAAGACCCTTGAGGAGCGACTACGCTTTCAAGAGCGACGATAAGAGCGAAGCCGACAGGGTGGTCGGCTGAGCGTGTCTGAAAAATTTACTGCCGAGCGAAATTCAAAGAAATTTGCTTGCGAGCGACTATTTCTTCCATTTCAACGAATATACCAAAAGTTTATCGGATATTTTATAGATATTTTTAAGTTCGTCTTCTTCCGCTTCAACCCAACTTAAAACTCCCGTTTTGTCCGTCTCAACGCACAAAGGCGGTTTGCCGTTGCTCCTTCCGACACAATAATCGCACTGCGACGTTTTATACGGAAGAATATCCAGATGAATCGTCCCGAACGGACACGCCACCGAACAGGATTTACAGGATGTACATCTCATTGAATATCTCTGCAAAATACCATCTTTATTTTTTTCAAGCGCCTCATTCGGGCAGGATATAATGCAGTCGGCACGCTGGCACTGGCGGCAGATAACGTACTGCGCCGCTTTTGCCAAAAGCTTTTCAACTCCCCAGTTTTTTGGAGCATCATTGGCGGTTAATTGATGATAAAAATAGCTGCACTCCGCGGAAAAGTTTTTAATTTTATAATATTTTTCCAAATCAATAAGAATTTTTTTTGACATAAAATCTTTTTAACCGTGGAGCGAGGGTGTTGTTGAGCAGAACTTCACGGAGCACGGCTTATAACATTCAGCGGTGCGAGTGAGAGCGACCAAAGGGAGTCCCTTTAGGGGCGCCAGCACAGGCGGGACGCGGTCCTGCGAGACAATGCCCGAGCGACCTTTAATCCCACAACTCTTCAAAATCTTTTATTTTATCGTAAGTAAAAACCGGTCCGTCCTTGCAAACAAAATATGGACCTAACTGACAATGCCCGCATTTCCCGAGACCACATGACATATTTTTTTCCATTGAAAGATATATCTTTTCCGGCAAAAAACCCAATTCCAAAAGTTTGCGAGTGCCGAACTTCATCATTATCGGCGGACCGCAGACAATTGAAACCGCATTTTTTAAATCAAACTTCGCCTTATCCAAAAGACAGGTTACAACCCCGATGTCTTCTTTCCAAACACCGGCGGGACACTTATCAACACTTCTCAATATGTTAAGTTTCTTTATCTTTTTCCATTTTTCAAATTCGGACTTGTAAATAATATCGTCGGGACTTTTAGCACCGTAACACAAAATAATTTTTTTAAATTTATCAATTTGTTTTATTAGAGTCAAAAGGAACGACCGCAGCGGAGCCATCCCGACACCGCCGCCTAAAATCAAAATCTCTTTATTGAACATTTCTTCAATCGGGTAGCCCTTGCCGTAGGGCCCGCGAATACCGACAAGAGCGCCTTTTTTCAACTGGTGAATCTTTTCAGTCACATAACCCGCTTTCATTATAGTAACATCTATCGTCTCTGTCTGATATGGCGACGAAGACGGGGTAAAAGGCGCCTCGCCAATGCCGTCAAGAGATAATTCTATAAATTGTCCGGTTACGAAAGAAAACTTTTCCGACGGTTTTACCGTAATTGTTTTTATGTTAGAACTTTCGTCGGTAATTTTCAGCACTTCCGATTTTATTGACTGATAGATATTTTTCATTTTCCAACCATTTTCAACCGGCGTGAGCAAGAAATTTTTGAAGAGCCTCAATTTGCGACCTATACCCAACAGGAGCAAATTGCAGAACGAGTTCTAACGAGTGTCTCAAAAAAATTTGCTTGCGAGCGACATTCATTTTGTTTCGCTAAGTTTTGTAAGAACTTTCCTTATGTCTATTTCCGCGGGACAGACATCAATGCACCTGCCACAGCCGGTACATGCATAAAAACCAAAATTTTGACGGCGATAATTTATTTTACAGGAATACAAATTTCTGTATCTCAACGGTTTGCTCGGTCTGGGATTTCCCCCGCCGGCCACACGGGCATAGCCCTTAAACTGGCAGGCATCCCAAAGACGAAATTTCTCAAAATTTTTCTGCTCGCCGATTAAAAAACAATAGCAGGTTGAACAGGCAAATCTGCAACCGCCGCACTCAACGCATTCCTTTGCAACTTCCTTCCACAAATCCGTTTCCGGCGGTTTCACGGCTTCGTCAAGTGCTTTCGCGAAATTAAAATCTTTATTTATTTTTATGACAAGTTCATTAACATTAACTCTGTTTTTTTCCGTCTCGGCAAGATGGTCGTCAACCGCCGACTGGAAAAACGAATCGTTGTTTTCAACAAGCGCCTTTCCCGCATCTGTTAAAATTTCTGCGACAAAACCGTTTTTAACAGGTCTGAGATTTATATCAAATCCATATGTAGGATACGGAGCGCCTTCTATAATTGAACAGAAACAACAATCCTTCGCCGATGAACAGTCGGCAGAAATGAGCACCGTATTTTTTCTTGCTTCTTCGTAGACAGGGTCTTTGTATTCACCGCCTAAAAACATTGCATCAAGAAGCCGAAGATGGGCAAGCTCGCACGCTTTCACGCCGATTATAATCTGCGGTTTTTTTTTATTAAACGGTAGGATTTTTTCCGAAGACGGAAAGAAAAATGATTTTATCGGTACTATTGACCGGTATTTTCCCAAAACAGTATCCTTGAGATTTTCGGAAGATAGCATTGCATAATTATAATCCGCATCTCCTTGTTCAAAAAGAGAAAAAATATTATATTTCTCAATCTGGTTGAGAAGGAAATTCTGCCAATTGTTATTGTTAATATACCTGACTTCCATAAATTTTTAAAATTGTATAAAATATCGGTAATTTTGTCAAGGATTTTTTTAATATATATGCTTGACATTATTACCAAAAAATTATAAAATCTTTATTGTGAGGCGTTTTTTAAATCTATCTTTGTTGTTGCTTATACTTACTACGACTTTGGCGGGCAAGGAGGATGTGGTGACACGGATACCAGCAGTAGCAGGACAGTTTTATCCAGCAAATAAAAACGAACTTTCAAAAATGATTGGCGAATTTTTGTCAAAAACAAAAAAACAGAACTTAAACGGCAAAATTATCGGATTGATTTCGCCGCACGCGGGCTATGTGTTTTCGGGACAAACGGCAGCGTGGTCGTATAAACAAGTTGAAGGCGAAAAATTTGAGACGGTAATTTTAATCGGTTCAAGTCATAATTATCCGGTTAAAGGCGCTGCAATATGGACTGGCGGAAATTTTTCAACCCCGCTCGGAGAGATTGCAATTGATGAACAACTTACAAAAGAACTGTTATCATCAAAAATAATTCAGTCAAACAATAATGTCCATATCCCGGAGCATTCATTAGAAGTTCAACTTCCTTTTTTACAAACCGTAATCAAAAATTTCAAAATCGTGGCTGTTCTCATAAACGATGAACAATCTTATAAAGATGTTGCGAAAATAATCGCAAGAACAATCGGCGCATCTAAAAAATCTATTCTGCTTGTTGCATCAACAGATATGACTCATTATCCTGCAAAAAAGGATGCTGAAATGGTTGATAAAGATATTCTTAAAACAATAGAAAAATTTAATCCGTCGGAATTGATACGGGCAGATGAAAAATGGCTATCAAAAGGAATTACAGAACTGCACTGTACACTCTGCGGACTTCCTGCTGTTCTAACCGTTATGGAAACATCAAAAATTTTGGGTGCGGATAAATCCGTTATAATAAATTATTCAAACTCTGCGGCATCCTCTTACGGAGATGCGAACAGGGTTGTCGGTTACGGAGCGGCGGCGTTTGTGAAAACGGGTAAAAGGGTAGAAGGTAGAAGTGAGAAGGTAGAAGAAAAAGAATTCTCGTTAAAAAAAGAATCGCAGAAAGAACTTCTGAAAATTGCAAGGCAATCTATTGAGAGTTATCTAACCGATGGAAAAATTCCAAAATTTACGACGACAAATTCTGAATTACTAAATGATGGGGCGGTGTTTGTTACGCTTGAAAAAAATCATTACCTGCGGGGATGCATCGGAACTACCGAGGCAAGAATGCCTATTTATGAGGCGGTAACACAACTGGCAATCGCCGCCGCGGTTGAAGATCATAGATTCCCTCCTGTTACAAAAAATGAACTGAAAGATTTGAAAATTGAAATTTCGGTTTTATCGCCGTTGAAAAAAATATCGGCGGCAACTGAGATTATTGAAGGCAAGCATGGTGTTGTAGTAAAAAAGGGGGCTCGTTCCGGGCTGTTTCTCCCTCAGGTTTGGGAGCATCCCGAACTTTCAAAAAAGGAGGCATTTCTGTCTGAGTTGTGCCGGCAGAAAGCAGGACTTGAGCCGGACGCTTGGAAAAAAGGAAATGCCGATTTATACACATTTACCGTCTTTGCATTTAAGGAGGAAGAAGAAAAATGAGCAAGAGAAAGCAAGAGACAAGAAGACAACAGATAAGGAAGAGATATTTGAGACGACTCAAAAGAAAAAAAACTTTGGCAAGAGCAGGACAGCAAAAATCAGAGACAGTTCAGCAACCCGCCTGAGAGAAGTATTTTTAACTGTCTTTCTGTCAAATCGTGGATAACCTTAAAAGAAAAGTTTTTCGTGATATTTTTCACCGTCAGAGTTTTTTGAGACGATAAACTCTTTACATCTTCTATTTCAAGTTGGTCCGACATATCTATCCGATTATAATCCGGCGGATTTGCAAAAATCAAAGGCATCACTCCAAAATTAACAAGATTTGATTTATGAATCCGAGCGAAAGATTTTGCAATGATTGCTTTTATGCCGAGATGTTTCGGACACAGAGCCGCATGCTCTCTGGAAGAACCCTGCCCATAATTTTCACCGGCAACGATAATACCTCCGTTTTTTTCCTTCGCGCGAGCAACAAAACTCGAATCAATCTTCGTGAAAACATATTCCGATATTGCGGGAATATTTGAACGAAGCGGAAGAATTTTTGCGCCGGCAGGAATTATATCGTCGGTTGTAATGTTGTCATTTAATTTCAGCACAACTTCTCCGGCGGACGTATTTTCTAACTCCGGAAATTTCTCAATCGGCTTTATATTTTTACCTCTGTAAAGTGGAACATTTGTTCCACTTTTGTTAGGATGAATTATCAAATCATTCATTATCTCAATTTTTTTCGGAACTTCCGCTTTTGGCACTTTCCCCGCCGGAGAAGTAATTTTTCCGGTTAGTGCAGAAAACGCAGCCACAACGGGGCTGGAAATGTAAATCTCCGCATCATCCGTTCCGCTTCTGCCCTTAAAATTTCTATTGAATGTTCTTAAAGTTACTCCACCCGAAACGGGAGCACAGCCCATTCCTATACAAGGCCCGCAGGCGGGCTCTAACACTCGCACTCCGCTTGAAACCAAATCGGACATCGCGCCCGATTTAATAAGATTCGCCAAAACCTGTTTGGAACCGGGAGAAATAAGCGTCGGAACTTTTACTTTTTTACCTTTTAAGATTTTTGCTACAAGGAGTAAATCCGCCAACGATGAATTGGTACAAGAACCGATTACAATTTGGTCAAGGAAAACATCTCTGATTTCAGAAACCTGCTTAACATTGTCCGGTGAATGCGGACATGCGATAAGCGGAACAATTTTTGATAAATCAATTTCTATTGTCTCATCGTATTCGGCATTTTTATCTGCGGAAATTTCCACAAAATCTTTTTCCCTTTTTTGCAGTTTAAGGAACTTTTTTGTCTGTTCATCCGACGGAAAAATTGATGTCGTCAAACCCAGTTCCGCACCCATATTTGTAATTGTTGCTCTCTCATAAACGGAAAGCGTTTTTATACCGGAGCCGGTATATTCAAAAATTTTTCCAACACCACCTTTTACCGTCAGCCGTCTTAAAAGTTCAAGAATAACATCTTTCGCCGATGCCCACCCTGTTAGTTTCCCGGAAAGTTTCACATTTATGACTTTCGGCATCTTCAAATAAAATCTTCCGGTTGCAAGTGCATAAGCGACATCCAATCCGCCGACGCCTATTGCAAGCATTCCCAAGGCACCTGCCGTCGGCGTGTGTGAGTCGGAACCGATAAGCGTTTCGCCGGGGACTCCAAATCTTTCTAAATGCACCTGATGACAAACACCGTTGCCGTTGGGAGAAAAATACAGACCGTATTTCTGTGCTATCGTCTGCAAAAATTTATGGTCATCTGCATTCTCAAAACCTGTCTGTAAAGTGTTGTGGTCAATGTATGAGACGGAAAGTTTCGTTTTTATTTTTTCTACGCCCATCGCTTCAAATTCAAGATATGCAAGCGTTCCGGTGGCGTCCTGAGTAAGCGTCTGGTCAATTCTGATACCGATTTCCTCTCCGGCAACAAGTTTGCCTTCCAACAAATGTTTTTCAATAATTTTTTGCGTAAGCGTAAGATTTTTTTTCATAATTTTATCATCTTTACGTTTTTAATTTCCGGCTGGTTTTTTATTTCGGTAAGGACTTTTTCAGGAATATCAGAGTCAACATTTACAATTGTAATCGCATCGCTGCCGGCGGTTTTTCTGCCTACTTCCATAGATGCGATATTAATTGAGTTTTTACCGAGGAGCGCTCCGATTTTTCCGATAACACCGGGCTTGTCCATATTTGAAAAGATAAGTATGTTTTCCGTCGGCTCAACATCAACGTAATAATCGTTGATTTTTACAATCCTTAACTCATTTTTTCCGAAGACGGTGCCGGCGATTACATTTTCCGCCGTTTCCGTTTTCAATTTTATATTTATAAGATTGGTAAAATCTAAGGAGGCCGGAATTCTTGTCTCCGTTACTTTTATGCCTTTCTCCTTCGCGATAAAAGAAGCATTTATAAAATTCAAAAGACCCGTTTCGCTGACAGGGTCAAGCACTCCTTTTACCGCGGAAATCGTTAATGGCGATAAGTCATACTTCGCTACTTCCCCCGAGTATTCAATTTCAACGGATGAAATCCGCCCGCCGGAAAACTGCGAGGCAAACGAGCCAAGTTTCTCGGAAAGTGTAATATACGGCTGCATCTTTTGAAGTATCTCGGCGGGAATATACGGAAAATTAACGGCATTTCTGATTGTGCCGTTTGTAAAAAATTCAATAAGTTGTTTTGCAATTTCAACGGAAACATTTGTTTGTGCTTCCTCGGTGGAAGCCCCTAAATGCGGAGTCATTATAACATTATTCATCTCAAAAAAAGGCGATTCGCATAACGGCTCTTTTTCAAAAACATCCAGTGCAGCGCCTTTAACTTTTCCTGATTTTAAGGCATCGGCAAGCGCTTTTTCGTCAATAAGTCCGCCGCGGGCGCAGTTTATTATGCGGACACCGTCTTTCATCTTTTTAATTGTCTCGGCGTTTATCAGATTTTTTGTCTGCTCGGTTTTAGGAGTGTGAACCGTAATGTAATCCGAATTTGCAAAAAGTTCGTCTAATGAAACCGACTCCACTCCAAGTTGTCCGGCACGTTCTTTTGAAACAAACGGGTCATAAACAAGCACTTCCGTTCCGAACGATAGAAGCCGTTTTGCTACTTCAACTCCGATTTTTCCAAATCCGATAATTCCGACCGTTTTTCCGAAAACCTCAACTCCGACGAACTCTTTTTTCTTCCATTCGCATTTTTTAAGCGATGCGTTCGCCTGCGGAATATTTCGGGACAAAGCAAGAAGCATTGAAACGGTATGCTCGGCGGCGGAAATCGTATTGCCGCCGGGAACGTTCATAACGACAATGCCTTTTTTTGACGCCTCTTTGACGTCTATGTTGTCAACGCCGGTCCCGGCGCGACCGATAATTTTGAGATTCTTCGCTTCGCTCAGAATGACATTTGTAACCTTTGTTTCGCTTCTCACTAAAAGTCCGTCGTAATTTCCGATAATCTGTAAAAGTTCTTCCGGCTTAAGCCCGGTTCGGACATCAACGGAAAATTCCGGATTTTTTTTCAGGACTTCTATGCCCTCTTTCGCCAACGGGTCGGAAACAAGAATTTTTATCACTTATACCTTCTTTTACACAACGCCGTAAGCAAGCATCGCTTTGGCAACTTTCAGAAATCCGGCAATGTTCGCCCCCGTCAGGTAATCGCCTTTTTTACCGTAACTTTCAGCGGCGTCAAGACATGCTTTATTGATGCTTTTCATAATCACTAAAAGCCGGCTATCAACCTCTTCTCTGCTCCAAGAAAGCCGCAGTGAGTTCTGGCTCATTTCAAGCCCGGATGTCGCGACACCGCCGGCGTTTGCCGCCTTTGCAGGACCGTAAAGAACATTGTGTTCCTGAAAAACTCTTATTGCATCAATCGTACTCGGCATATTGGCACCTTCCGCCACACAAAAACAGCCGTTTTTAACAAGTGCCGTCGCATGCTCTTTATCTATCTCATTTTGAGTTGCACAGGGCAGGGCAATATCTACCTTCAAGCCCTTTTCTTTAATCACATCCCAGACGCTTTTGCCGACGAAACATACCGCTTTATATTTATCAACATACTCTTTTATCTTTCCCCTCTTAACATTTTTTATTTTAATTATATGCTCTAATTTATCGCTGCATATCCCTTCTTCGTCAACTATTGTGCTGTCGGAATCGCATAAAGTAATAACTTTGCCGCCCATCTGATTTACTTTTTCTATCGCATACTGGGCAACGTTTCCGGCGCCGCTAATTGCAACCGTTTTCCCCTTCAAATCCATTTTTCTGGTGGCAAGCATTTCAGCGGTAAAATAAACCAGCCCGTAACCGGTCGCCTCGGGTCTTATTAAACTGCCTCCGTATTCTATTCCTTTACCGGTTAAAACGCCCTCGTGTGCGTTAACAATTTTTTTGTAATAGCCGAACATATAACCGATTTCGCGGCTGCCGACGCCGATATCACCGGCGGGGACATCCGTATCCGGACCTATGTGCCTGTAAAGTTCCCTCATAAATGAATGGCAGAACCACATAACCTCCGAGTCGGATTTGCCTTTGGGGTCAAAATCGGAACCGCCTTTTGCACCGCCCATGGGAAGCGTTGTAAGCGAGTTCTTAAAAATTTGCTCAAAGCCTAAAAATTTTATAATGCTTAAATTTACCGACGGGTGAAGCCGAAGTCCGCCTTTATATGGTCCGATTGCATTATTAAACTGCACCCGAAAACCTCTGTTGACTTGGACTTCACCTTTATCATCAACCCACGGAACTCTAAAAATAATCATCCTTTCCGGTTCCACAATTCTTTCGTAAATCTTTGCCTTAACAAACTCCGGATGCTTTTTTACCGTCGGCTCCAATGTTTCCATAACCTCGCTTACCGCCTGAATAAACTCCGGCTGGTCGCTGTCTTTCTGTTTCACCTTTGCAATAACATCGCTGATAACTGACATAGATTAATGCCTCCGTATTTCTTAGTAGACAAAAAGCATTTCCCTGTATTTCGGAAGGGCCCAGTATTCATCGCCGGTACATTCTTCAAGGGCGTCAACCGTTTCCCGCAGACCGTACATTAACGGAATTATTTCACTGCAATAGAAATTTGCTTTTTCGTCTTCACCACCCATTTTTTCTCTCTTGTCAAGCACCGAATCAAGTTTTCCTGTTTTTTCGTAAAGTTCCGCTACCAGTTTTGAATACATTAAAACCATTTCCGATTCTTTTTTCAGCACTTTAGCGTCAATTCCTTTTATAGAACTTAAGTTCTTTACCGACTGCGCCAGGACATTCTGATATTTAACTACACCGGGAATTACAAGCGTTTTCGCCATCATTAAAACGGTCTCAACCTCTATGTTCACGACTTTTATGTACTGTTCTAACAGAATTGTGTAAATGGATTCTATTTCCGCTTCGCTAAGAACATTTAATCTTACGAAAACATCTTTGTTCTTTTTGGTTATAATGTCTTTCAGCGATTCCGGCGTGGTCTTTTTGTTCGGCAAACCGCGTTTTGCCGCTTCTTTTTCCCATGCAGGGTCATAGTTGTTTCCCTCAAATCTTATCGGCTTAGTTTCAGTTATTATGGGAATAATCGCTTTCAGTACCGCCTTGTTAATATCTTTTTCCTTTTTCATATTATTGTCTATATCTTTGTAGAGAACATTCAGAACATCGGCGACAATAACATTCAGCGTATAATTTGCCATCGCTATAGAATGCGACGAACCCACCGCTCTGAACTCAAACTTATTTCCTGTAAACGCAAACGGGGAAGTTCTGTTTCTGTCGCTGTTGTCCCTGCTTATCGTCGGTAATTTACTGATGCCGAGATTTATAATCGCCTTATCGCTGTAATCCGCCTTTTTATTTTTTTCCAGATTGTTTAAAATTTCCGTGAGTTGTTCTCCTAAAAACACCGAAATTATCGCAGGCGGAGCTTCATTTGCTCCCAGACGATGGTCATTACCTGCTGTTGCAACAGTTGCGCGTAATAAATCGGAATATTTATAAACTGCTTTAATTGTAGCGAGCAAAAAAGTTAAAAACTGCAGGTTCGCATGCGGCGTCTTACCGGGCTCAAGCAGATTATTACCGTCGGAATCCGCCATTGACCAGTTGTTGTGTTTTCCCGAACCGTTTATTCCAAGGAACGGTTTCTCGTGCAGTAATAATGCGAGATTGTGCCTGTTTGCAAACTTCTTTAATGTTTCCATTATCATTTGGTTATGGTCGGTGGCGACATTGCTGTCTTCAAACAACGGTGCAATTTCAAACTGCGCTGGCGCAACTTCGTTGTGCCTTGTTTTTACGGGGATGCCGAGCTTGAAAAGTTCCAATTCCGCATCATGCATAAATGCAAGAATTCTTTCTTTGATACTGCCGAAATAATGGTCTTCCATTTCCTGTCCCTTAGGCGGTTTCGCACCGAATAATGTCCTGCCGGTAATGATTAAATCCGGTCTTCTGTTATAATATGCTTTGTCAACCAGAAAATATTCCTGCTCGGGACCTACAGTCGTATAAACCCTGTTTATTTTTTTATTTCCAAAAAGGTGCAGGAACTTTACGGCAACTTCACTTAACCTGTCCATTGAACGAAGAAGCGGAACTTTTTTATCCAGCGCATCGCCCGTATATGATAAAAATATGCAGGGAATGCAAAGCGTCGTGCCGTTGACGGCTTCAACCAGAAACGCCGGAGAGGTGGGGTCCCATGCAGTATATCCCCTCGCTTCAAATGTGCTTCTTAATCCGCCGCTGGGAAACGAAGATGCGTCCGGTTCACCCTGTATAAGATTACTTCCCGAAAATTTTTCTATGACTTTACCGTCTTTGCTGAAATTCAGGAAACTGTCGTGTTTCTCCGCCGTCAGACCGGTCATCGGGTGAAACCAGTGCGTAAAATGTGTTGCGCCTCTGCTTATCGCCCATTCTTTCATACCCTGCGCAACGACTTGAGCTAATGCCGGTTCAACTCTTCCGCCTTCTTTGATTATTTTTTTTAATGCCTCATATATTTTGCCGGGCAGGTGTTTTTTCATTGCCTCGTCGTTAAAAGAGTTGAGCCCGTATATTTCCGAAATCGGTTTCCCTTTCATTTCAGGACTAATCGTCTGGAATAAATCCCTCTGGTTTGTAATTTCTGAAATTATCTGTTCTCTGTATGACATCGTTTTGCCTCCCGTTTACACTTTTTTGATTATACTTAAATTTATAAAAATGTCAACTTTTTTTACATTATTATTGTATAAAATTTTGAGGGTTTTTTTAATACGCGTATATTGTTCCGTAGGGTCTATGATATATGGCTTTAAGTTTTACAAATTTTTCGCGGAGAATTTTTTTACGGTCAAGATTGAAGGCGCCGCAAAATTCAGAAACATATTTTTTTATAATTTCATCATCGGATTTGTCAAGTTTCACAAATTCCACTTCCCTTCCCAGTTGGCTTTTGGCTATTTTTCCTCTTATATAAATTGTACCGCCGTGCATCCCCGTACCTATAAAATTTCCCGCTATATTTTTATCGCCGGACAAACCTAAAAGAATCATAATTCCGCCGGCCATATACTCGGCAAAAAAATCACGGACACTACCGCCTATAACTATAACAGGAACCATTTCTTTTCCGCCAGAGGCGGATTCGCCTTTGGCGAAATATGATTTTATATGTATTCCGGCACGATAACCTGCATCTTCTTTGATGAAAACTTTTCCGCCGCGCATACCATATCCGAGAATATCGCCGACAGAACCGTGAACTGATATTTTTCCGGCATCCATAGTATTTGCCACGCAATCCTGCGCATTTCCTAAAACATTTATTTCCGGACCGCTCATAAAACTTCCGAGGTCGTTTCCCGCGATACCATGTATCTCAATTTTTACATTTGCTTTAAGCCCTGAAGCAATATATCTCTGTCCGTTAACATTTTCAAGTTCAATCCGATTAACACCGGATTTGACCGCACTTCTTATTTTCTCATTTAATTTTTTATGAGTAAGATTTTGTGAGTTTATAATCATATCTCTATGGGAGTAACCTCTTTTGAACGGAATTCTTTCGGGACATAAATATAACCGAAATTTTCCGAAAATATTTCATTCTTGAAATTTGAAACATCAATCCCGTCTTTTATCATTCCGGTAAATATTCCCGCACGGCTTATGTCACCGACAAAAATTGCTCCTATTATTTTGCCGTCTTTTACTGTTACTTTTTTGTACACTTTTGATTTTTCGTCGGAAAACACAATTTCCTCGCCGGATTTGTCGTTGCTCAATCCGAGCGTAATTAACGGCAACCCGAAAACATCTACTGAATTTCTCACAAAACCGCCGGCATATTTGACATTGCCGACGAGCATACTACTACCCGCAACGGAACCCTGCCTGAATGCAACGGGCCAAATTGGAATAGGCATTTTTTTGCCGGAAAGAATATCAAGTGCTTCCGTGCAATCGCCGGCGGCGTAAATATTTTTCCTTGATGTTCGCATAAACTCATCTACAACAATTCCCCTGTTTGTTTTAATTTGTGATTTTTTTGCTATGTCCAAGTTAGGCGCAACCCCTATTGCACATATAACAATATCAGCAGGAATTTTTTCTCCGTTTTTTAAAATACATTGATTTTCTTTTATCTCATAGACGGAATTATTCAGGATAAGTTTCGCATGTTTTTTTATTTCATCCGCAACAATTTTGCCGGATTTGTCATCCAATACCGACGCAAACGGCTGAGCCGCAAGTTCAACAATCGCAACCTGTAAACCCAAGTTCTTCAAAAACTCCGCGGCTTTTATTCCTATCATTCCGCAACCGATTACTACTGCGTGCTTTTGATTTTTACAGAATTTCTTGATGTTATCGGCATCATCTTTTGTTGTCAATGTAAAAACGTTTTTACCGGTGATGCCGGAAATGTTAGACGGAATTATCGGTTTTCCGCCGACGGCAATAAGCAGTTTTGAGTACTTAATTTTTTTTCCGCTTCTTAAAACAACAAAATCGTTTTCTACCGAAATCGCCGAATCAAAAATCAACTCAATATTATTTTTTTTATAAAAATTTTTATCCCGATAATAAAACTGTTTATCGGAAATATTCAAATATGAAATCAGCGGTCTTGAATAAAACAAATCCTTTTCCTTTGTAATGACGATGAGCCGAATATTTTTGTCTTTTTCGCGGACGGACTCTATCGCAGAAATCGCCGCAACTGAACTTCCGATAATTACAATTTTTTCTTTCATTTTCATATTCGCTTCGCTCACCCCCGACTAAAGTCGGGGGCTACATTATACTTTCTCACTTTCTTTATATACCAGCGCCTCATTCGGGCAGGCATCAACACAGGCGGGCGAGCCGACATCAGCGCACAAATCACATTTCGTAGCAACTTTTTTCTCTTTTATATCCATTAAAATCACTCCGAACGGACAGGACATAACACACATCCAACAACCTATACATTTTTCCTTATCGTGCGAAACTACGCCGGTTTTTTTATCCCGTTTCATAGCACCGGTAATACATGCTTCTACGCAGGGAGCATCTTTACAATGACGGCATTGAATTGCAAATGAAAGCGAACCTTTTTGTTCAATTATCAAACGCGGAGTTAAACCCGGAAATTCCTCTTTATACGCCTTAATTATTTTTTTTGATTTTGAATGGGCGACAAGACATGCAATTTCGCACAACCGGCACGCCATACAATATTCTTCTTTGAAATATATTTTTTTCACATTGATTCTCCCGCAGGTTTAATATCCAAAATTTTCAGTTCGTTTTCGTGCAGGTCAAATCCTCGTAAACGCAGACGATTACCGCGAAGCGATTCCACGGCGTTTATTCCCATCCCACCCATAATTTCTTTTATCTCGTGACTCCACGCTTTAATTAAATTAACAAGCCGACGAGATGCAATTTCAGGATTAAGCCGCTTGACAAGATACGGGTCTTGCGTTGCTATTCCCCAGTTACATTTTCCCGTGTAACATTTTTGACAGAGATGACAACCCATCGCGACAAGTGCGGCAGTACCGATATAAACCGCATCGGCGCCGAGAGCAATCGCTTTTACTACATCGGCGGAATTTCTGAAACCTCCGGCGGCAATAATTGACGCTCTGTTTCTTATTCCTTCACCGCGAAGACGGCTGTCAACCGCAGCAATAGCAAGTTCAATGGGTATCCCCACATTATCCCTTATTCTCGTCGGGGCCGCACCCGTTCCGCCGCGAAGTCCGTCAATAGCGACAATATCCGCGCCCGCTCGGACAATACCCGATGCAATTGCTGCGATATTATGAACGGCGGCAACTTTTACGCTTATAGGTTTTTTATATTCCGTCGCTTCCTTTATTGAATAAATCAACTGCGACAAATCCTCAATTGAATAGATGTCGTGATGCGGAGCGGGTGAAAGCGCATCGGTACCCGTCGGTATCATTCTTGTTTGAGAAATTTCGTCCGTTACTTTTTCTCCGGGAAGATGTCCTCCAATTCCGGGTTTTGCACCTTGACCAACTTTTATCTCAACGGCAGCAGCAACGTCCAAATAATCCGGGTCGACACCAAACCTGCCGGAAGCAACCTGAACAATCGTATTTTTTCCGTATTTGTATAGTTCTTTCGGGAGACCGCCCTCGCCGGTATTGTAAAAAATTCCGCATTCATCCGATGCACGGGCGAGAGCACGCATTGTATTCAACGAAATAGCACCGTAACTCATTGCAGAAAAAAGTATCGGTGTTTCAAGTTTCAACTGCGGCGGTAATTTAGTAAGCGGCGAGTAGAAAGTAGAAAGTGGTTTCTCAATTTTTAATTTTTCATTTTTAATTTTTAATTGTATTTTATCCGGCTTGCTTCCCAAATATGTTCGTAATTCCATCGGTTCGCGTAAAGGGTCAATAGACGGATTTGTAACCTGTGCGGCATCAAGTAAGATATGGTCCCAGATAATTTTATAATCCTTATCCGTTCCCATTCCTGTTAAAAGAATCCCGCCGGTTTCGGCCTGTTTGTACAATTCTTTTATTTGCTTATCCGTCCAGTTTTTATTTTTTCTGATATTCTGCTGATATTCCGAAACTGTCAACGCACCTGTCGGGCACATCGTCGCACAACGTAAACAACTGACACACTTTGAAGCATCCGTTTCAACTTTATTCGCCGCCTTGTCAAAGGAATGCGCATCAAAAGCGCACTGACGGACACATACCTCGCACTGTATACATTTATCGGGGTCTCTTATAACTGTAAAATCCGGAAATAATAATGATTTTTTCATTTTTCTATCCGAGCGACCCTATTGCAGGTTCGCCTACTTTAGGAAAAAAAACATCGCCTTTTTTAAGCGGACAAACCTCCTGTATGGCACATTCCTCAGATGCTAAATAGAATTTTGAACCGTTTCTTGCGGCAACCAAAGGTCTGAGTTTAATCCTATCGGTAAATCCGAACATCCTTTTACCGTCGGAAACAATTATTGCCGATGGGCCGTTTATCAAAGCGCTGCCGTAAATTATTCTAAGCGTCTCATAAAACTTTTTTTCATCTGCCGGCATTTTTTCTATTTCCGACCACAACGGCGGGCACAAAATTTTATGGGCGAGCGACATCGGTAATTTGTGTTTTCTTAAAAGTAAATCAAAAAGATAAAGAATCGCTTCGCTGTCCGTGTGCAGCGTCAACTGGTATCCGAACTCTTCAAGATACCGTTTATTTATCCCATAAGATGATATTTCTCCGTTATGAACTATTGAAAAATTCAAAAGTCCGAAAGGATGAGCCCCTCCCCACCAGCCGGGAGTATTCGTCGGAAAACGGTCGTGGGCGAGCCAGCAATAGCCGCTGTATTCTTCAAGTTTGTAAAATTCCCCGATGTCCGCAGCATATCCGACGCCTTTGAATATTCCCATATTTTTACCGGAAGAAATTACATAAGCACCGGTCTGAGCACCGTTAATTTTCATAACGGAACGCATCACAATATCCTCTTCCGTCATTTCATAAAACTGTTTTTTTATTTCGTCTTTTACATGGAGGAAATATCGCCACAATAACGGGCGGTTGACGATTGACTTTACCGTTCTGGTCGGGATAGGTTCTCCTTTTACAATTTCAAAATCATGTTTTAGATAATTTTCGGTATTTTTCTGCACCGGCTCGTCATTATAAATTATGTGAAAACAAAAATCGTCTTTATTGCCGGGATAGATGCCATAACCGGCAAAACCGCCGCCGAGACCGTTCGCACGCAGATACATTTTTTTTATAGCGCAAATTATCTTTTCTCCGGAAAACCTATTTCCCTTCTCGTCAATTATTCCTGCTATTGAACATCCCATAATTTTAAATTATTCTTTTATTAACAAAAAACATTCTCATTCTGCCTAATCTACAAATAAAAAATCTTCAACCCTTATTAGAATTGAAGACATCTTCGTCAACAAAAAATCCCCACACCGTCTTTGGCATGAGGACAACTCTGTCCTTTATTCACATTATAAAGAATTTTTAAATTTTGTCAAGTACTTTTTTGATTTTCTAAATTTTTATTTTTTTCCGCCACACAGATCGGCGGATCCGCCTCTGGCAGAGAGGTCATCCACCAAAATTATTGCCTCCGCTATTTCTTTCATTGATTTTCTTCTGTCCATCGACTGTTTCTGTATAATTCTAAAAGCGGTTGATTCGTCTATACTATTCTGTTTCATAAGAATCCCTTTCGCACGTTCAACAAGTTTTCTGGTTTCAAGTTCCTCGGAAATAACTTTTGTTTTGACGATTAGTTCGGTATTTTCAATGACCACCGCCGACTGATTAGCCACCATAGTTAATATGTCAATTTCACTTTTTTTGAATTTGTGAAAAACGGATGTATAAACATCAATTGCACCTATAACCCTGTCTTTAACTAAAAGCGGAACGCACAAAACCGACTTCAATCCCTCTTTTTTTGCAATCTCTTTGTATTTATAACATTTGTCTTTTGATATGTCGTAAGCAAACATCGGTTTCTTTTCTTTGACAACCATTCCGGCAAGACCTTCGCCAATTTTTAGCGGAGGTTTTTTAAGATACTGGTCGGAAATTGACTGTGATGCTTTTATCGGCAATTCACCTTTTTCGTCAATAAGCATAAGTGAACATATTTTTGAACCCAGTGCTTCGGCGGTAACGGTGACGACAAGTTTCAGTATATCGTCAAGGTAAAGTTTAGAGGTTATTGCCTGAGAAATTTTTGTAAGTGCCTTGATTATTTCGTTAACATTCTGTTTTTCCGTCATAACTTAATGCTCCCTATAAGTTCAGGTGCGGTCAAGAGTTTACCTGCTATTGAAAATCTCGCCGTGTCGGTTGAAAAATCGTCTATTACGACCAATTTTCGACCGAGACGACCGAATTCAACCTTAAAATCTACAAGTTTAATACGGTTTCCGTTTTTTTTTAATACGTTTTTAACAACCGAATTTATTTTTTTCATCACCCGTTTTATCTCTGACAATTCTTTCTTTCTGACATATTCCAAAACCTCTTTTTGGGATATAAACGGGTCGCAACGCTTGTCAGATTTCAGCGTAAATTCAATAAGCCCGTTGAGATTAGCGTATTTTTTTATTTTAGGAAATCTTTCAATATAAGTTCCGAAAGCGTAATTTCTTAATATAAACTCAATCGGTATTGACTTCGCTTTTAACACAAGCATTTTCCGGGCGGACAGTTTTTTAACATAATGCGTTTTTATACCGGTTTTTCCGAAAAACCGGAAAAAATAATCGGTAATAAAAAGACAGCATTTGCCTTTATTCTTAAAAGTTTTTTTTGATTCATTGCCGCCGCTGTCCAAAATCCCGTTTTTGTAAAGTGCGAAATCCTTGAAATGAATAACAATATGTCCGTGGTCATTCTGTATTGAATAAACATCTTTTGTTTTTCCTGTATAAATTTTCATGTATTTTTTGCTTTTCATTGTAAGTCTAACAGTTTTTTTGCATTTCCGGAAAAAATTTTTTCTTTCAAATCTTCAGAAATATCCCGGAGACCCTGCATCAATTTCACTTCTTCTAACTGGCTTGACCATGGGGTATCGGTACCGAACATTATTTTGTCCGACGGATGTTTTTTCAGTATTTCTAAAAATATTTTTTTATCTTCAATATATTTAAGCGTCATTGATGTCTCAATCCAGATGTCAAGCCCTGCGAGAAACCGCAGCACCTCATCCCACATCCGCCAGCCGCCGGTATGTGCTGCAACTATTTTTAATTTGGGAAATTTTAGAATTACTTTCCTAAGCCGTTTTATATCGGCTTTTCTATCGGCAGGATATGCGATGTCAAAGCCCGTGTGAAGTAAAAGAATAAGATTATTTTTTGCGATTGCTTCATAAATAAAAAACATCTCTTCGTCATCAAGATAAAAATTTTGATACATAGGATGAAGTTTTATTCCCGGCAAACCCTCGCTGCTTATTTTTTTGATTAAATCACCGGGCTTTTTATTTTCGGGATGAATGCTGGCAAAAGGAATTATTCTTTCACTTTTAATTTCTGTGCACCATTTTATTATATTGTCCGTCTGCGACGGTTTGGTGGCAATGTTCAGCACGACCGATTTTTCTATACCCGCTGCATCCATTGATTTTAATAAGCCCGAAACGGTTCCGTCAAAAGACGGTTTAATTTTTGAAGGATATGTCAGTTTGGCAATCGCGCGGGCAGCAAGTTTGTCCGGAAACGCGTGCGTGTGAAAATCAATAATCATTTTATTTCACAATTTAATAGCCGAGCGAGCAAGAAATTTTTGAAGAGCCTCAATTTACAACTTTTTCTTTCCAGGAGCGACCAAAGGAAGTCCCTTTAGGGGTAAATTGCAGAGCAAGTTCTAACGAGCGTCTCAAAACGACCGCAGGGAGTCCCCTTGGGAATATTTGCTTGCAAGCGACTAATCATTTTATTATATCCAAAACATCAATCGGTTTTTTTATGAAAAAATCCGGGTTGTATTTTTTGAGTTCTTTGAAAGTTCTGAAACCATAAAGAACGGCGCAGGAAAATATTTTTGAGTTCTTTGCCGCCAAAATATCGGTCTTGCTATCGCCTACAATCATTGTTTTTTCGGATTTTATTTTTTCCTTCAAAAGAATTTTTTTTATGTAATATGGCGCCGGTTTCAACCGTTTTTTTTCTTCGCTGTTAATACCTATTATTTTTTTAAAGTATTTTTTTACTTTGAGCACCTTTAATAATTTTTCCGAAAAAACCTGCGGTTTATTTGAAACAACATATAAAATTATTTTTCTTTTTTTAAGTTCTTTAATGACATGAAGCATTTGCGGGTACAGTTTTGATTTTGTCGTCAGATTTTTCAGATAAATTTCCGTAAAAAGTTTTTTTGCTTTTTCTATATCTCTAACACGAACGGCGAGTTTTGAAAAAAAATTATCTACTCCGCTTCCGACGGCATATTTGATTTTTTCTTTTGACGCTTTTTTGAGCCCGAAATATTTAAGGACTTTATTTGCTGAATCCCTAATGTCGTCCAGCGTGTCAACAAGCGTGCCGTCAATGTCAAAAATTATCAGTTGAAAATTATTTTTCATTTTTATTTATAACCGCAGATACACACAGATTTTAATATCTTTTTATCTGTGACCATCTGCGTCAATCTGTGGTTGCCGTTTATTTATAACCGCGGAATTTATGTTGTAAAGGTTCTTCTTCGCGAGGTCGAAATTGGGGTCAATCGCAAGGGCTTTCTGGTAACATTCTTTTGCATCTGCTATTCGGTTCAACTTCATATTTACATAACCGAGATTGTTCCATATATCTTTGTTTGACGGATTGATAAAAGTTGCACGACGGTAAAGATTCCTCGCCGGCTCATATTTTTCCATAAAAAGATAAATGTTGCCGAGCCCCATAATAGCGTCTAATGAAAACGGATTTATGAAAACCGCTCTTTTATAATTTTCCTCCGCAAGAGCAAACTCTTTTCTTTGTGCATAAATTGTCGCCATATTAAAATAAATCTCGTCGTATCCTGGATTGGCAGCAATCGCCTCTTTGTAAAACCGGATTGCCTTTTTCTGATATTCATCCGCCTGCACGGGAACGCCGGCGTATCTAAACTGGGCGGACATTCTGGCATATCCGTTTGCGAGTTCGTAATTATTGTTGACCTCAAGACGGCGAAGTTTATGGGCTCTTTCCAAATAAGGAATCGCCTGCTCTATCGGTGTTGACTGCCTTTTTGCAAGTTTAAATCCGGTAAAATAATTTTTTTCCGCATAAAATATGGTGATATACATTTTAATTAGTAAAACGGAAACCGCTATAAAAATTACAGAAACTGTTTTTGTTACACTATTGTGATGAATAATCTTTTTTTCGGATGTCCCAAGACCCGCTAAAATTCCGAGATTCATCCAGAAAAAAAATCCCGGTATTACAAAATACAATGTTACATTTATTATGTTATCTACGAGCATCCCTATTACACCGGCAAAAATTCCGACGGCAATAGTTTTCTGAAAATCATTTTTTACATTTTTTATCTGATGGAAACCGAACTTTACGATGCAAAAAATAAGCCACAAAAATATTCCCAACCCTATAATCCCCGTCTGCGAAAGATTTTCCAGAAAAACATTATGCGCATTATTAGCGTGGGTTCTTTGGGTAAGATTGGGATGAATAAGATACCTCTGCTGATAAAAAGGAAAAAGCATTTCAAAAAGACCCCAACCGCAACCGACGACAGGATTCTGTTTTGATATATCCCATGCGGAAAGCCATATTAAAAATCTCTGATATGCGGCAGGTCCGGATTTTTCAATTGTGAAAATACTGGCGGCTCGATCCAGCACATAAAATCCGAACGGTTTTGTCTCGTTCTGCCATCTGGTTGGTATTAACATTGCCAGCGATATAATTAAAACCATACTTATAAACCATTTTTTGTAAGTAAAAAATTTTCTCTTAAATACAAATATAATAAAAACAAGCGACGCAAAAAGACCGAGCCAGGAAGACCTCGCCATCGTGGCAAAAAGCGCCAAAATCATAATTACCTTCAAAGAAATATACAAAAATTTTGAATAATTTGATTTGGAATATATGAATAAAACAATTGAAAGCGGGAGCATTATAATCAAAAAACTGGATATGAAAACCGGGTTGCCGAAAGTAGAAACGCATCTCTTCATACTATACGGATTAACCGTCTGCTGCCAAATCGGTTCCATATCAAAATACTGCAAAACGGCATAAACGCTTGCAATAAATGCTACGATAAAAGACAAAAAAAGAACTTTTTTTATTGATTTTTCATCCCTTATTAAATTCACAGCAACATAATAAGCAAGAACACAATTAATTAAAATATAAAGATTGTTTCTTAAGCCCTCCGACCATGCTGCAGTTGAAAATCCGGGGATTTTTCCGAAGCCGGGAATTTCATAACTTCCAAAAAGAGCGCATAAAAATGTGAAAATTGTCCAACCCAGAAAAATCAAAACCGGCAGGTCTAACCGCGTTCTGTAAAAAATAATTTTTCCGGTTTTAATAGAATGCATCGCAAATAATCCGAAAATTGAAAGCAATGAAATATACAAAATTGTCCCCTGAATAATGTAGGGATTTCTGGTTACATTCGTAAAAAAAATCAAGGGGCTTACGACGATGGCAAAGTATAAAATATTTTTCATTGAGGTCGGCGAGACGGGACGGTAGGATTGTTTTTAATTATGCGATTTAAAATGTTTTGTGCTCTGTCCGGTCTTCCCGTTTTCTCGTATAATACGGCAAGATTTCTTAACGCCTCCGCATTGTTCGGGTCAATATCTTTAAGTATTTTTTTATACATTGTTTCGGCCGCAAACATTTTTTTCTGTGCATAGTAAATATTACCGAGTCCCAACCATGCGTCCGGTTTTAAAATATTTGTCTTTACGCCGTTAAGATACCCCTTCATATCTTTATTCACAAGCCACAAATAATAATGATACCAGTCATTCCTTGCAATATATCTTTTGAAAGTATTTTCCGCTTCCTTCCATAACCCAAGTTGAGCATAAGCCATTCCCAAAGACGGATACGCCCGCTCAAATACCGGGTCAAGCCGCTGATATTTTCTATAATCAGCAATTGCATCATCCCACCGCCCCATCTTTGAATGAACAGTTCCCATCTGCATGAAAATCTGGACATAGTTGGGCGCAAGTTTTATCACATCTTCGTATTTTTCTATCACCCTTTCCGGGTCGCCGGATGCCCATCTGTCGTTGTAGACATTCCCCATAAAATAATGGGTCATTACATAGTCGGGATTATATTTTATAACAGTCCGGTAATTCTCAAGTGCGGCAGACCACTCACCTCTTTTAGAGTGAAAAATAGCAATATTGTGAAACTTATCCGCAAGGAAAAATCCATAAAAATATTTTACGAAATACAGACACAAAATAATAACGGCAATTTGAATTGCCGATATAAACTGGGGTTTTCGTGAAACGGGTTCAACTTTAGGTTTTGGGATTTGAGGTAGAGAAAGCACACCGAGCATTCCCAACGCAAACCAAAATATAACACCGGAAGAAACAAACCTCATGCTGACACACATTGTATTATGAGCAAGTTGAGAAATTATTCCCGACGAAAAACCTATCAAACCGTGAATTATAAATTTTGATTGCGGCGGGACAGTTTTTAACCGCTTAACGGCAGCGACGATAAATGTTATAATCAAAAGTATAAAAAACCCGAATCCTATAATTCCCTCATCGTAAAGCACTTCTAAAAATTCATTTTCTGGATGGTCGCTTTCAGTATTTGAACGACCCTCAAGTTGAATAATTTCCGGACGACGATATGCGGGATAAACTGCCTTGAAAGAACCGATGCCCGTCCCTATTAAAGGATGGATTGCTTTTCTTACGGAACTTTTCCATTTCAGCGGGGAACGGTCGTAAAGATATGAATCTGGATGCGGCACCCTGTTAAACATTTCCCATGTCCCCAGCCATGTCACCGTCCTGAACCTGACCGAATCAACTCGCTGAAGAGTAAGCACAAGAACGCCGAGCACCATAGCGGCAAAAACCGCCAGCGACATCCCGAACATAATTTTCCTGATTGTTTCTTTTTTACCGTGAAATAAAAATGCAACTGCAAAAAACGAAAATGCAATTACCCCTGCCGAATAACCAATCCATGCCGCCTTTGAATAAGTAAGCACAATACAAAAAACGGTCATAATATAAAAAATTATCAGAAATTTTGAAAATTTTACGAATGCAAAGGAAAGAATAACCGGTGCGGCAAGAAGCAGAAAATCGCCGAAAAAATTGGGATTGCCGAAAGTTGAAAAAATTCTTGTGCCAAACGCCTGACGCCAAATAAACGGGTCCAACCCGACGGCAGGATTAGGCGGATAAAATCTGGTATCCAGAAATTGTATAATGCCGTAAAAAACGGAAATAAAGGCACCGGCAAGAAACCAGTTCAAAAGTCGGCGCTGGCTTTTTTCGTCCCGGAACTCGGAGATTATTACAAAAAAAAGTGCAATATAAAAAATTCTTCTTAAGAACTCATCCATAGTTCCGAAACCATTCTTTAACGGCGAAATTGAGGCGGAAAATATTGTTGAAATTAACACAAGGACGACGGGAATTAGCAAATGAAACGAACCGGGCGGGAAAGGATTTTTCCATTTTTCTAATAATTTTATCAGAAAAGCGGTTAACAAAATTGTTCCACCGATTTGACAAATTGTTATTTTTATCTGACAGGAATCATATGTTCTTAAATAAAAAGCAACCGCCATTAAAAAATAAAAAATCGGAGTCCCGTAAAGCATTGTTTTTGAACAGATGTCTGTAATTTTTTTATTCATAGCGACCACAGGAAGTCCCCGTGAGAAAATTTTTAAACTTTCAGCCGGCGAGTGGGATTGAACCACCGACCTACGGTTTACGAAACCGTTGCTCTACCACTGAGCTACGCCGGCAAATACTCGCTCGGGAATTGCCTCACAGAACCGCCTCGCCTCTGCAGGCGGGCTCTCACTCGTTCCGCTGAATGCGAATGCGGAACTCCGTGAAGTTCTGTTCAGCAACACCCTCGCTCCACGATTAAAGTAGATGTAATTTTTACAAATTGCCACGGGACGGAATCAACGTGACGCTGTGATTTGGTGGCAATCTTGCTTCGCAAATTGCCACGGGACGGAATCAACGTGACGCTGTGATTTGGTGGCAATTTTGCTTCGCAAATTGCCACGGGACGGAATTGAACCGCCGACGCACAGATTTTCAGTCTGTCGCTCTACCGACTGAGCTACCGTGGCAA
>DHFT01000045.1 GCA_002402375.1 Elusimicrobia bacterium UBA4817 | reverse complement strand
GTTACTTGACATTCACATAGGAACAATCTCATTTTACTAAAAAAAAATAATAAGTCAACAAAAAAGTACTTGACAAAATTGCCAATTTGTGCTATAAATACGGCAAATGCCGAAATAATATCGGCGGAATGTTTATGCGAGGAGGTATTTTTGATGAGGAAATTTTTGACAGCATGGTTTTGTATGTTGTTTGCTACATCAATTATTGTAGCGGAGCCGATTTTAACCGAAGAGGCGAAATGCCTTGAAAAAGGAAACATTGAAATCGGACTTACTGCTTCTTACGGTGTAGATGAATGGGAATGGGATGGAACATTTACAGGTGATAATAAAGTGTCTCTTGTAGTCGCTCAAATACCTGTGAAGTATGGCGTGACGGACAAATTGCAGTTAAATCTTAATCTCCCGTATCGTTCTTGGAAATCGGAACTGGAAATTGACACAACAAAGGCGGACTCTGATGAGGCGGGATTGGGCCAGATTGCAGTTGGCGGAAAAGTCGGCATCAGTGAAAACATCGCAATCGGTTTGGATGTGCAGACACCGACGGGCGATGTGGATAAAATGCTCGGCGAGGGAACCAATGTCGGCTTAATGCTAATTGCGACAGGCGATTTGGAACCGGTAAAAGTATCCGGTAATCTCGGATATTTGGTAAAAACGAAATACGAAGATGAAGATGATGTTGAATATGACCCCGGCGACCCGCTCATTTTAAGGGCAGCAGTAGAATATCCGATGGATGCGATTTCGCTTATCGGTGAAGCGCAAGGACAGATTTTCGGCAAAACGAAAGTTAACGATACAGAAGATGACGATTCCGATGGTTCAACGATTGACCTTTTGGTCGGAAGTCAATATGTAAAAGACGCACTGAAACTTAAACTTGGTGTCGCTTTCGCGGTTGGCGACGAGGATTACAGAGCGGGATTGAATCATTTTTATGATTCATGGGACTGGAAGGTTATTCTTTCGGGTTCCTACAAATTTGAAATTTAAGGGGAGGTGGATTTAGATGAAAAAATTTAATTCAGTTTTACTACTTACTACTTACTACTTACTACTTACTGCCTTTGTTGGTTGCGGTAAGAACGAAAAGAAAACGGCACTTTTGACGGGAACAAGTGCGGATTCATATGAAAGTAGTCCGATGGCTTCGGCGGTTGTGGCACTTTTCAAGAGTTCGGGTTACGGTGCCGGTGCGGGGACCACTCCTACTTACGGCGCTCCTGCAAAAGTCGGAAGTAAAATGCAGGAACTCGGCGAAGCAGATGCGGAAGGAAAATACACGATTACCGACCCAATGGGAATGACGGTAACAATTCAATTCAAGAAAGGAAGCGAGGTTGTTTATTTCAATCTTGAAGGGCCTTTTGGAACATCATGGGAAAATTTGTATTTATATGCTTCGCAGTCGTTATTGGAGACGGATAAAATTCTGACATCATCGATAGGACTAACAACAACATTTCCGAGATACATTCCGTCAATGGTTTGTAAATTGAGCGGTAACACGCCGATTGCGTGGCACGAGATTACTTCGCTCCCAGAATTGCAAACCGATTTGCAAGGGTTTGCTTTATTTATCATTACAAACTTTCCGGATTCAATGACAAATACCGTTACCGGAAATATTCCCGGCGGCACAATCAATCTGACATTGAACTCGGCGATGGCTCAAAAAGCGACGGATGCCAAGCCCGCCCACATGACAGGCAGCGGAACGGTTACGTTGCACATGGGTCAGACATTAAATGTTACTGTTGATATGTATGTTGGGGAAAAAGGGCCTGTTTCGGGCACGCAGACATTTACATCTTCAACGGGCGAGACGGGAACTATGACATTTAAGTCCGACGGAAGCGTAAGCGGAGTGGTCAAGTCAGCCGACGGAACAACAGTTGCAACTATTGAAATAAGCGCCGACGGAACGGGAACCTATACCGACATAGCAACCGGAAAAACATACATAATAACCGGTGCAGCATAAATTTTGAAAAAAACAAAAAGGACGGCTGATATAAATCTCAGTCGTCTTTTTTTGTTGTTAAAAAGTAAAAAGCGTCCGGGGAGAGTTGAACTCCCAACCTACTGGTTCGAAGCCAGCCGCTCTATCCGGTTGAGCTACGGGCGCATCTTTTCACCAACTGCTTATGAAATTACCGCTGGAATCGGTGTGGGCGCAATTTACAAAAACACTGCCGCTGGTTGAAATGTAGCCCCAATTTCCCAAATCGGTTAAAGCATCCCCGACATTAAAATCATCAATATCGGTCGTTTCCTGATAATTGGTTAACCCAAGTTTTACGGTCGGCATTTTTGACAGATATTTTGTTTGCACAGGACCGGTTTCATTAGAAATAGCAACGGCATTTTGAGGATATTGCATCCCTTCAAAATCGCTGTAATATAGGGTTATTGCGCTCCTTAAATTTCCCAACTCCCCTTTTGTTTTCCCCTGTTTTGTTCTTCTTATCATTTCCGCAAATTTGGGAATTGCAATGGAAGCAAGAATGCCAATGAGCGCAACAACTATCATAAGTTCAATAAGCGTAAACCCCGAAGGTTTTTTTCTGATTGATAAAACCACACGGCCAGGCAGGATTTTTCCCGGCAGATTAAACTTTTTCATAATTTCTCCGTTTTTCAGTTTGATATCTGTTTTATTTCCTGTTTGTAAAATTAAGGTTCCTTTACTTTTAAGAAAAGGCAGGCAGAGTTTTTCCGCTGTTGACAATTTGGCTACGGCTCTTGCCGTCACAAAATCATATTTATCCCGTTGCGTAGACATTTTGGCTATACTCTCCGCCCTGTCACAGATTATTTCCGCTTTTATATCTAATTTTTTGCACAGATGCCTCAAAAATTCCGTTTTCTTTTTTGATGAATCCAAAAGCGTCAGTGAAATATCCGGCAATGCTATTTTTACAGGAATGCCCGGGAAACCCGGCCCGGAGCCGATGTCTAAAACGGTAGACGGTAGACGGTAGACGGTAAAACCGAAATTATGCTTAACGAATCCAGAAAATGTCTTTTAATTATTTCCTCGTCCGTTGCGGGACCTATCAAATTAAACCGCCCATTCCACTTTTTCAGTTCGTCAAGATAGACCGAAAATTTTTCTATTTGCTGTTCGTCAAGTTTTATGTTGAGAACCTTAAGCCCGTCCAAAAAAACTTTCAAATTTTCAGAAGTCATCTGATTTTTTCCTGTGCCATAAAAAGATTTCTTTTTACGCCTTCGTCGTTCGGAGCATTTTTAAGTGCCTGTGAAAAATACCCGACCGCTTTTTCATAATCCATTTTTTCCCAATACACTACGCCCAGATTATTATACGCCTGCGAAAGCGACGGGTCAACAGAAATTGCTTTTTCAAAGAGCGGAACGCTTTTATTGTATAATTTTTTTTCGTTAAATACAAGCCCCAGATTGTTGTATCCCGCGGAGTAATAATTTATTATCTGATTGGTGAAAAACCTCTTTTTTCCGAAAGTGCGAGGGGGCAAAATATAAAAATCAAACATCTTTTCCGACGATGAAATATCCGAATTGCTGTAAAGAATCCCGCGGGGTGTAATTTTATAGTTCGGCGGAATTTTGGATATATTATCCGAGTAAAAAGGAAAACGCTCAAAATTATACGACAAAAGTGTTGCCTCAAGTTCAATCCCTGATTTTATCTCATATTCAGGTAAAATCTCGGGATACTTCTTTTTCAGTTGTTGATAACCCCACAATGTTTTGTAAAAAACTGCCAGTTTAACATCTTTTCTTTTTTGAAGGCAATCCTGCTGATATTTAAGAGTAAAAGTTGTCGTATCGTCCGGATTAAATAATACCGAATTTTTTGGCAGTGTTTTGAGCAAGTCCTTTGAATAATCGTATCCGATAAATTCATACCGTTTTGACAACTGCGGCAATCTATATAAAAATAATCCGGAGAGACCGACAAAAACAAGAACAATAATAATTTTTTCGCTCACTTTCAACAATTTACTTATAACTGTGTATCCATAAAAAAGCGCGAAACTATACCAAACCATAAAAATAATTGACGGCATAATAAGATACGGCTCCAAAATCGGCAAGGAAGTTTTATCGGAGAGCGGCAAATTTGATACGACAAAGAACACGGGACCCGAAAAAAACCAGAGCAAAAATAGCGTCCAGAAAAGTTTTTTATCTATTACAAAATAAATATAGATTAACGTCCCGAAAATCCATGCAATCTTTAATATATTGCTAAAAACATAACCATTTCCGGAAATATCTTCCGTTGATACTTTCAGGAAATTAAAAATATTTTTTGCTACCGTAGAAGCGTTCTGCTCCGTCGGGCTTTTTTCGGGATGAAGACGAACTCCGCCGTAATCGGCGCGGGTCAAAACCCTGTAAAAGTTTCTTGCCGAAGCCGACGGGTCGCCCCAATTTGCTGTCGGATTTTGTGCAGACCGAATAGGTAGAAAAAGATAGATGGAGAAACCCAGCAAAAAGGCAGGTAGAAGGTAGAAGGTAGAGGGTAGAAAGGTTTTGCCTAATCGCTTAATCAGTAAATAAATTATTCCGGGAACTATAAGCACAAGCGTCTGATGATTGCCGAGACCCAGACCGAACAGAAAGGCAGGTAGAAGGTAGAAGGTAGAAGGTAGAAGGAAAAGGTAAATTATCAGAACGGCAAAAAATGCGTTTATTGAATACATCTCCGAAACGATGCTTAATGAGTGCATCGATGAACTAAAACAGAATTGTAAAACAACAAACAAGCAAACAAAAACTTTCAGGATTTTTTTATCCGTGAATAATTTTTCATACAGGTTTTTAATCAAAAAATATAGGACACTGCAACTCAATGCACCGAAAAATGCGGAGAGCAAATTTACCCTATATGCGATGGAACCTGCCGGAACCAAAACAGTAAAAATTTTCCCCAACAAAACATAAAGCGGATAACCGGGCGGATGAGCAATACCCAGTGTAAATGCGGAAACGAGCATATCACCGCTGTCGCGATAGGGCGATATCGTCGGATACATGGTGTACAGATAAATTAAAAATGAAAAATTAAAAATTAAAAATGACATATTCAGAAACCGGTAAGTTTTTTCAATTTTTCGTAATTCACTCCGGGATTTTTAACACCGCATAACGTTATGGCGAACATTTTACCATAAAGTTTTATTTTTATTTTGTTTTTAACACAGTAAATTTTTTCTATCAAACTGTAATATACCTTTCTTTTTCTTCCGAAAAAATTTTTATACTCAAAATGGGCATCAAAAAATTTGAACAGTTTTTTAAATCCTAAAATATTTTTTGAAGTGACCTCCAAAACAAGTTCGGTGTCAAGAACATCCAACGGGACATCATTACTTGCAAAATTATTCATAATTTGCCTTTTTTATCCGCTTTTTCTTTTCTAGCCATATCATAATTATGCTTAAATCCGCGGGCGTAACCCCTGAAATTCTTGATGCCTGACCGATGGAAACCGGCCGTACCTGATTTAATTTGTGCCTGCTTTCCGTCAACAAACCCGGAATCTTGTCATAGTCAATTTTTTCCGGAATTGTTTTGCTCTCAATTTTTTTGAATTTCTCAACATCCGAGAGTTGTCTTTTTATGTAGCCGGCATATTTTTTTTCTATTTCAATTTCATAGTCGGCTTTCTCTTTTGTCCACGGTGAAATATCTCCGTCAAACCCGGAATTGTTTCCTTTAACAAGTTCCCTGTACCGCTTAAACTTTTCGTAAATTTCGCCGTCAATCAAACCGTATTTATAACCGTAGTTCATCAGACGCAAATCGGCATTATCTGCACGCAAAAGCAAACGGTATTCGGCACGGGAGGTGAACATTCTGTAAGGGTCAAGAACTCCTTTCGTCACCAAATCGTCTATTAAAACTCCGATGTACGCTTCGTCCCGTCTCAAAACCAGCGGCTCAATACCTTTTATTTTTGCAACTGCGTTTATTCCGGCAATTATTCCCTGACCAGCCGCCTCCTCATAACCGGAAGTTCCGTTAATCTGTCCGGCAAAAAAAAGATTTTCAATATTTTTTGTTTCAAGCGTAGGATTCAGTTGTGTCGGCTGGCAAAAATCATATTCAATCGCATAACCGGGTCTTATCATTTCTACATTTTCCAGCCCGTCTATCATCCTCAACATTTCATACTGGACATCGTAAGGAAGCGAGGTCGCAAGCCCGTTGCAATAGACCTCTTCCGTATTATATCCCTCCGGCTCAAGAAAGAGTTGGTGGCGGTTTTTTTCCGGAAATTTTTTTACTTTATCCTCAATTGACGGACAATATCTGGGTCCTATTCCTTTAATCTGACCCGAGAAAAGCGGCGCACGATGAAAATTTTCTGAAATAATTTTGTGTGTCTTTTCATTAGTATAAGTGAGCCAACAAGGAATTTGTTTCTGAGTTATTTTTTCTGTAAAATATGAAAAGGGTATGGCAGGTTCATCGCCGGGTTGAGCGGTACATTTTGAATAATCAATCGTTTTTCCGTTAATTCTCGGCGGTGTACCTGTTTTAAGTCGCCCCACCTCAAATCCAAGTTTTTTCAGTGAGTCAGAAAGATGCATCGCCGCAAACTCGCCGCTTCGGCCTGAATGAAAAGTTGTTTCTCCTATGTGAATAAGCCCTTTCAGAAAAGTGCCCGTAGTAACAATAATAACTTTTCCGAAAAATTTTATTGACGGGTTTGCGATAATACCGATTGCTTTTTTCCCGGAGGTTAAAATTTCAACCGCTTCCGCCTGAATGAACCGCAGGTTTTTTTGTTTTTCAAGCGTGTGTTTCATCGTGAACTGATAAAGTTTTTTGTCGCATTGTGCACGGGGTGATTGAACAGCAGGGCCTTTTGAGCGATTAAGAATGCGAAACTGAATACCTGTTTTATCCGTATTTTTTGCCATCTCACCGCCGAGCGCATCAATTTCTCTGACGATTTGGCCTTTTGCAACACCGCCGATGGCAGTATTGCAGGACATCTGCGCAACGGTATCGGCATTGATTGTCAAAAGCAGGGTTTTCATCCCCATCCTCGCTGAACTTAAAGCTGCCTCGCAACCCGCATGCCCGGCACCAACAACAATCACATCAAATTTTTCAGGATATGTGAACATAACTATTTTTGCACATTGCCAAAGTAGGATTTTATTAAAATTTCAAGTTCTTTAACAACTGTTTCATACTCGGTGAGATTCGGCAATTGGTTTTTCAACCTTACATCCCACATTTTTTTGTAATTTTTATTTTTTACGGCATTAAGCAAACTTGATATATTTATTTCTGTCCCGTATTTTTTCCCGAATGATTTTTTGGCATCTCTAATTTTTATTTTTGATTTCAGCAAATACCGTAAATCCCACAAATCGCGCGGTTCATCTACCACATCCAAAATTCTACCGATTTTTTCGGCAATTATTGATTCCAAATTATATGTATTCAGAAAACAATCTGACTTTTTAAAATATTCATAAGAAAAATTTATTTTTCTATTTCGGGAAGGCAATACAGTGCTGTCCTCAATTATGTCTATCTTCAGTTCTTTGGCGGAATGAATTTCCGGAATAATATCATATGAAACAAACATTTGCAAATGCCCATGCTGGGGATAAAAAACACTTTTAATTTTCAGTGCAACGGGCAACCGCTTCGATGCTTTACTTAACATATCTCCGATGGTTTTTTCATAAATATTCAAATTACCGTCGGATTTTAGTAAAAAATCCAAATCCTCCGAATAGCGAAACTCCGGAAAATATATTTTTTTAAATGCTGTCCCGCCGCGAAATACCAAATTTTTTGTTAGGATGGCACTGTTACAAAATCGGCTGAGCAATAATTCTATGCAGAAGTCCTTTTCAATGGTTTCTTCCGGAATACCGATTTTTCCACTCAATTTTCTTACATAATTGTAATCAATCATAATTTTATGCGGATATAATTTTTAATATCTGTTTGCTTCCGATATTATCAATCAAACGCCAATTATTTTTATCAATACTTTTTCTTTCAGAGGTCGGGTCAAATAAATCATATCTGCTTGAAACATAAGTTTTCAGTTTTGTAAATGTATCGCCGGCATCTATGCCGAGTATTTCAAGAATATAACCCAATCTTTTAGCGACCACTTTTTTGTTATATTTTATCATGTATTTAATGAGCCGTTTGAAGTTTATTTTATCTTTAACCAACCAGATACCCTTGGCGACCTCCGTAATCCCGCCGCAATATTCGGGATGGGAAAGTGCGTCAACGAGCGTTTTTTCAATATCGGAAATGTTGACCGTTGCCGTTTTTGTTATCCATTCGCTTTTTACTCCCCAGATATTTTTTTTATTAACGAATACAAATAAAATTTTATCGGCAAGGGCTTTCGGCGGAAATTGTCTTTTTGATGTAACAATAAATACTTTAATAATCGGATGTGTCGTCATTCCCCAGTATTTCATAGCACTATAAAAGGCAATATAGTAATTCTGTGTATTTACAATTTCCTTTGCCACCAGATACAAATTGCCTGTAAATGTATCCGCTGAACCAAGTTCTTGCGGAATAATAACGTATTTACCCTTTTTAAGCCGATGAATTATCTTTCTTTTGATTAAATCAAAAACTAACTTCGCCGCATTCGTGCGGGATGTTTTATTTATGCGGACGATATCGTCAATCGTAAAAACCGACCTGTTTTCATCGTAAAGTTCGGCTATAAGATTGGCGCTGATTTTCCCGAGCGTTTTCATTTTTATAAACCTTTTATGTAAAGCAAATTACCTGTTGAGTAATATACTATACGATAATGGTTAATTTGTCAAGTGATTTTATCTGAAAAAATATTTTACCACAACCACATCAAATTTTTCCGGATAAGTGAACATATTTTAATATTTTTTTTCTAACTGCTGCAAGTGAATTTTTATTTCGGGTAGCAATTTCTTCTGTTCGGTATTATTCCCGCTCTCCAATATTTCAATCGTTTTTTTCCAGTGGTCAATTGCTTTTTTTACATTCAAATTTTCATAAGCGATTGCCATATTATAATGTGCTAAAAAATTTGTTTTATCATATTCCAATACTTTATCATAGAATTGGACGGATTTTTGCATCGCACCTTTTGAGTAATATAAAGCACCGAGTTCAATATAAGCATTAACATAGTCCGGTTTCAGTCCAATCGTTTTTTGTAAAAAAGTTTCTGCATTTTTATAATCATTCGTTTTTTTATATTGAATTGCACAATTATAATAAGCATCTGCATCATGAAGATTGCATTCTATCGCTTTTAAGTAGGAATCTATAGACGATGAAAAATCTTTTTTTTTATTGTAGCACATTGCTAAATCACGATAAAGACCGGATTTATCTTTTTTTAAATCTAAACCTTGTGTCTCATAAAAATCTATCAAATTCAATGACTTCTTATACATTTCAATTGCCTTGTCCCATAATTCTTGCTTAAAATATAAAAATGCAAGTTCACTATGGGCCGGTATGGACGTCGGGCGAAGTTCAACCGCTTTTTTTAATTTTTTCTCGGCTTCTTCATACCTTTTTTCTTCCCTCGCGATTACACCAAGATTATAATGCGCTTTATAATTATTTGGGTCAATTTTTAATGTCGCCATCCATAAAGTGTAATCTGTTAACCAATCATTATTCCGCTTTATAGTGGACACGGAAAAAAAAGTAATAATTACGATTAAGAAAATAAAGCGAAATGATAAATAATACTTTTTCTCATTTGTGGAAAAAAATTCGCCTACTATCCAACAAAACCCTATTGAGGGCAAATATAGAAACCGCTCTCCGATAAAACCACCGATAGGTATAATGTTAGATACTGGTAAAATGGTGATAAAAAACCATAAAATAGAGAACAACAAAATTTTATTATGATGATATTTTTTTAGTAACGCTATTAAAACTATAAAAAATAAAATAGAAGTAAAAACAGCCGGCTCGGTTATTGAAATCGCTTTTATTCCCTCATATTCCGGTCTTAACCCAAACGGCAGAAATAAAAGTTTTACATAATATCCGAGTATTTTTATTATCGTAAAAAATCTTATTGGAAAAGTATCTTCTGCCATCATCCATACTTGTTCCTGTCCGGCAACTTTTCCCAATACCAAAGTTCTCAGAACAAAATATGAAATTGCTATAAAACCGTAGCCGAAATAATATTTAATCCGCGGTTTTATATTTTTAATACCATAAATCAACAGGTCATACAACACCAATATAGCCGGCAATGTAATTGCCATTTCTTTTGACAGTAGCCCAAGCAAATAACATACTAACGATAACCAGTAAAAATAAAAACGATGGTTTAATTTAACATACAGCATAAACGCTGAAATGTAAAAAAACATAGTCAACAGTTCCGTTCTGCCGACAATATTTGTTACTGCCTCCGTATGAACGGGATGAACGGCAAATATTAAACCGCTGATAAAAGCGAACAGATAATGTTTCTGTGTAAGTTTATTCTCAACTGATAATGATGAAAAAATAAGTAATGTAAAAAAATAAAACAAAGCACAATTTACGGTGTTAATTGCTACATTAGTAAGATGATATCCGAATGGTTTTAATTTCCAGATGCTATAATCAATAGCAAAGGTAGTAATTACTATCGGACGATAAAGCAAAGTATCTTTTGAATGTTCACCCCAGTAACTACTTACAAAAATTTGGGGAATATTTTTCATACTTCTAATTAAAGTATTTTTCTCAACAATAAATTCATCGTCAAAAACGAATTCGCTTTTCAAGGCATTTATATAGATAGCCGTTGATATTAAAATGATAAAGGTTAAAAATATTCTTTTTTTATTTTGAAAAAGTTTTTGCATTTTTTCCTCTCACATGCCAATGCCTGCGACTACAATTCTGTGAAATTTTTCCGGATAAGTACCGGGCAAACTCTATTTTAATTTTTGCTCTGTTTCAATAAGATTCCTTTCTTTTTCAAGTTCTTTTTTCAATTCCGTCTCAGTGGGAAGATATAATTTATACTTTGAGGCGAATAATCGTTTGTTTTCCTTTAATACGGAATATTTGACTACCGTCTCGTCTTTTTCGGCGCAAAGAATTATTCCTATTGTCGGATTATGCCCTTCGGGTTTGATTTTATCCTCATACAAGCGGACATACATATCCATCTGTCCTATATCCTGATGAGTAAGTTTCCCGACTTTCAAATCAATCAGAACAAAACATTTCAGAATGTAATTATAAAATACAAGGTCTATGTAGAAATGCTGGCTTTCTGTAGAAATCCGCTGCTGGCGGGAGACGAAACAAAAACCCTTTCCAAGTTCAAGCAGAAACTCTTGAAGTTTGTCTATAATCGCTTTTTCTATATTTAACTCAAGATATTTTTTATTTTCTTTTAACCCGAGAAATTCCAAAATATACGGGTCTTTGATAACATCATTTGGTGTGGCTTTTAATTTATCTGCTGTCTTTAATGATTCTTTTGCCACTGCTTTTTTATCCTTACTTGCCAAAATCCGCTCGTAATAAAAGGAATTTATCTGCCGTTCAAGTTGCCGGGTACTCCAATTACCTTCAATGCATTCGTTTATATAAAACTCCCTTGCCGATGAATTATCTACTTTAAGCAATAGGCGATAATGCGTCCATGTCAATTTAGAGGATAGATTTTTATTCAGCAAAATAGAGAAAAAGCCACTCACTGCGTGGCTTTTTTTAGCAATCTGAGATTGGTCACGCACCGCGTGACTTATTGGGAAGGCAATATAAAACTGTCTGAAATATTTTAAGTTTGTCTCGTTAAATCCTGCACCATAATCTTTTTGCAATCTGTTTGAAAGTTCCTTTATAAGATATACGCCATAATCCGCTTTGTTTTTACCTTTCTGCTCTTCTTCAACGATAATTCTCCCTATGTTCCAATATGCCAGAACCATAGCGAAGTTTACCGCCCGGTAAGAATTACTGCGGGCACTTTCTAAAATTTCTTTTATCTTGCCGTATGCTCCAACAATGCTAATTTCTTTGCTCATATCTTTACTCTCTTTTTTCCCGCTCAAGTTTTTCGCCTATCATTGAAAATTGAAGGGACTTCCATCAATCGCAATCACATCAAATTTTTCAGGATATGTGAACATATTATTTTTTAGTTTTTTCATATAAAATTTTTAAGTTTTTTACCGCCTCTTTATTTTTCGGTTTTATTTCAAGTGCTTTTTTATAAAATTTTTCGGCGGCATTAAACTTTTTCTGCGTATAACAAACATTACCAATGCCTAAAAATATATCAGCACTTTCCGGATGCCATTTCAGAGCAGATATAAATGTTTTTTCTGCTGCTTTATATTTTCCAAGGGAAGTATATGCCATTGCCAATGCCGGATATGTTCTTTCCCATACAGGGTCAACTTTTAAGTATTTTTTGTAGTTTTCTATTGCCTCTTCCCATTTACCAAGTTTCGCATAAACGGTTGCTACCTGCATATGAACCTGAACATAATTCGGCGCCAGTTTTTTTACATCTTCGTATTTTTTTAACGCACGCTCAGGGTCGCCATCTTTCCACCTGTCATTATATACATTTCCCATAAAATAATGAGCCATAATGTAATTCGGATTATTGTCTAAAACAAGATTGTAATGTTTAATCGCTTTTTCCCATTCGCCACGCTTTGAGTGAAAAATTGCGATATTGTGATACTTGTCCGCAACAAAATATCTCGGAAAATATAAAATTGAAAACGGAATTACAATAATACCAACGGCACAAATTATAACCCTGAATCCTTCCCAAATCTGCGATTTTTCGGAATATTTTGGTTTTATAATAGTATTTGCCGCCAGTCCCATTACAAGCCACACAAAAAATCCCGGAGCAACAAATCTGTACCCTACACCAAAATACATTGAAATTATATAAAAACTTAAAATTGAAGTAATAAATCCTATAAGTAAGATTTTTTCGGATATGCCCATTTCCGATTTTAATTTATTAATACCGTTGTAAAAAAATGCAAACAGAAACCACAAAAACAATAAAAGGCATATAATTCCTTCCTCGCTCCAAATCTCTAAAAATTCATTTTCAACATGGTCTGTTTCCGTGTTATGTCTTCCTTCAAACAAAATTATCTCTGGTTTTCTATACGCAGGATAAATTATCTTAAATGTTCCGATTCCGCTTCCCAAAACAGGTCTGTCTTTTATCATTTCAATTGTCGCTGAAAAAGTTGCTTTTTTAAATCCTATAGATTCTCGTTTTTCGCTAAATGAAATAATTTTTAATAAAATATATACACAAAGTAAAAATGTAAATACTGTTAAAAATATTCTTTTATATTTTTGCAAGAGAATGTATTTTCTAATAAAAAGCAAAAATATAAAAAGTCCTATTGGGAAATGCAAGGGCGGAGAGATTCTGTATGTGAATATTAAATTAAATAAAATAAGAAATAACAGGATGCCGAGAAACCATTTTTTTGATGACTTGATTAGAAAAAGTGAAAGACATATGGGAAAGACAAGTAACAAAAAATTAGCAAAAAAACCAGGATTGCCGAATGTAGAAAAAATTCTTTTACCGAATGCCTGTCGCCAGATGAACGGGTCTAATCCGACGGCGGGATTAGGCGGATAAAATCTTGAATCAAAGAATTGGATTAAACCATAAATTGTTGAAACAAGAGTTGCGGCGATTAAAAAGAAAATTATTATATTTCGTTTTTTCTCGTTAAAATCAAGAAATATTATTACAAAAATTCCGACATAAATAATCCTTTTTGTAAGTTCTTCAAATGCAGCACCTCTAAAATCTGTCAGCAAATATGAAACTATTCCCCATAAAGCGAAAGCCAAAACAGGATATAAAATTTTTTTCTGTTCATCTGTAATTAAAATTTTTCTTTCAATAGATGTTTTTACAAGCCATAAACCGATAATTACTGAACCGCCGATTTGTAGAAAAGTTATTTTTATCATGCAGGAGTCATAAGTTTTCAGATAAAAACCGACGGCAATCAGAAACGAAAGACAACCAAGTCCGTAAGCAATAAAATTATCCAAAAAATTTATTGTCTTTTCTTTTAAGGACAGTTTCGGTTCTGAAATTTCTTCCTGTTGTTCCACCGGAACGGACGAAATTTCCTGCGGCATTAAATCTAAATTACTTTCATTCTCTTGCATTTTTTTTCCTGTAGGCCAAGGTCTGCGACTACTATTCCGTCAAATTTTTCAGGATACGTGAACATAAAATTATTGGATTATTAAAAATCCGCCTTTTTAAATAGGATTTTTTTAAATCCTTTATCACATTTGTATACTTCAATATTTTTTAATTTTCCTATTTTATTAAAGATGTAGTGTATCTCCGCTATTTGTCCGGGTCCATATAAACCAATATCATATATTTTTTTCTTTAAATTTCCATTTTTATAAAAAATAAATTTTTCATAACCAGTTTTATATTTGATTTTCCCTTTTTGTGCATCAATATTACTAGAATATATTTCTTTATATCCGCCTACATGTTTTTCAAGAATATTACCTGAGTGTCCATCTATAATAAAAAAATCTTCAAAACACGAATGATATCCTTTAATAATTGCTTTGTCGTTTTCAAGCCATTTAATAAAATGCCAATAAATGTGTTCATTTTTATTTAATTTTTCATCAAATTTTAATAGGATATCTTTTTCAAAATCATTCTCAGTTTTTTTGTCCATAAGTATAACAGTATTCTTATCCTTGTTAAAAAAGCCGATGAGTCCATCATTAACACTATAATTCTTATTATCATCAAATAATAATGACAATAAACTGCTGTCGGGTGACCATATATAAAAACGAACACTGTCACAAGAACTGCTGATAATTACAGGTGTATCATCTAATGTATAAACATATAAACCTTTTAAATTAACATCGGCATAAAGAGAAAAATCATTTGTCGGATGTTTAAAACCTAATTTCCATAAGTGATAATTTTGAGCCCTTTCATTAATAATATCGTATATTTTTCCAGGAACTTTATACCATTCGTGTTCGGCACCTTTACTTATGGAAACAAAATTATATTTATAAAAATATAAAATCTTTTCCCCAAAATTCACATCAAAAACTTTTTTATCAGATAATTCCTTGACTGTCGGAGTTAACTTTATTGTGTTTGTTGCTTTATAAATATTATATATCATGTATTTATCATAAATGGAAGACAACACTTCAAAAACTTCTTTTTCTGATAATTTATCAATTGGTTTTGAAGTTTTAAGCAAATTAATGATTTCCTGCTTATATTTACCGCCAATTGGAAACTCTTGTTCACTTAAACCTAAAGAATAATGTTTAACTTTAATCTGCTCGGAACTTAAATTGTATTTTTTTATTATATCTTCACTATTTAAATTATTATAATAAATAAGAAACGAAATGGAAAAAACAATTTTCCACATCAGTTGCAATGTTTTTAGCATAAATCCTCACTGGTTACTTTTTATTTTTTTCAAAATGTTTTTTAAGCCCTTGGACGATTGCTTCTGAAACTTTTTGTAAATATTTTTTGTCCTTTAGAAGTTTTTCGTCGGATTTGTTTGAGAGATAGCCGTATTCTATTAAAATTGACGGGACTTTTGCAAATTCAAAACCGACCAGATGTTGACTGCGGATACCATCAACCACAACTCCGGATTTTCCGCCTATGGCGGATATTTCCTCATAAACCGTTTCCGCGAGTTTTTTTGAGTCGTCTTTGAACCACAAAACCAAAACCCCTCTCTTTTTTTTGTTCGGCGACCAGTTGCAGTGGACACGCAAAAACAAATCGGCATTTTTGGAATTGGCAAACTCTGCACGGGCTTGGTTATCAGCATCCTGACTTTCTGCACTCCGCCAATAATTTTGTCTGTCACGGGTAAAATATACCGTCGCACCTTGTTGCAAAAAGAGCCCGCCTAAAATTTCAGAAATGTCAACTACTACATCCATCTCTTTTACGCCGGAGGCGCTTTTGCATCCGTAATTTACGATTTTTCCGTTAGAATTTTTTGCGGCGTGTCCGGGGTCTACAACGATAATTTTACCGGAAAGTCCGCCGGCATAACCGAATACTTTTATAAAAAAACAAATTATCAAAACGGCAAGGTATTTATAATTTTTAACACGCATTGATACTCCGGCTCCTCTCTCAAAATTTTTTCCGTCAAATATTTTCTGAAAAATTTTTCAAGTCCGTTTGTCGCAAAAGCAACAAGTATATTCTGCTCTAACTCCGGAGTGCGGTTTGATTTTGTTTCTTTACTTTCGCCGAGCCAGACGATTTTTTTTTCGGATGCGGCGAAAAGTCCCGATTCAAGTTCAAATTTATAGGAATAACCCATACTTTTCTGATACTCGCCGAAGCCCTCTCTTCCGGTTGATTTTACATTTTTATTAATAATAATCGTTTCGCATTTTTTTATAACGCTGATAAGCAAACCGTCAACTTTTAATTCGTCTGAAATTACCTGCAATTTTTCAAGGGTTTCGGGCTCGTTCAAATCATTTACTCTCTTAAAATTACCTAATTTTATTTTTTTATTCCAGATAACATTTCTGACGCTGTCAGGATGGACAATGCGACGATACTTTTTCTTTTTCAGTAAAATGGTATAAAAATGCTCTGATGTTATATTACTTATTTTTTCGGCGGTTTCAAAGTCAATGAGCATTTTTTCTTCACGCCGTCCGAGCCAGTCCACCGATTTATTTTCTATCACAAGCGGTGATTTAACGAGCGGGATAAATTCGGTTGCAGATGCGGTGGGAAATCCTATTTTAACCGGAAAAACTGCAACGGATTTTAATGATACCGGTAATTTCTCCGAATAAATTACTTTACAAACTTTTTGTTTCGGGCGATACAGAGAACAACCGGTAAAAACAGTAAGTAGTAAGTAGAAAGTAGGAAGTAGAAAAAAATAAAGATTTTTTTTCATATAAATTTAGTTCTGTTTTTCAAATTTGTTCATTTTCCGAAAAACATATTCAAGCCGACCAGCACGATAAAAACTCCGAAGATTTTTTTAAGTATGGAATCGCTGATTGGCTGGGCGAGCGCGGCGCCGAAAAAACCTCCGACAAAAAAGCCGAAAGCGACAAAGGCGGCGATTTTTATGTTTATATGACCGGCCTGATAATATTTTAATGCAGCAAGAAGCCCTATCGGCGGAATCATCGCAGCGAGAGATGTGCCTTGTGCCTGATGCTGGGTCATTTTAAAAAAATAAATGAGGACGGGAATTAAAACTGTGCCGCCGCCTAATCCAAAAAGTCCTCCCATAATTCCAGCAACCAACCCGACAATCAAATACGCAATGTTAAGCATTTTTTTCTCCTTTAATCGCAGAGCGAGGGAAAAATTTATCCAGACCCTTGAGGAGCGACTACGCTTTCAAGAGCGACGATAAGAGCGAAGCCGACCCGCTTCGCCAGAGCTTCAGCGAGGCGAGCAGGGCGGTCGGCGGAGCGACCAAAGGAAGTCCCTTTAGGGGCGTGTCTGGAAAATTTGCTCCCGAGCGACATTTATTTCCCGACGCAGAAATTTGAGAAAATCCTGTCAAGTATTTCTTCCGTCGGAACCTCACCCGTAATTTCACCCAAATAATTCAGAGCACTCCGCAAATCCGTTGCCGTGAACTCTTCCGATAAACCGTCTTTTATAGACGCAACCGCCTTTTCAAGCGAACCCAACGCATTCTCAATTAAAATCTTATGTCTTGTGTTTGTAAGTAAAAAATCGCTGGTGTTTATATCACTTGTTACAAATAAATTATAAATAATCTTTTTCAGTTCGTCCAAACCTTCATTTTTTGAAGCGGAAATTTTAACGACCGGAGCAGGAATTTCCAACTCGGAAACATCGCCGATTTTTTTAAGTAAGTCAGATTTATTTAAAACCAAAATAACTTTTTTTGAAACAAGCAGTTCTACAATGTGAAAATCCTCATGACTTAATTCTGAAGATGAGTCCAATACGAACAGAACTAAATCGGCTGATTGCAGTGTCTCCTGTGCACGCTCAATACCTATTTTTTCAACAACATCGGTGCTGTGTTTTCTTATGCCGGCGGTGTCCGTTAAAATCAAAGGAATACCAAAAATGTCAATCGTCTCTTCTATGATGTCCCTTGTCGTGCCGGGAATTTCCGTTACAATCGCCCTGTTTTGCCCGACCAAAGCATTCAAAAGCGAGGATTTTCCTACATTCGGCTTGCCAATAATAGCGGTTCTTACTCCGTCTCTGAAAATTTTTCCGGTCTGAAATGTCAGAAGGATTTTCTCCAACGCAATTCCTATTTTTTCAACCTTTCCGAGAACTTCTTTACCGTCTATAGCCGGGAGCTCATCTTCCGAATAATCAATCGCCGCCTCCAATGTAGCCAATATGTCCACAAGTTCGCTTTTTTGCCTGTTTATCTCTTCCGAGAGCGCCCCGCTTAATTGACTAACCGCACAGGAAAGCGCCGCTTCCGTTTTTGCCTCTATAATATCGCAGACCGCCTCTGCCTGAGACAAATCTATTCGTCCGTTGAGATACGCACGCTTTGTAAACTCTCCCGGGTCGGCAAGTCGCGCACCGTACTTCACGCACAATTCAAGAGTTTTTTTCAGCGGAATGGGACCGCCGTGGCAGGAAATTTCCACTACATCCTCTCGGGTATATGATTTAGGGGCTTTCATAACGGTCAAAAGCACCTCATCAACAAATTTTTTACCGTCAATTATTTTTCCGAGATGGACGGTGTTGGCGGAAAGTTCTTTAATTTTTTTTTTAGATTTCGGATGGAATATTTTGGAAGCGATATTTAATGCCGCAGGACCGCTGAGACGAACAATCCCTATGCCGGCAAAACCTGCAAGTGTGGATATGGCGACAATCGTATCATCAGCCCTGCACCTCATACAATATCAAGAAAACTGAATAGCCACAGAATTTCACAGAACTTCACACGGAAGCAGACCAAGGTCTGCAACTACAATTTTTTTTCTGTGTCCATCTGTGTCGTTCTGTGGCTTGATTTTATAATTTTCGTGAAAAATTAGGAACGGGATTTCGGTCGGACAATAAGTTTTCTATCCTCGCCTTCGCCCTCAGACACCGTTTCAACAAATTCACTGTCCTTAAGAGTAAGATGTATTATTTTTCTTTCGCTCGCCGGAAGTTTTATTTCAACCGGCTCGTCTTTCATTTTTACCCGCTCTTCAATTTCTCTTGCCTTATTGATGATTTTTTCATTCCTTCTCTCAAGGTAGCCGTCTATGTCAATAGTTACTCTTACCCCCCGGCTTTCCTGTTTGCTCAATATCAGTTTCAGTATGTATTCCAACGCCGCTATTGTCTGTCCCTGCCTGCCTATTAAAATAGCACTGTCATCGGATGAGATGTTTAAGACGATGCCGCGAGATGATACCTCTGTGGACACTTTGGCTACAAAACCGGAAAGTTCCAATATTCTTTTGATAATTTTTTCGGCATTTTTTGATATGACAGCATAATCTATAGAAGGGGCGGAACTAATTTCATCGTTTTTTTCATCACTTTTCGCCGATGTTGAAGCACCGCCTTTAACCGAAATTTTTATTCTCGCCGGTGAAACCCCCATTAATCCGAAAAGTCCGGATTTTCCTTCGTCAAGAATTTTTATCTCGGCATCTTTTTTGTCAATTCCAAGTTTTTTAAGTCCTTCCCCTATCGCTTCATCTACCGTCTTACCGGTTACTTCAATTTCATTTTTCATAACAAATGGGCCTCCAAAGCAACCACAGATACACACAGATTCTCACAGATATTACTCACTACTACCTTTTTATCTGTGTTTATCCGCGTTCATCTGTGGTTACGAACTTTTCTTAAATATAAGCCACTGCTCCAAAACGGTTACGATGCTGTTTGTAAGCCAGTAGATGACCAAACCCGAAGGAAATCCGAGAAACATCACGGTAAAAATTATGGGCATCATTATCATCATCTGCTTCTGCGTCGGGTCGGCGGTATTCGTTGACATCCACTGCTGTAAAAACATTCCCCCGCCCATTAAAATCGGCAAAATATAATACGGGTCTTTCACCGATAAATCAGTTATCCAAAAAATAAAAGGAGCGCCGCGCAACTCATATGCGTTTCTCAACATCGTAAAAAGCGCCCAGAAAATAGGCAACTGAACCAGCATCGGGAGGCATCCGCTGAAAGGATTTACCCCCTTCGCCTTGTAAAGCGCCCATGTTTCGGTATTCATTTTTTTAGGGTCGCTTTTGTATTTTATTTGGAGTGCCTTTACATCTTGCTGAACCGATTTCATTTTCTGTGCTGATGTGAATGACTTTTTGGAAAGCGGATAAAATATGATATTAAGAATCACCGAAATTATAAAAATCGCCCAGCCGTAATTGCGGGTGTATTTATAGATATAATTCAACGAGGAAAGTGCTATCTCTCCAAGGTCGCCGAAAAATCCGAAATCAACCGCTTTTTCAAGTTGCGGTTTAAGTCCGTCAACCTTTATCCCTTTGAGATGAGTATAACCTTTTGGACCTATGTAGGCAATTGTTGAAAAACTCTTTTTCTCCGAAGGTAAAAAATCAACTTTACCGGTGGAAATTTCCATTAACGGCAACTTTTCCATTTTTTCAACTTTTATATTTCTGAAATCATCGTTGAGCCGCAAAAAAACGGAAAGAAAATATCTGTTGTCAATGCCCGCCCACTTTGACGGGAATTGATATTCGCCGGGTTTTAATTTTTCAACCTTTTTTTGAGAATAGGAAATCGCCCTTAATATACCGGTGTTTTCTTTTAATTCTTTTTTGTCGGTGCCAAGCCCGGGACCGACGGAAAGGGTTAAGCCCTCAAAACTTTTCGGGGATTTGGTTTTATTTGAGACGATGTATTTTATATCAACAAGATGCGAACCGTTAGTGAAAAAAAATGTTTTTTCTATGTCAAAATCACCCTCAGAACGGACAAAAGTTGCCTGATTCGGCTGATTTTTTGCCAAAATGTTTGACCAGATGCCGGTATTATTATCGTTTAATAACTTGCCGTTTAATACAAGTTCAACCGTCGTTTTTTCTTTCAACCGCTCCTCTATGAGAAAACAATTTGTAATTGACGCTTCGTCCGTGCTTAAAACATATATCATATTGTCAGTTTCTATCTGAAATTTTGCGGCAGATTTTTGGGATGTATTGGAATGGCCGGAAGGTGCGGTATTTTTTTGACCGGGGGATATTACCGGCGATACTTTATGGGTATCTGCTGTAATGGGAACGGTTACCGGCACTCGGGATTTGGGCCCGAAAAACCACTGCCAACCGAAAAGAATTACCAATGATAAAACAATTGCCAAAAAAGTTCTTTTTTCCATTTATTCTCCGAGAGTAAAATGGAACAAATGTTCCACTTTTTATTTTTCATTACGGCACGGGGTCAAAACCGCCGGGATGCCACGGTCCGCACTTAAAAAGCCGTTTTACCGTTAAAAACCAGCCCTTAAAAAATCCGAATTTTTCCAACGATTCAACGGCATAGACGGAACAACTCGGATAAAACCTGCACTGTTTCGGAAACGGTCCGGCAAAGAATTGATATATTTTGATAAGAAAAACCGACAATGATTTCATTCCTTTTACCGCAGATACACACAGATTTACGCAGATAATTCTCAATTCTTAATTTTGACTTTTATCTGTGTCCATCCGCGTTCATCTGTGGTTCCATTCTTATAACCCCCGCTTTTTGAAACGCCTCTAAAAAATATTTTTCAACATACCGGTAATTTACCGACGGTATAACCTCTTTTTGCGGAATTACAATAATGTCCGCATTTTGCAGAAACCGTGTATGATTTAGACGGAAAATCTCGTGAACGAGACGCTTCAAGCGGTTGCGCTTGCAGGCATCGCCTAATTTTGAAGAGCACACGACGGACATCCGGGAAACACTTTTTCCGTTCGGACAGATATAGAAAACAAACCCGCCCGATAAAAATTTCCGGCAGCGTTTGGATTTTTTTATTTTCGCAAAATTATCGGATTTTGTCAGACGGTTTAACCGCGATAAACCCATTACGGTATCAGATTTTTTCTGCCCTTATTTCTGCGACGGCTCAAAACATTTCTTCCGCCTGATGTCTTCATTTTAGCACGAAAGCCCTTGTGTTTTTTCTTTCTTCGGACATTAGGATTAAAAGTTGGTTTCATATTTTTATATTCTAACTTATTTTTCTTGCTTTGTCAATAGCAAACATACGGTTGAAAAATGTTTTTATTTTTTTTGTCACTATTTTATTTTTAAGTTGCGGGGTTTTCCCCAACGCCTCCTTTTCACCGGCTAATATGCACTCGCGGAATTTTTTTATTTCAAACCATTTTATATTTTGAACCTCCGGTTTGACCAAAAAATCAACATCTTTAATCTGAATTTGTCTTAATATCAAAATAGCTATTTCACTTGTGCGGTGGGCAATATCAAAAGCGCTTTTCAGTTCGTCTTGCGAAACGGCAGAAAGTCCGGCGCTGACATCAACGCCGATTGAGAAATCACAGCCGAAATCTTTCAGCACTTTTACGGGAACAAGTTGAACCGCACCTCCGTCAACCAAAACACCGCCATCATATTTTACGGGCGGCATCACTCCGGGAATTGAAATGCTGGATGATACTGCTTCCCAGATAGGACCTTTCTGAAATACAACCTCTTTTCCCTGTGAAATATCCACCGCCACGCAGGCAAACGGAATTTTCATGTCCTTAAAATCAATGTCCGGCAGAAAAAATTCTATCATTTTATCAATTGCTTTTTTTTCCAGAAACGCTTCTTTAACTCCGGATAGATGAAAAAGCATTTTCTCTTTTATTTTTCCGAAAAGCTCGGTAAAAATATTTTTTGATTCGGAAGATGTCATTTTATCAAATTTCAGTTCTTTGTATGTCTCGGTTGAGATAAACTCCGCAACTTTTTTTTCCATCTCATCCGTTGAGAGTCCGCAGCAATACATTGCGCCGACGATTGCACCCATAGATGTCCCCGCAACAAAATCCGGCACAATGCCGTTTTTTTCAAGAACTTTCAGCACGCCGATATGGGCGGTTCCCCTCGCACCGCCGCCGCCTAAAGCCAGACCGATTTTAAATTTTCTCATAAAATACCCGCCTCAAGCTGTCTGATTTTTGGGTCGTCAGAATTAAGATTTTTGTATTTTTCCAAAAGCGATTTCGCCTTTTCCTTATTTCCGAGCAAAATATGGACAACTATAAGATTATACATGGCTTCCGTATTTTTTGGATCAATTTTCAGGGCTTCAGAAAAATAATTTTTTGCTTTTTGAAAATTTTTTATTTGATAAAAACATACACCGAGGCCGACGAACGCATTTGCGTTTTTGCCGTTGAGTTGTACCGCTTTCTCAAAATTATTTTTCGCCGAAGATAAGTCGCCTCTTAAAATATAAAACCTGCCGGTTTCATAAAAAATGTTGTCGTCTTTCGGCGACAAAAGTGCAGCGGTCTGAAAATCCGAGACGGCAGCTTTATAATCGCCTGTATTACCGTAACATTTCGCTCTTTCAAGATACGCTTTTGCGTTTTTCCCGTCAATACCGATAAGTTTGTTCAGAGACGCAATCGCAGAAGGGCAATCGCCTTTTTTTCTCAGTTCAACCGCTAAATCATACAGAACCAAATCCGTTTCTCTTAATGATATTGATTTTTTGAAATACTTTATCGTCTCATCGGCATTTTTTTCAGTCCTGTAACATTTACCCAATTCCCAGAACGCCCGCCAATTTTTCGGGAATTTTTCTGTTGTATAACTCCACAGCGACATGTTATTTTTCCAGATGGTATTTTGTTTCACCGTTATAAAAGAAAAAATTACCAGAATAAACGGCGCTATTTTGAGCAGTTTTTTATTGCGATGAATCAAATCGCCGGCAAACAGGCAAAAACCGAATGAGGGAATATACAAAAATCGCTCGGCAATAAAATCGCCTATCGGAATAATGTTGGATACCGGAAAAAGAAAGGCAAAAAACCATAGAATTGAAAATGAAAAAACCGGATTTGTTTTTATATTTTTATATGCGAGAAAAAACACGGCAGTAAGGATTATAAAACTTAAAATAACAAACGGCTCAAAAAATGTTTGTGAAACCGATATAACATCGCTTAAGCCCCAGTCGGGATTTAATGGATACGGCACGAACATCAGTTTTATGTAAAACACGAGCGCTTTACTCATAGTAAAAACTCTTACAGATAATCCTTCCTTGAAATATCTTTCACTTCCGGTAAAAATGCCGCCGATGGCGAAATATTTGATAATAAGCCAGAGAATAAAAATTCCGAGAAACCCGATTATTGATTTTGATAATTTTTTATTAAAAAAAATCTCGTAAAAAAAAATTAAACCCAACAGTGCAGCGGAGTTTTCTTTTGACAAAAGGGCAAGAAAGAAACAGAGGATAGCGATTAGATAATAGAGATTAGGGATTAGGTTTTTATTCGGCGTCAGTTCCGTGTTCTTGTTCCGCGTTTGTTCTGCGTGTTTTACAAAAAACAGAAACGAAACAAAACAGAAAAGCCCTGCTAAAATTTCCGACCTGCCGACGATACCTGCTACAACCTCTGCATGAACAGGGTGAACCGCAAAGAACAACCCGCATAAAAATGCCTCTGTTTCAAAATCATCTTTTTTATAAAAAAATACAAGCAACTGCCTGCAAAGAAAAAAAACAATCAGAACATTTACCGTCTGTAAAATTACATTCCCTAAATGATGCCAAAACGGCTCATTCCCGAAAAAAACATTTGTCAAAAGATACGAAACCATAACCAAAGGTCTGTAAATTTTTACTCCGGCAAAATCCGTTTGTGCGCCGTATTCACTCTTAAAAAACAATCCCACAAACGAAAGCGGTTTTTTCACCAGCGGATTATTTTCAACAATGTGAACATCATCAAATGCAAATTTGTTGAAAACGGAATTAAAATAAACTCCGGAGGAAATAAAAAACAAAACTATTAGATAAATTGATGTTTTTTTACTCATACAAAATTACAGTTTTACCTCTGCACCTTCACGGGCGGCGGAACAGTTTAAACTTTTCCCGTTTTTCTCTATTATTTTTCTGCAAACGCCAACTATTTTATCCAATGCGGTATCGGTTCTTTCCTGATTGTGATGCCATAAAATAAATTTTTTAACACTGGCGGAAAGAGCAAGCCGCAGGGCATCATTAAAGACACTGTGTCCCCAGGTTTTTGTGAATTTATATTCCTTCCCGGTGAACTCCGCATCGTGAACCAATAAATCCGCATTCCTGCAAAATTTTACATAACCGGCGAAATCCAGCCCGCCCTTGTGCCTGTAAGTAAGTTCGTTATCCGTCAGAAAAACAAAGGATTTACCGTCTTCGGTGAACTTATAACCAAGCCCGGAATTTGGATGACTTAACGGAATGGGCATGATTTTAACGGTGTCTATCAAGAATTCTCTTTCGCATGATTTGCTATATGATATTTTCGCTTTTATATCGTTGAAGTCAACCGGAAAATACGGCGGGTGCATCGTTTCGGAAAATAAATTTTTAACGGACCCCTGTGCGAACGGACAACCGAACATTTTTATTTTTGTTTCTTTCGCATAGAGCGGCTTAAAAAACGGAAAGCCCATTATGTGGTCCCAGTGCGCGTGCGTAAAAATTAAATTTATATTTTTTCTTTTTTCGGAAGTAAGTTTTATGCCTAATTTTCTGATACCCGTGCCGGCATCAACTATTATAGTTTCGCCGTTTTTCGTTGTGATTTCAACGCAGGTAGTTGAGCCGCCATATTTCAAATATTCTTTTCCCGAAACAGGAATGGAACCTCTCACACCCCAAAATTTGACAATCATAAAATACCTTTTATCGTCGGTAAAATAAAACCTATTCAACTACTTTCGCAACTACGGAAGTAGCGACCGCAGGGAGTCCCTTTAGGGATTGAATACTTATGATTACTTATTCTTAATCCTATTTTTTATTATATCAAATCGCTTGTTAAAAATCAAGTTTTGTTGTATAATAATTTTATGAAACTTTTCGGCATTTCGGCGGAGCGGTCTTACTGGCTGGCAACAATAGGAATTGTTCTGGCAATTTATCTTTGGTTTTTCCTGATGGCGGTCTCCAAATTTATTGATATAAAAAATGAAAAAATCGCAAAACGGAATGAGGAGAACTTACAAACATTAAAAGAACAGATTAACTCGCAGCAACGATTTAAGACGGACACAGTTTCGGCGGAAGAAATCACCCCCACCCTACCCGACGGCTTATTCCAAATTTATTCTGCGCATTTTACTATTTATTCAACAAAGGAACCGACGCTAAAAACACTCGCACAACAGGTTGAAAAAATTTACGCAGCGGTAATTTCAGACACAAACCTTTACAATTTCAACCCGCCGGAAAGATTTTTAATTTACATTTATCCCGACGCACAATCATACAAAGAAAACACAAAACGGCCGGAGTGGTCGGGCGGATTTGCGGCTAACGGAAAAATTTACACTTTTGAGGGAAAACATTTAACATATATTCTGCCACACGAAATTACGCATCTTATTTTTAATGATTTTATGGACGGAAAAGCAATAAAAGTTTCAAAATGGCTTAATGAAGGTCTTGCGATGTATGAAGAAAACAAAAACGGTGATGTTAAAAAACCGCTGTTTGACAAAACCAAGCGGCTACCGCTGTATGAATTTTTAACTTTTGATTTTGAGACCGCCCCGACGGAAAAAGTTAACATCTGGTATTCTCAGGCGGAATCGCTGGCCGGCTTTTTACTCACAAAATATCCGAAAGAAAAGTTTTACAATTTTTTGACGAAACTGCGCGAGACGGAAAACACCGACGAGGCGTTGTTCTGGGGCTATCAATCGGAATTCAAAAATATGTCCGACTTGGAAGCCGCCTGGCTTAACGAAAAGTAAGGGATTCGGGGTTGCTGTCAATTATTCCGTTTTTCTCACCCTCGGTAAATCGGTAAATCGGTAAATCGCGGTAAATCGCGTAAATCGGGACGTCCTTGATTTCCTTTGATTTCCTTTAATTTCCTGATTTCCGTTGATTTCCACACACACCGCTTCAAATCAACTAACTTTCAGTATTAAACGATAGGGCATTTTTTACCAGGGCGGCCGCTATGCGACCATACCGGAATTAACCCGTTTTGTTGCAGTTTTTCAGCAAAACTACTGCTACCGCAAACCCCCGTTTTGAAATACCTTCTCAAGCACCTGCTGTCTTTTTCTCTTTCGCTTATATAATCCTCATATTTTTTTGCCCGACCGATATCGCTGTCCGATAAACCCTCATATTCAGGGCTAATTGTAATAAACTTGTCCTTTTTACCTTTACTATATGCACGATAACTACTCCATTTGTATTCGCCGGGTTTTGCTACTATCCCTGCACGCACCGGATTTAATTCTATGTAACACCCGCATTCAAGCAGATACCTGCCGCTTTCTATCACAAAACTTTTATATCGTCCCTGCCATAAATATCCTACGCCGCCGTGTATCTTGCGAAAATATCTTGCATAACTTTGATTTAACTGCTGCATCCCCCGTTTCAAACTACCGACTGACTTTATCCTCAATATCAGATGGTAGTGATTACTCATTATTACATAGTGAATTACTGCTATATCCAACGGCTTAAAATAGACCCGCATCAATTTAAGAAATTTTTTATAGTCCGCTTCCCGCAAGAAAATCCTTTGCCGATTATTCCCTCTATTCAATATATGATAATACGCATTTTCTACCACAAACCGTTTTCTTCTGGGCATTTTATGTCTCCTGAACCATTATGAATCATAGATAAAATGTAGGACGTCCCGATTTTCCCTACACGATTTTCCCTACATCACAAATCATCTTTCCTATTCAGCCGAAGAAACTCTAAAAAAATATGCTCTACGCTGGGGCATAGAATGCATCTTCAGAGACCCCGAAACAAGTTCGGGGCAGGCTCTTAAAGAAAATGTCGCCTTTGACCATTACCAGGTTCGCTCCATTAAAGCAATCACGAGACACTGGCACCTGGCTTCGCTGGCTTACACTTTCCTTATGGTTTGTAAACTCAACGGCACTTTTTCAAAGATCTTCCGTCAGAAACCTAAAACAACAGGTATTCAACTCGAAATGTTCCGGAGAATCAATTCCTTAACCGCAACTGACTGGATGATGCAAAATCTCAAACTTTACAAGCAAAGTTGTCTCGGAACAAATATTTCGCTCCCTCGGGCCACTTAATAAAATTTAACAAAGTACTATTTTTATTGTAGTATGTCCCCCAATAACTTGTCGGTAAAACTAATTATTTGCCAGGCTTTATTTAATTCTTTTTTCAATTGTTTCCAAAGCGCTAAGAGCTGATGACCTCGTATTGGGATTTTCATCTGTTTTTGATATTTTTATTAACTTATTTATGATTTTATCATTGAAAAAATTTTTATAACCACACCCACCAAGTTCTACAAAGAAAAAAGACGCCTGATTCCTTACCATTGAATCTTTATCATTGAGAAGCAAAGATACAGAATCTACAGTTTTATCATCCGGCTTAATTTTTCCACATCTAATATAGACATATAAGACTCTGATTGCACTTTGACGAACATCAGAATTTTCATCTTTCAAAGCATTTAATATTTCTGGAATAACACTTGGATCAGAGACCCACTCGAAAGAATTTATACCATAAGACCTTACTAACGGATCTCCGTCGCTCATCGCTTTTAAATAAAGTGGAATTGCTTCTTTACAATTACGACGCGAGAGTGCAAATATTATACTTCTTCTAACGTTGGGATCTTCATCACTATAGGATTTCATTAATACTGGTGTTATTCTTTCATCGTCTAATCGCCACAAAACAGTAGTAGCATCTCTTCTAACGTCTGGATCCGAATTTTTTAAAGCATCAATTACTAACGATATCACTCTTTTATCTTTAGTATTTTCCAAAGCACTTATTGCATTTCGGCGCACTATTACTTCTTTATGTTTAAGTAAATTTGCAATTTGAAACCCATATTCGGTATTATCAATTTCGTGAATTTCTCGTAGCATGCTTTCCCTTATGAATAAATTATCAATATCAATATTTTTTATAGTAAACAATACCTTTTCCTTTCCAGATAAATTATCTAATTCTATAAAATTTTTAATAGCTTCCTTATAAAGTGAAACTTCTTCTTTTTTAACATTAACCTTACCTTGCGAGCCGATAAATAACACTAAATCTTTTTCTAAAAATAATAATACTTGCTCATCAATAACAGGATTAACAGCACCCCTACACACAAATGGTTGATACTTTTCATTTATAGTTTTATAATCTAAAGTTAATTTATCTTTATCATATTTTCCTTTAAATATTTCAATTATTTTGTAAATAGCAAATCTGTTGCCCGCAAGTTTACTTAACTTACCCATTGATGTTCCTATTTCATATTTTTCATCTTTAATTTTTATGCATTTTGCCAAAACAACAATTTCAGACTTTCTTGTCATTTCTAATAATGTATAAATATATTCTTTTGCATATACATTTATAGTTAATTGAAATATAAAAACAAACAATATTATTTTTTTCATAAGCTGATTTAAGAACTCATTATTGTCAACCGTTCTTAAACCTTCCTTTCGTTTCAACCCAATTTTTGTTGGTTTTGTGACTTTTTCCCATCTTTTATTTCCGTTATTTTTGGGACGAAAAATCGCGGAAAATCGGGACGTCCTTGATTTCCTTTAATTTCCTGATGTCCGTTGATTTCCATTCCACCAAGAAATTATACAAAATTTTGGAAAAAATACAACAAAAAAATGCAAAATGATTTTTTGTTTTTGGCTTGAATTAAAATGAATTTTTTGTATAATGAATCAGCAATTATATCAAACTATTTAATGTTTCACGTGAAACAATGAAAAAAATTAACACTATTCATATAATCTCTATGGGATGTCCGAAAAATCTGGTTGATTCCGAGACGGTTGCCGGCATTTTAACGAAAAATGGTTATGTATTATGCGGCGAATCCAAAACAGCCGACATCATTATAATAAATACCTGCGCTTTTATTGATAGTGCGAGAAAAGAAGCATACAATACGATAAATCAAATATCAAAAAACAAATCCCAATACCAAAAATTGATTATTTGCGGCTGTCTCCCTCAATATGAAAAATCTGAACTACTGCAAAAATTTCCGAAAGTTGACGGCATACTTGGAAGTTCCGATTTTACTAAAATTGTTGACATCGTAGCATCATCCGAAAAACCGATGAGCAAAATTAGTACTCCGAAATTTATCATTTCCGATGAACCGAAATTATTTTCAACGCCGAAAAGTTACGCATACATTAAAATCGCCGAAGGGTGCGACAACAGGTGCAGTTATTGTATCATCCCGAAACTTCGGGGAAATTTCAGAAGCAGAAAAATGGAATATATTTTAACGGATGTTGAAAATGCAGTAAAATCCGGCAGAAAAGAGGTGCTCCTTACCGCACAGGACACCACACTGTACGGAATTGACATCTACGGCGGGAAACTGATGCTCGCTTCACTTCTTAAAAAAATGGCCGGAATTGAAGGTTTGCGGTGGATTCGCCTGCTTTATACTCACCCCGCACATTTTACGGATGAATTGCTCTCCGAAATTGCCGGAAACGAAAAAATCCTCAAATATGTTGATATTCCTATCCAGCACACCGATGATTTTATATTGCGGAAAATGGGAAGACCGACGGCAAAAACTATTTTTTCAACTATTGAGAAATTGAGAAAAAAAATACCTGATATATCGCTTCGAACAACCGTTATGGTCGGATTCCCCGGCGAAACGGAAAAAAGTTTTTTAAAACTATTAGATGCTATTAAAAAACTGGATTTTGATTGGCTTGGCGGGTTTGTTTATTCGGCGCAAGAAGGAACAGCGGCTTGTGAAATGAATAATTTAGTTCCGTTAAAAGTTAAAAAAGAACGTTTGAACGAAATAATGGCGGCTCAGCAAAAAATAACTTTTCTAAAAAATAAAAAGCGGGTCGGAAAAACTTTTGAAATACTGGCTGACGGCGAAAAATACGGGCATTGCGAGTTTCAATCGCCGGAAATAGACGGCAGGATTATTTTTTCATCAAAACAAAAGATTGGTTCTCTTTCAAAAAAGAAAATACTTAAAGTTAAAAATGTCTACGACCTTGTCGCTTATTAATGTCATTGCGAGCGACCGCAGGGAGCGAAGCAATCTCACAAATGTTTCACGTGAAACAATTTGAATTTTTCGCTTGACATTTTAAATGATTTTAGTATTATCTAATACATTGTTAGACATACAAGAGGGAAATGGCTAAAAACAATTTGAAATATCGATTGATAAAGATATGCGAAGGCGAGATACTTGTCGACTGTATGGATGCTATCTTCCCTGAACCATATATCCCCTATATCCCTGATAAATGGAATGGAGTGTTGGTATTAGCAGAGGCACAAAATTTGGCTAAATCAAATGATGATTATGTTGCAACTTTAAAGGCTATGAATACAAGGCAAAGAATTGAGAGATTATATTATGCAGTAAAAACGGAAAATAGAGTAAGAATACAACCTTGGGATGATGGTTCATTGAAATTAGCTGTAGCGGCGGCGTTAACTAAGAACCCTGAAGAAACTGCCGTCTCTAATTCGGTTATGTGGTCACTACGACAAAAAAATGGTGTGAATAGGAATCCATCTAAATATTTAAAGGTAAAATCTAGCAATATTTGGGCTAAATTATTAAAAGAGATAAAACCAAAAATAGTCTTGACAGCGGGTGCGGTTGCACGTTCGATTATCCAGCCGATATGGCCATTGCAGAAACAGGTAAATTTGCGATTGCCGTCACCAATTGCAATGGGTATTTTGGCTGGGCAAACTGATGATTGTGAAGTTGAAAGTGTACACACAATAATACAGAGGATGATGAAAAAATATCCATGTATGTTTCATAAGTATAGTCGATTTAAAGAACTATACATATGGCATGCAATAAAAACAATTAATAAATCTTATGAATAATGGTAGAGGATTTCTCTGAAAAGCATCCGAAGGGAACTGATTAAAAATTTATGAGTAAAATTATCGTTATTGCAAATCAAAAAGGCGGGGTGGGAAAAACAACTACCGCCATAAACCTATCGGCATCTCTGGCGCTGCTTTCCTACGAAACACTTCTTATTGATATGGACCCGCAGGCAAATTCTACAAGCGGATTTGGAATTAAAAAAGATGAGGTTTCGGCAAGTATCTACAATGTTTTGATTGACGAGAAACTGCTTGAGGACACTATTCTTCCGACGGAAATTGAATGGTGCGAAATTGTGCCGTCAGGACTTGATTTAGTAGGTGCGGAAGTGGAACTTGTCAATATGCTCGCGAGAGAGACACGGCTGAAAAGTGCTTTGGCTAAATTTGAAAAGGTCTATGACTACATCATAATTGATTGCCCGCCGTCTTTGGGTTTGCTGACTGTAAATGCCTTAACCGCCGCAAACTCTGTAATTATTCCTATACAATGTGAGTATTACGCATTGGAGGGGCTGGGGCAACTTCTTAAACTGATTGACGCCTTGAAAAAAAACTTAAATACAAATCTCTATGTTGAAGGGGTTTTGCTGACTATGTACGATGCGAGAATAAATCTTTCCGGGCAGGTTATTGAGGAAATAAAAAAATATTTCGGCGATAAGGTTTATAAGACGATAATTCCGCGGAATGTTAGGCTGGCAGAGGCGCCGGGCTTCGGAAAACCAGTAATTTTGTATGACAAACATTCCCGCGGGGCGGAAGCATATATGAATCTGGCAAAAGAGATTACGGGTTGGGAAAATGAGAAAAAAAATAAAGAAACCGCTGAAAAAAACGGATAAACGAATTTTTAATTTTGTCCGCAAATCGCTTGAAGACCGCAAAATCCCTCCGACGGTCAGAGAGATTGCAAAATATCTTGGAATATCGTTAGGTACGGCGCACCGACATTTGCAAAAATTGAGAAACAGTGGATTGTTAAAATTCAGGTACGGAGAAAAACAAAGAGTAACAAGAGGAATAAAAATTGGAACAAATGTTCCACTTTAGAGACGATAAGAACTGTTAAATAAAATGTTTTTCAGAGAATAAATTGGAACAAATGTTCCATTTTTCAGACGGAGGAAATTTATGAGAAAAGCACTCGGGAAAGGGTTAGAAGCGCTTATACCGGAAATCGGAAACGCACTTTTAACCCCTATAATCAACTTGGAAGGAACTATAAAAATACCGGTTGCCAAAATCAAGCCGAATAAATACCAGTCAAGGGAAAAATTTGACGATGCCAAGTTAAAAACCCTCGCCGATTCAATTTTGGAACACGGGCTTGCACAACCGATAACTGTCCGTCCGTCAAACGAAAACGGCACTTACGAACTCGTTATGGGGGAACGCAGATGGCGGGCGGCAATGCTCGCGGGACTTTCCGAAATTCCCGCCATCATAAAACCGCTTTCGGAAAAAGAATGTTTTGTAATATCTTTAATTGAAAATTTACAACGTAGCGACTTGAATCCGATTGAGGAGGCAAAGGGTTACAAACGGCTGATGGGCGAGTTCAACTTAACCCAGGAGGACCTCGCAAAAACGCTGGGAAAATCACGTTCAACGGTAGCAAATATAACCCGGCTGCTTTCTCTTCCGCAAAACATACAGGATGCGATTTCAGAGGGCAAAATAACGGAAGGGCACGCGAGGGCAATCGCATCAATTGACGACCCGCTCAAACAGCGGATGCTTATGGAAAGAATCATAAACCAGCAACTCACCGTCAGGGATGTTGAAAAAATTTCTAAAAATTCAAAAAAAACAAGAGCAAAAAAAGACAGCAACATCATTGCGGTTGAGGAGGAACTCCAGCGGATTTTAGGCACAAAGGTTGAAATAAAATATCGCGGCGGAAAGGGAAAAATTATTGTCTCGTGTGCGTCGCTCAACGACCTGAACAGAATTATTGAAATGTTGAAACATAAATCAAAAACAGGAAAAAAATAAAATGGATTGGAATTATGTAAGTTTCTTTGATTTAACACCTTTTATTTTATATGTTGGAGCAGTTTTTGTTTTTTGGAAGTTTTTCTTAAAGAAAAAAAATATTCTATTTACCATTTTATTTGGAACATTTTTTATAGTTGCTTTTATATTTATATTGATAACTTTAAAAACCGAGATTACCGAAAGAAAATATAAAGTGGAAATATTAACGCAAGGAGAAATTGTGGAAGGTTTGATCGGTGCAAGCACACATGACATGTCGCCACGAGGTTGGGAAATTGTTTATTCTTTCAGCATAAATGGTAAAAAATATATTGGATATCAAAGAAGTATAAAAGATTATTGTTATCAGTTAAAGAGAAGTAATAAAATCAAGGTAGTTTATCATCCAGATAATCCATCATATAATTTTGAAATAAGAACTTTTATAAATGATCCTTATAACAAACAATTATTCAACGAACACAAGAAGGGTAATTTTATAATGAATTTCGCAGAGAAAAATAATATTGATTTGAATAATTACACATTTGAAGAATGGCTAAAATTACGAAAGGCAAGATAATAAAAAAAGGAGGGCTGACAAAATGGCGGAAGGCAGATGTATGAAGTGCAAGAAGCAGGTGGAGATCAAGGACGCAAAAGAAATTGAGATGAAGGGCGGAAGAAGAGCACTGCAGGGCGTGTGTCCTGTATGCGGGACGAAAGTTTTCAGGATTTTAGGCAAAAAATAAAAAAACAAAAAATAAAAAAAGATTTTATTTTTATTTTGAGATTGCCACGGCTGCGCCTCGCAATGACAGATAATTTTCTATTGGGCTTATTTTACGCCCATTCTTTAACTTTTAATTTTTCTATTACGACTTCCTTGGTGGGATAAATCTCGCCAACGATTTCGGAGGGTTGAAACCATAATTTTATTTCCCGCTCGGCTTCATCGCCGGCGCCGGAAACATGCAGGACATTTTCATAAACGCCTTTTGTGGTAATTCTTCCGTAAGCGCCTCGGATAGTAGTCGGTTCGGCGTCCTCAGGATTTGTAGCGCCGGAGATTTTTCTTAATTTTTCAATCGCATCTTCCCCTTGATATAAAAGCACCAGCACCCGTTTTACCTTATGGATTTCACCGCAAAGATACTGGACTATTTCTTCAAAAAACGGTTTCTCTTTCATATGTGCATAATGTTTTTCTACAAGTTCTCTGGTCGGTTTCACAACCTTCGCTCCGATAATTTCAAGTTTCGCCTCTGACAGTTTCAACAAAATACTTCCCGTTAAAGATTTTTTCAACCCATCCGGTTTGATGATAACAAGTGCTTGCTGTTTCATAATTAAAGTAATTATACAAAAATAAAATAATTTGTCAAGAAAAAAAAGAATTTGCGGAATGGCAGGTTTCAACCTGCCGTCAATGAAGCAAATTCACACAAATAATGTAGCCCCCGAATAAATTCGGGGGTGAGCAAAGCGAATAAAAAAAATATTTTTTAAAAAATATTTTCCTTGACTTCTTAATAAATATTTTGTATGATTACAAAAGTAATGGGAAAATCTGATAAAATATGGTAATATCAGATAACTAAAAATAATAAACAAAGTTATGAATAACTTAAAATACGTTATTCACATTTGTGCATAACTTTGTTAGTAAGTTATTTAATGGGTATATAAAATGAACAAAACTCCGCAAGAATTGTGGGAAAAAACGCTTGAAGTTATTCAAAAAATAATTCCGGAAAATTCTTTTGAACTGTGGATAAAACCCGCAAAAGCGATTTCAATTATGGAAAACAAATTTATAATTGAAGTGCCTAACAAATTTTTTATTGATTGGTTTAAGGAAAACATCCAGGAAAAAATAGAAAAAGAAATTTCGGGGCTTCTCGGTACTGCAATGATACTTGATTATACTGTAACAAAAAATTTGGACGAGCTGCTAAAACGGGCGGAGCAAATAACCGAGCCGATACCTGTTGCAATAGCAGAATCCGTTTTTCTTGAAAACCAGTTTAATCCTAAATATACTTTTGAAAAATTTATCGTCGGAAATTCTAATCGTCTCGCACAGGCGGCGGCACTGGCTGTCGCGGAAAATCCCGGCAAGGCGTATAATCCGCTTTTTATTTACGCAAAAGTCGGACTTGGAAAAACTCATCTTTTTCACGCAATAGGGCAAAGGATGAAACAAAAATATCCGGCGGCGAAAATACTTTATATCACCTGCGAAAAATTCGCAAATGAAATGATTGATTCAATGCAGAAAGGCCGGATGCCGCAATTTCACCAAAAATTCCGTTCGCTGGACGCACTTCTTATTGACGATATTCAGTTTTTAGGACGCGGCGAGCAGATACAAGAGGTGTTTCACCATACTTTTAATTCATTATATGATGCCGGAAAACAGATTGTTTTGTGCGCCGACTCCGCACCGAAAGAAATAATAACCCTGCAGGACCGTCTTAAAAGCAGGTTTGAGTGGGGATTGGTTGCGGATATTGAGCCGCCGGATTTGGAAACAAGGATTGCCATATTAAAAAGCAAAATTTACGACGAAAGAATTCATGTTCCCGAAGATGTAATACTTTTCATCGCATCTCAGATAAAAGAAAACATAAGGTCACTTGAGGGAGCGCTTATAAAAATAGTGGCGCACGCATCGCTGACCGGGAGTCAGATTACGGTTGACAGAGCACATGAAATTTTCAAGGATATAGTAAGAGGGGAATCCGTGGAGTTTCCGGTTACAATGGAACGGATACAAAAAATCGTGGCAAGAAATTTTAATCTTGATATGAAGGACCTTAAAAGCAAAAAAAGAACTGATGCGATTGCACATCCGAGGCAGATTGCTATGTACCTGGCAAGAAAATTTACGGAACTGTCCACAACCGACATCGGCGAGGCATTCGGCGGACGCGACCATACGACAGTTCTTTATTCGTTTGATAAAATAGAAAAAACAATGCTTAAAGACCATTATTTTGCGGCACAGGTTAATAAAATAATTCAGGAAATAAAATCGGGGAAATAACTACGGTAAAGTTTGTTAATAATTTTTTATAACGGTTGATAAGTGCGAGGAAAAATAAAAAAATTTGGCAGTGTTAGTAAAATCGGACGATTATCAACATTATAATTAACATTAAGAAAGTAGGAAATATAAGAGTTTTCCGAGCAGAAAAAAAGAAAAAATCAAATAACTAACATATCCACAACTATTATGATGATTATGTTTATATTTTGAATATAATAATCAGAAAAAAAGGTAAATGGGGGGACAGATGAAGATCGTTTGTATGAAGGACGAACTTTTGAAAGGAACGGGAATTGTATCGGGTGCCGTATCGCAAAAAAGCACACTGCCTCAGTTGTCAAATTTGCTTTTTGACGCGAAGGCCGACCAGTTAACATTAGCCGCAACGGACTTAGAAGTTGCCGCTAAAACGGTCATCAAGGCGCAGGTATTGAAAGAAGGCGGAATTACTCTGCCCGGCAAACTTATAATTGACATCATCAAAAAACTGCCTCAGCAGGAAGTAGATATAGAGGTTTCCGAAAACGAAAAGGTCATCGTAAAATCCGGAAAAACAAAGTACTCGCTTGTTGGACTTTCCAAGACGGAGTTTCCGGTTGCAGTTGATTTTGAAGGCGGAAAAACCTTCAAAATAGCGACGGCGATGCTTAAAGATATGATAACCAAAACCAAGTTTGCCATCTCGCTGGATGAGACCAGATATGTCTTAAACGGAATATATTTTCTTATTGAAAAAGGCAAGGCGATTATGGTTTCAACCGACGGAAAACGGCTTGCTTACATTTCAAAAGAAAATGCGGTTGACAAAAAAATCTCATCCACATTTATAATTCCGTCAAAAGCGATTGAGGAACTATTAAAAATTATTTCGGGAGCATCAATTGAGGAAACGGAAGTCGGCGTGTTTGAAAACCAGATAGGGTTTAGAATCGGCGAGACGATTCTGCGTTCCCGTCTTATTGAGGGGCATTTCCCGAATTACGAACAGGTTATTCCGAAGGAGAAAAAGGGCTCTCTCAAAATAAAGACAAAGGATTTGCTGGAAGCGACCGACCGTGTGCTGCCGTTCAGACCCTCGTCAATAAAATACTCGGTCGGCAAGGGTAAAATTTTAATTTATTCAATGGAGCAGGGCAAGGGCGAGGGAAACGACGAAATAGAAACGGATTACAAAGGCGAGTCGTTCACCGTGGCTTATAATCCCAATTATGTTATTGATATGCTGCGCGTAGTGACCAGCAATGAAATTATTTTTGAGTTCACGACACCGGTAAGCCCCGGAGTTTTGAGACCCGCTGACGACCCGAATTATCTTTACATAATTATGCCTATGCGGCTGGACTAAAGAGGCAGTAAGTAGGAAGTGGAAAGTAGGAAGTGGTTTTAACTACTCCCTACTCACTACTCACTACTTCCTGGTCTTAAATGAGAAAAGGCGAGGTTAGGCATATCGGCACTATTGTTGACAAGTTTCTCAGCGGTTGCTCTATAACTGCCGACGGTTACGCATTGAGGGTGTTTTTTTCCGAGTTTATAGGTCCTAAACTTTCAAAATATGCGGAACTTGTAAAATTTTCAAAAGATACCGTTTTTATATCGGTAAAATCCGCCGTTGTAAAAAACGAAATAAGTTTGATGAGAAGAAAAATCATAAAAGCGTTAAATGAGTTTTTGGGCAAAGAAATTATAAAAAATCTAAAAATGGTTCAGGATTAAGGGGCAATTAAAAATGTAAAATGTAAAATTAAAAATTTATGTAAAAGATTTTAATAAAAAACCTTAATTTTTCATTTTTAATTTATAATTTTTAATTGATGTTACTATGACAAAAGAAAAAGAGAAAGCGGCGGAACAGTACGGTGCGTCAAAAATTCAGGTATTGGAAGGGCTGGATGCGGTAAGAAAAAGACCCGCTATGTACATCGGTTCAACCGGTGTTGAAGGGCTACATCATCTTGTTTATGAGGTAGTTGATAATTCTATTGACGAGGTGCTGGCGGGTTTTTGCAAGACGATTGATGTTGTAATTCACGACGATAATTCCGTCTCGGTTACGGACGACGGAAGGGGTATTCCCGTTGAACCGCATCCGAAATACAAAAATAAGTCCGCGTTGGAAGTCGTTATGACGATACTTCACGCCGGCGGAAAATTTGACCACCAGTCGTACAAAGTTTCGGGCGGTCTTCACGGTGTCGGCGTGTCGGTAGTCAATGCGCTTTCGGAATATCTTGAGGTTGAGGTCTACAGAAACGGGAAAATTTATTATCAGAAATATTTAAGAGGAAAAGCGGATGAGCCGATAAAAACCAAGGGTTCTACCGAAGATATAGGCACGAAGGTTACATTCAAGCCGGACAAGGATATTTTTTCTACAACGGTGTATTCATTTGATACAATTTCAAGCCGCCTGCGTGAACTTGCTTTCTTAAACGCCGGAACCCGTATTACGGTTATTGACGAAAGGGAGGACAAAGAACATACATTTTTTTATGAAGGCGGCATAGTCCAGTTTGTAAAATATCTCAGTATGAATAAACATCCGCTTCACCCCGAACCGATATATTTTAAGAAAGAAAAGGACGGAATCATCGCGGAGGTTGCCATACAGTACAACGACAGTTATTCCGAAAATGTCATTTCATTCGCCAACAATATCAACACTCACGAGGGAGGAACGCATCTTACCGGTTTCCGCTCTTCTTTAACAAGAGTAATAAATGATTACATAAAAAATAAGGGGCTGATTAAAGACAAAAATGTTTCATTGTCCGGCGATGATGTCAGAGAGGGACTGACCGCCGTAATTTCAATAAAAATTCCTGAGCCGCAGTTTGAAGGGCAGACGAAAACGAAACTCGGCAATTCCGAGGTTGAAGGAATTATGAAATCAATCGTCGGTGAGTCGCTCGGCACATTTTTAGAAGAAAATCCGACGGTGGCAAACAAAGTTACCGAAAAAGCGGTCTTGGCCGCCGAAGCCAGAGAGGCAGCAAGAAAAGCCCGCGAATTAACAAGAAGAAAAGGCGCTCTGGATAGCGGCTCGCTTCCCGGAAAACTTGCCGATTGTCAGGAAAGGGATGCATCAAAATGCGAAATTTATATTGTTGAGGGCGACTCAGCAGGCGGTTCCGCAAAACAGGGCCGCGACAGAAAGTTTCAGGCGATACTGCCGTTAAAAGGAAAAATACTTAATGTTGAAAAATCCCGCATAAACAAAATGCTTGCCAACGACGAAATAAGAACGCTCATCACGGCACTCGGAACGGGAATCGGACAGGAGGACTTCGCCATAAATGACCTTCGTTATCACAGAGTAATAATAATGACCGACGCCGATGTGGACGGTGCGCACATAAGAACGCTTTTATTGACATTTTTCTATCGCCAGATGACTCAACTTATACAAAACGGAAATATCTACATCGCCCAGCCGCCGCTTTATAAAGTTAAAAAGAATAAAAAAGAGTTTTATGTGGAGACCGAAGAGAAACTTGAAAACATGCTTTTGGAGGAAGGGCTCGCCGACATAAAAATTTACGAACTGGAAAAAGGGAAAATCTCAACGGAGTACGACCAGAAAAAACTCTCTGCGATTTTAAAGAACCTGATTGAGTTTGAGACCCTGATAAAAAAACTTGCCAAAAAAGGCGTTTTTTGGGATGACTATCTTTCTTTTAAGAAAAAAGAAAAACTCCCGCTTTATAAAATTGAGACCGACGCTCAACCGGAATATATTTATACGGAAAAAGAGTGGAAAAATTTTAAGGCGGAATACCTGAAAAAGAAAAAAGAGAAACAGGCGTTGGAACTTGCCTCCGCGGGCGAACTGCCGATGGTTGTCGGCGATGAGGAACTCGGAACCGAAGTAAAGGATTTATGGGAACTTGTGAAACTTGACCTTGTTGCCAAAAAACTTGAAGCGGAAAATGTTGATTTGGAAAATTACGGTAACGGCGGAGGAAAACCGCTTTACAGAATAATTTCATCTGCCGGCGATGAAGCGGATGTCCACAATTTCCGTCAGTTGATAGATACCGTAATGAATCTGGGAAGAAAGGGCTCAACAATCCAGAGATATAAGGGCTTGGGAGAAATGAATCCCACGCAGTTATGGGAAACAACGATGGACCCGAAAAACAGAAAACTTTTGCAGGTAAAATTAGAAGACGCAATTGAGGCGGATAAAATTTTTACGACGCTTATGGGTGACAAGGTTGAACCCCGCCGCCTGTTCATAGAGCAGCACGCCCACGAAGTAAAGAATCTGGATATATGACAGTAGATTGTCATTGCGAGGCGTAGCCGAAGCAATCTCAAAAATGAAAGATTCAAAATCAAGAGATAGCGAATTAAAAAAAGAAATTTCAGAGTTAGTAGAAAAGGCGAGAATGCATTGTGATTTTAATTTTTCAGATGAGATAATACTTGAACAGATATACAGAGCAAATTATTCATCTTCTAAGATAAGATATTCCTGGGAAGATGTAAAAAATTCAATGAAAGGTATTTTGCGTCTACTCGGTTATATCAAGCGATTTATCGGCACTTCTTATCACAACAAAAAAGATTTAGTTTTGAATAGTGAACTTGCTAAAAAAATAAGAAACTAAATTGGGTATATGGAAAAAATAAATACATCAAAACAATTATTTTACGAGTTGGTAGAGCGGCTGAGAGCTAACATATCAGGTCTGTCAGTTTCTGAAACAGACAAATGGTGTGGTCTTTATCAGCAAAGTGGAAAGCGATTTGCTTATATTTTATTGGCGAAACGCACACCGAAAGTATCTGTATGGTGTCTTGGAAATGCCGATTATATAAAAAATAAATATGCTGGTAGGGTTAAATTTTTGCCGAGACAAAAAACATCGGGGGAGTTTGGAAATAAATTTCAGATAAGTTTTGCATTGGAAAACTTAAAAGATGTTGAGTATACTGTTCCACTAATTATTGAAATTTCCGATAGTTGGACAAGAGAAGAATTAATATCAGCATACAATTTATATTGTAAAATACCAATTCAAAAAATAAACTCAAAAAATATTGATATTATTCAGTTTGCAAATTTATTAGGGCGGACACCAAAAGAGGTTGCTAAACGGTTTAAAATTTTTTCAAGATTGGACGCGAATAAAAACAAGATAGAAAATATCGGCGAGGACGATAAAGACACCTGGAAATTTTTCAATAGTAATTGGGAAAAGTCGGTGCACGAAAGCGAAAGTGAAATTATTAACCTTGAAAATAAATTAAAAAATATCACTGATTTCCCAAAAGGGAAAGAACGAGAAAATCTTGTAAAATCAAGAATCAACCAAACTTTTTTCAGAAATGCTGTTTTGTCTTCTTATGAAAATAAGTGCTGTATCACGGGCTTGCCGTGTGCGGATTTATTAAATGCAAGCCATATTATACCGTGGTCTATTGACGCTGATAATCGTTTAAATCCGCACAATGGATTATGTTTGAATGTTTTACACGATAGGGCATTTGATAGAGGGTTGATTACTGTAAAAACAGATTATACTATAGAAGTCTCATCTTATATAAATAAATTTTTAGATTGCAAATCGGTTAAAGATTACTTTCTATGTTTTCAGGGACAGAAAATTGTTTTGCCGCAACGTTTTTCTCCAGAAAAATCGTTTTTAGAGTTTCATAATAAAAATATTTTTAAAAAATAATATGGAAAAAGAACTTACAACAATTATTATTGAGTTTCGCCAAAATAATGGATACATCCAAGATGTCATTATGAGCGTAGCGAAGTAATCTCATTTTTAGTGACGAGATTGCCGCGGGCTTTACCCTCGCAATGACTAACAGGGTATGCTGTATCTATTGCTTATGCGATATTCAATAATTGCCATATAAGATGGGAGAAATGATATGTATAAATGTTTAAATTGCGGTTACAAAGGGAAAAAGTTTGTTTTTCAATTTAATGATTATACTTATTGTGTCGCTACTAATGAGGAAGAACCCGAGTATATAGCTAAATATCCAAAATGGGTTGATAAAAAAACCTGTGGTGGAGGAGACGCAGAAATTGGTGAACCAGTTGGTTGCCCGAAATGTCACGCTTGGGGTGTTGGTAATTTTGAAATTGCTTAACAAAGTGAAAGGAAGTAAGATGCCGAGAGGAAGACCGAGAAAGATAAAAAATGAAAAATATTCCCGAAATACAAAAATACTCTAATCTTATAATTGAAATTGTTTCACTCATTGAACAAGGACGAAAAACAGCCGTCCGGTATGTAAATACTGCTTTAGTTGTTACTTACTGGTTGATAGGCAGAAGGATTGTAGAGTATGAACAAAAAGGAAAAGAAAGGGCGGAGTATGGGGGAGAGTTATTAAAGAAAATATCTGTTGATTTGACTCAAAGGTTCGGTAAAGGATTTGGTTATATTAATTTGAATCTGATGCGGCAATTCTTTTTGGCATATCCGTCTAAACAAATCCTTCAGACAGTGTCTAAAGAATCTTCAAGACCAAAAATAATTCAGACACCGTCTAAACAATTTCAAAAAAGCCGGACGGCGTCTGACCAATCCAAAACGGAAATTATTCAGGCATTGTCTAAAAAATTTCCTCTTTCTTGGTCGCATTATTGTTTACTTATGCGTCTTGATGAATCGTTTAAACGGGAATTTTACGAATCAGAGTGTATTCTCGGAAACTGGTCCGTAAGGCAATTAGACAGGCAAATTCAGTCAATGCTTTATGAACGCGCTGCGTTATCAAAACGCAAACTTGCGGTTATTGACAAATCGCATAGAAATCCCTTCAACCTAAAACCGGAAGATGAAATCAAAGACCCGTATATTTTGGAATTTCTCGGGCTGAAAGATGAATATTCGGAATCGCAATTGGAAGAAGGACTGATTAAACATCTGGAACATTTTCTTCTTGAGTTGGGAATTGGATTTACTTTTGTCGCCCGTCAGAAAAGAATTACTCTTGAGGGTTCTCATTACCGAATTGATTTGCTTCTTTATCACAGAATATTAAAATGTCTTGTGGCAATTGACTTAAAAATCGGAGAGTTCGGTCATGCGGATGCAGGGCAAATGAACCTCTATTTGAATTATTTGAAAAACAACGAAAAGTTATTGGGCGAAAATGACCCGGTTGGTATTATTCTCTGTTCGGATAAGAAAAAAACCGTTGCTGAATATGCTATCGCAGGAATGAGTAATAAAATCTTTGCTTCAAAGTATAAATTGCAATTACCAAATCCGAATATATTGAAAAAAGAAATAGAATATGAAAAACAGCGTCTGCTTGAAATGAATATTATCAAAGATAAAAAATAACTGAGGGGACTCTAAATTTATGCCGAGAGGAAGACCGAGAAAAATTAAAGACGAAACGGGAAAGGAAGCAATTCAAAGCGAAAAAAAAATTGAGAAGCAGAACGAATTGCCGAAGGAAATAACTCCGCCGGAGACGTCGCCTGCCGCCTCGCCCCCTCCACTCAAACCGGTGCAATTAACGGAAGAAGAGCAGAAACATATTATTCCACGCAACATTGAAGACGAGATGAAGACCTCGTATATTGACTATTCAATGAGCGTCATCGTGGGTCGCGCGCTTCCCGATGTCCGCGACGGCTTAAAGCCCGTCCATCGCCGCATACTTTTCACGATGAAAGAAATGGGTTTGAGGCACAACACGGCATACAAAAAATCTGCCCGCGTCGTCGGCGATTGTCTCGGTAAATATCATCCCCACGGCGATATGTCCGTATATGACGCGATGGTGAGAATGGCGCAGGATTTTTCGCTCCGCTATCCGCTCGTTGAAGGTCAGGGCAATTTTGGATCTGTCGACGGAGATCCGCCGGCTGCGATGCGATATACGGAAGTCCGGCTCGCACAGATTTCCGAAGAGGTGCTCGGTGATTTAGACAAAAACACAGTTGATTTCGGGCCGAATTATGATGCGTCTATGACCGAGCCGCTTGTGCTTCCATCAAAACTCCCCAATCTTTTATTAAACGGTTCTTCGGGAATCGCTGTCGGTATGGCGACCAATATCCCGCCGCATAATCTCACCGAAGTTGCCGACGGTATAGCCGCAGTTATAGAAAATCCCGAAATTGATATTGCCGAACTTGGAAAAATTATTAAAGGTCCCGATTTTCCGACTGCCGGAATTATTTTCGGTCGGCAGGGGATAAAGGATTATTTTGCGACGGGCCGCGGTTCAATCCGCATCCGTGCCAAGGCGGAAATTGAGGATATAAAAAGCGGAAAGACGGCGATTATCGTCAACGAATTGCCGTATCAGGTTAATAAAGCGGTTCTCATTGAGACAATAGCCGACCTTGTAAAAGATAAAAAAATTGAGGACATCTCCGACATCCGCGACGAGTCGGACCGCGACGGCATGCGGCTGGTGATTGAAGTAAAACGGGACGGTAATCCGCAGGTCGTTCTCAATCAACTTTTCAAACATACTCAGATGGAGTCGTCGTTCGGCGTGATAATGTTGGCGCTTGTAAATAACCGCCCTCGCGTTCTCAACATAAAAGAGATGCTCATGCATTATGTTGAGCATAGAAAAATCATCGTTATTCGTCGGACAAAGTTTGAACTTGCAAAAGCGGAAGCCAGAGCCCACATTTTAGAGGGCTTGAAAATTGCCCTTGATAACCTCAACAAAATAGTTAAACTTATACGGGAATCAAAAGACACCGATATAGCACGCACCCGGCTGATGGATGAGTTCAAACTGTCAAAAATCCAGGCGCAGGCGATTCTGGATATGAAACTTGCCCAACTCACGGGGTTGGAGCGGAAAAAAATTGACGACGAATATCTTGAACTCATCAAGACGATTGAAAAATTAAAGTCCATTTTAGACGACCCGAAAAAAGTACTGACCATCATAAAAACGGAACTTTCGGAGTTGAAAGAAAAATACGGCGACGAAAGAAGGACGAAAATAACCGCCAATGCGGTTGATTTGGATATGGACGATTTGATAACAGAGGAGGACGTCGTCGTAACCATTTCGCACGCCGGCTACATCAAAAGAATGCCGACGACAACTTACAAATCGCAGAATCGCGGCGGAAGAGGCGTAACCGGTATGACCACCCGCGAAGAGGATTTTATAGAAAATCTTTTTGTGGCATCCACGCATTCTTATATGCTTCTTTTCACAAACCGCGGGCGTGTCTACTGGCTGCGCGTTTATGAAATCCCGGAGGCGCAAAGAACATCAAAAGGCAAGGCAATCATAAATCTTGTCCAATTCTCATCACCGGAAGAAAAAATCACCGCCGCTATCCCGATAAGGTCGTTTGAAGAAAAGAAGGCATCGTATCTTTTGATGGCGACGCGCAACGGGACAATCAAAAAGACCGAACTTGCCGAATACTCAAATATCAGAAAATCGGGAATTATAGCCATCAATCTTGATGACGGAGATTCTTTGATTGACGTCAAACATACCGACGGCAAACAAGAGGTTATCCTTGCTACCAAAAACGGACTCGCCATCAGATTTAATGAAGAGCAAATACGGGTGATAGGCAGGTCCGGAAAAGGCGTGCGCGGGATACGGCTCAATAAGGACGACGAGGCGATAGGCATGGAGACGGTCTCCAAAAAGGACACGGTTTTAATCGCCACGGTCAACGGTTTCGGAAAGAGGACGGACATAGAGGATTACCGTCTGCAGTCCCGCGGTGGAAAAGGCGTTATCAACATAAAAACCACCGACAGAAACGGTTGCGTCATCGGAATTAAAAATGTAAAGGACGACAGCGACATAATGCTGATGACTGAAAAAGGCATTATGATAAGAATGGCTGCAAAGGGCATTTCCGTTATAGGAAGAAACACACAGGGTGTGCGGCTTATTCGCCTTGAAGAGGGCGACAAACTGGCATCAATCGCTTATGCGGCGAAGGAAAACGGCGATGCAAACGGTGAGTAAAAATGAATTTGTGGAATAACCCCATTTCAATGGGGTTGTCAATGAAACAAATTCACACCATTATTGTAGCCCGACCTTCAGGTCGGGTGAGCGAAGCGAATGAAATTTGAGACGATAAATCACACTGCGGATGTAGGTATTATCGCTTACGGAAAAACCCCGGGCGAACTTTTTGAAAATGCCGCATTCGGAATGTTTTCGCTTATAACCCCTCTTGAAAAGGTCAGCGAGAAAATTTTAATATCCGTTTCAATTGACGCGCACGATAACGAGGAACTTCTCATAACCTTTCTTAATGAACTTCTGTATTATTACTCGTCAAAAAAAGTGCTCTTTAAGAGATTTGATATCTTAAAAGTAAGCGAAACTCATTTGGATGCCAACATCTCCGGCGAGCAGATTTCCGCCCACGAAATAGTTCACGACATAAAAGCAGCTACCTACCACGATATGAAAATAGAAAAAACCTCCGACGGTTATAAAACCCGAATAATTTTTGACGTGTAAAAATATGTCCAGTTCCTGCCCATTAAAAAAAGTTGACGATTACAGGTGGAAGATTGAAAAAACCGGCTTGATGAAAACGGAGGGGCTGATTTTTGCTTCCGAAAAAATGGTGCCGAACATTTGTTCGGATAACGCCTATAAACAAGTTGAAAATGTTGCTACACTGCCGGGTATCATCGGTAAATCACTTGCAATGCCGGACATCCACTGGGGCTATGGTTTCCCGATAGGCGGCGTCGCCGCTTTCGGACTCAACGATGGTGTAATTTCCCCCGGCGGAATAGGCTACGACATAAATTGCGGTGTAAGATTGCTGCGGACTAACCTTTCAAAAAAAGATATTGAAAGAAATATAAAAAATTTAATTTCCGGACTTTTTATAAACATTCCTTCGGGGGTTGGTTCAACGGGAAAATTGAACCTGTCATCATCGGAAGTAAAAAATGTTTTAGAAAGAGGTGCTCGCTGGTCTGTTGAAAAAGGTTTTGGCGAAAAACCAGATTTGGAAAATATAGAAGAAAAAGGCATACTTGAAGGCGCAAATTTTGCCAATGTTTCTTCCAGAGCGATTGAAAGAGGAAGAGAGCAGTTAGGCACTCTCGGCGCCGGAAACCATTTTTTGGAAGTTCAGGAGGTTACGGAGATTTACGATGATAAATATGCCCAAAAATTCGGGATTTTTTTGGGACAAATCACGGTGATGATTCATACCGGCAGCCGCGGTCTGGGTTATCAGGTCTGCGACGATTACATCAAAGTAATGCTTTCTGCTGCAAGAAAATACGGGATAAACTTAATTGATAAGCAACTCGCCTGCGCTCCCGTTTTATCAGATGAAGGAAAAAAATATTTTTCGGCGATGGCTTGCGCGGCAAATTACGCGTTTGCGAACAGGCAAATCATCACCCACTGGGTCAGGGAAACATTTATGAAAACGCTTACGAAGTCGCCGAAAGATTTAGGACTTGAACTGGTCTATGACGTCGCTCACAATATCGGAAAATTTGAAGAACACGCCGGTAAAAAAATATTCATTCACAGAAAAGGCGCAACCCGTTCCTTTCCGGACATACCCGTTTTAATCCCGGGAACTATGGGCACGGCAAGTTATGTGCTGGTCGGGACGGAGCAGGCATTAAAAGAGACATTCGGAAGCACCTGTCACGGTGCCGGAAGGGTTATGTCAAGAACTCAGGCGTTAAAGGGCGAAAGGGGAAGCGAACTTGCCAAACGGCTTGAAGGCGAAGGCATAACGGTTCAGGCAAAAGAATGGAAAACGCTTGCCGAAGAGGCGCCGTCCGCCTACAAAGACGTAAATCTGGTCGTTGATGTCTGCCACAAAGCCGGCATATCAAAAAAAGTCGCAAAAATGAAACCGCTGGGCGTGGTAAAAGGGTAGAAGTATTAACAAAAATCAGTTTTTTCACTTGACGATGTTTTCTCAACGGCCTCAAAAATCTAAAATTGATAAACTCACTTCGTTCAGACGTATCAATTTCTTAACGATTTTTTCGGCTAAAAACATCTATGTCGTTCAAAAACCGATTTTTGTTATAAAAGGTTGACAAATCCGAAAAATTCTGTTAGAATCTGGTTATGATTGATATAAAAATTATCAGGGAAAAGCCGGAAAC
>DHFT01000007.1 GCA_002402375.1 Elusimicrobia bacterium UBA4817 | reverse complement strand
AAAATATTAAGCGGACAGATGTGAAATGAAATGTTGAATGAAAATTTTCTTTGGTTTTCTTTGATAAAGGAAATACGCACTCCAAATGATATGGGTACAGAGCCAAACGGCTTAGGTCTTTTTAATTTAACTACTGAAAAATTTTATGAATTTAATGAAAAGTCCGGTTTAATTAGTAATAATGTATTTAACATTTGTGCCGATAGTGATTATATATGGGTTGGAACTAATAAAGGCATCAGTAGAATTGACAAACAAAAACTAAAATTATAAAGAGAAGTCATCGTTAATTTTTGTAAAAATAAAAGATTTATGAACATAAAAAAAATCGGTGTTATTTACGGCGGGAAATCAAGCGAACGGGAGATTTCGCTGAAGACGGGTTCTGCTATTGCTGAAGCGTTAAAAAAAGAAAAATTTTCCACGGTGCTTATTGACTCCGGTAAAAAGGATTTCATAAAAAAACTTTTATCGTCAAAAATTAATTTTGCTTTTATCGCCCTTCACGGGCCCTTCGGCGAGGACGGAACTATGCAGGGACTTTTGGAAATATTCGGAATTCCGTACAGCGGTTCGGGGGTTTTGGCATCCGCTTTGGCTATGAATAAAATCTATTCAAAAAAAATTTTTGAATCGGAAAATATTCCGACTCCAAGATGGCAAGTAGTTACTTCTACCTTCTACCGTCTACCTTCTACCTTTAAGTTCCCCGTCGTTATCAAGCCCTCAAAACAGGGTTCGGCAATAGGGATTACAATCGTAAGAAAAAAATCGCAATTGAAAAAAGCGATAGAAAACGCATTAAAATACGACGATGAGGCGATTGTTGAAGAATATATCAAGGGAACGGAAATAACGGTTCCGATTTTGGGTGCTCAACCGCTGTCTCCGATAGAAATTATTCCCAAAAATGATTTTTACGATTTTTACTCAAAATATGCCGCCGGCGGTTCAAGGCATTTAATTCCGCCTCGGCTTTCTCAAAAAATTATTGCTCAAGCAAAACAACTCGGGCTTTTAGCCCACAAATCACTCGGGTGCCGCGCAATGTCCCGCGTTGATATGATTGTTGATAAAAAAAGTGATATTTATGTTTTGGAAGTCAACACAATTCCCGGAATGACCGTAACATCTCTTTTTCCCGAATCGGCAAAGTATGACGGTTATTTATTCGCCGAACTGATAAAAAAAATTATAGAGTTGTCCTTAAATGAAAAAACACAGAGTTAGAGTGCGGCTCAAAGCAAAAATTGAGCGAAGTAAAAAGCGAAAAAACCTGTTGCTCAAAATCACAGCGGTAATTGCCTTAGTAACTGTTTTAGGTTTTGCCGTGAATAAAATATCAAAATTTTTGTTGACATCTCCGATTTTTAATGTAAAATCAATAGAAGTAAAAGGAATCGGTATTACGGATAAATCGGCGGTCTTGAATTATCTGGATTTTGAAGGCAAAAATATATTTCTACTCAAACTAAAAAGTAGGGAATTGCAGTTAAAGGAAAAGTTTCCTGCCATAAAAGATGTAAAAATAGGCAAGTGGATTCCGAATAAAGTAATTGCCGAAATTAAAGAACGGATACCTCTTGCGGAAACAAAAGTATCAAACAAGAGGGTCGGCATAGACGAGAACCTGAAATTATTTGTTCTGCCGGAGAATTACAGAGTGCTTCCGAAAATTACGGATAATTTACCGATGGAAAATAAAACTGCCTGTTTGAAATTTCTCAAAAATGTTTCCGATTTGCCCGTTCACAAAGAAATAACTGGAATTACGGCGGTTTCACCGGATGATATTATTTTTTTTATAGGTGATAATTGCAAGATTTGTATCGGTCCGGCGCAAAATGTTGAGTCAAAAATTTCTTACCTTGAAAAAGTTATTGCCGATTTGGAAACAAAAGGTAAAAAAGCGCAATACATAAATATGCGTGATTTTTCAGACGAGTATAAAGAAGTGATTGTTCGGGCAAAGTAGGAGGCAGGAAGTAGGAAGTTGGAAGTAGGAAGTTGGGAGTATTTAAAGTCAAAAACCACTTACTATTTACTACTCGCCACTCACTGATGTTGAATGTCAAGAGAAAAAATTGTAGCGGGACTTGATGTAGGGTCGTCAAAAGTTGCCTGTGTAATTGCAAAAAAATTTGAGTCGGATATACCGGAAATTATCGGGATCGGCTCCGCTCCTTGCCGCGGACTGAATAAGGGTTCCGTCGCAAACATAAGAGAAACCGTCCGAGCAATTGAGGAGGCGGTTGATGCGGCGGAAATTATGGCAGACGAAACAATTTCCGAAGTTGTAGTAGGCATTAAAGGACAGCATATAAACTCCATAAATCATTCCACGGCAATAAATGTAGTCAGAACTGATAAGGAAATAATTCACGACGATATAACGCAGGTTATGACTTCCGCAAAAGCGATTATGCTTCCTACCGACAGGGAAATAATCCACACTATCCCGCAGGAGTTTACGGTTGACGGGCAAAAGGGCATTGAAGACCCGATAGGCCTGCAGGGTTCCCATCTTTCGGTGGATGTTCACATAGTAACAGGAGTGAAGTCGTACATAAATAATTTGCAAAAATGCGTTAATGATGCCGGTTTTGTTTGTAAAGAATTCGTGTCAAACATACTGGCCGCGGGGGAAGTTACCGTTTCGCCGGAAGAAAAAAAAATCGGCTGTGTGCTTATTGACATGGGCGCTCAGACGACGGACATAGCGATTTATTTTGATAAATCAAGCAGGTACATAAGAGAAATTGCTTTCGGCGGCGACGATATAATCAGTGATATATCGCATGGTTTAAGAACTTCCGCCGCTGTTGCAAAAGACATAAAGGAAAAATACGGTTCGGCAATCACTTCGCTTATAGATGCCAAAGAGGAAATAACATATTTATCCGTGGACGGCCGCACGCAAAAAACGGTAACGCGAAAAACCTTATGCGATATAATAAAACCGCGCGTGGAGGAAATACTTTCCTTTGTTGACGACGAAATTACAAAGTCGTCTTACAAAGATTTAATATCATCAGGGGTTATTATTACAGGCGGTGCGTGTCAACTTCTCGGTATGAAAGAGGCCTGTGAAGAAATTTTGCAGTTGCCGACGATTATAGGCATTCCCCAATACATCAGGGGTTCCGTTAACGGTCTTGCTGACCCGTCTTTTGCCTGTGCTATCGGTCTGGTAAAAGTAAATTTTTCGGAATTGGAAAGGTCGTCAAGATATATTTCTAAAAAACCCGGATGGTTTACAAAACTCAAAAAATTATTTGAAGATGCGATATAAAATATGAAAATAAAAATTATAGATGATTTACAAACCAGTCCTGCGAATATAAAAGTAGTAGGCATTGGCGGTGCCGGCGGAAACGCCGTTAATCTGATGGTCACCTCAAAAATAAAGGGCGTCCAATTTATCGCTGCCAATACCGATGCCGATGCTTTAAGTTCATCCTTGGCGGAACATAAAATTCAACTTGGTCCGAAATTAACGAAAGGACACGGTTCCGGAGCAAACCCTGATATCGGCCGTCGTGCTGCCGAGGAAAGCGTCGGTACGGTGGAGGAAATACTCCGGGGGACTGACATGGTTTTTATCACGGCGGGAATGGGAAAAGGCACGGGCACCGGCGCTTCTCCTGTTGTTGCAAAAATTGCCAAGCAATTAGGGATACTCACGGTGGGGGTTGTAACAAAACCTTTTATGTGGGAAGGCAAGTTGAAAATGGGTCTTGCGGAAGATGGCATTAAAGCGTTAAAGCCGCACACAGATGTACTGATAGAAATTCCGAATCACAAATTGGTTTCTATTATTGACAATGAAATGCTGGTAACACAAACATTTGAAAAATCCAATGAGGTATTGAAAAGAGCGGTACAGTCAATATCTGACATAATAACTTCAAAGGGTTTGATAAATGTTGACTTTCAGGATGTTAAGACAATTATGCAAAATGCCGGTGAGGCCATGCTCGGTTTCGGAGAAGCATCCGGGGATGACCGTGCATCAAAAGCGACCAAAATGGCCGTTACAAGTCCTCTTTTGGATAATGTCAGTATAGAAGGCGCCACGGGTATTTTGGTTAATATTACCGGAAACAGCAGTGATCTTAAAATGGAAGAGGTTCAGAAAGCAATGTCTTTGATTTCGGATTCCATGTCTCCGGAAGCAAAACATATTTTCGGTTTGGCATTTGACAATGAATTGGCGGATACTATCAGAATTACCGTTATTGCAACAGGTTTTTCCGGCGAACAAAAATCAGACCGTCACAAAAGATTCGGATATAAAAGCGAAGAAAAAAAACAGGAAGAAAAAAATATCGTAATAGATGATTTGAAAAAGCCGGCGTTTAAGCGCCGAAAAACCAGCAAATTAAAATAAATTTTTGGAGATTATTTTTATGGAAGAACTTGATGAGTTATTAAAATTGATGGTTTCAAAAAAGTCATCGGATTTACATTTGAGGTCGGGAACTTATGCGGTTTTAAGAATTGACGGAAAACTTAAACTAATAGAAAATAGAATTTTTTCAGCAGAGCAGACGGAAAAAATTGCACAGTCAATAATGTCAACGAGGCAGCGCGAACTTTTTGCCGCCAAAGGCGAGTGCGATTTGTCTTATTCGCTTGCCGGTGTCGGCAGATTCAGAGGCAATATTTACCGTCAAAGAGGCAGTATCAACATAGCGATGAGATATGTACCGGTTGAAATTCCGTCTTTTGATTCGTTAAATTTGCCGCAGGTTGTAAAAAAAATAGCGGATAATCAAAGGGGATTGGTACTTGTGACGGGCACTACGGGTTGCGGAAAATCAACAACCCTCGCCTCAATGATTGAGCATATAAACTCAACCCGCACCAATCATATCATCACACTTGAAGACCCGATAGAGTTTTTGCACAAGGATAAACTTTCAATAATTTCTCAAAGAGAACTTGGAATGGATACGACATCATACAGCGAAGCGTTGAAGCACATTGTCAGGCAGGACCCGGATGTTATTCTAATAGGAGAAATGCGGGATACCGATACAATGGCTGCGGCTTTAACTGCCGCTCAAACGGGACATCTCGTTCTTTCAACAATCCATACCATTGATGCAATCCAGACGGTAACCAGAATTGTTGATATGTTTCCGCCGCATCATCAGAACCAGATACGGCTTCAATTATCCGATACATTAAAAGGCGTTATTTCCCAGCGGCTTCTTGCCAATACAAAAGGCGGTCGCGTTCCTGCCTGTGAAATTTTAGTGGTAACCGCGCTGGTGAAAAAATTTATTGAACAAAATACGATGAGCGAAATAATGCAGGCGATGAAGCAGGGCGCATATTACGGGATGCAGGTATTCAATCAGTCGCTGCTCGCTCTTTATAATTCCGGTAATATTTCGCTTGAAGATGCTCTTGCTGCGGCAACTAATCCCGAAGAACTTATGATGAACATACGGGGTATTACCTCGGACAGCGGTGCAGTTGCGTAGTATTCACAATGCTGTCATTCCCTGCCCGACGGACGGCAGGCGGGCGAGCAAAGCGAGGAATCTCGTCTTTCCGATGTGGAAATTAAAAAACGGTTTGTATTCGGAAGTAGAACTTAGAAAATACGATGTTTTAAATTTTACCACTACCAGTTTATGCGGCGATATGAAAAATAAAAAAAATCGCCGGAAATTTTTGGAAGAATATTTTGATATACAAAATGTTATTTTTGGCAATCAGACGCACAGCGACAATATAAAAATTGTTACCGAAAAAGATATGGATGGAAAATTTTATTCTGCAGACGGGTTTATAACTAACAGAAAAAATGTTCCGATTGCCGTTTTTACCGCCGATTGCCTTCCCGTTTTTATTTTTGATAAAATAAAAAAAATAATCGGACTTGTTCATGCCGGACGAGCCGGGCTTTCAAAACTTATAGTTTCCAAAGCGATAGATATGTTTGTAAAAAATTTCGGCTCTAATCCTCGTGATATTTATGCGGCAATAGGTCCTCATATTTGTAAGAAATGTTACAATGTGAACCTTGATGCGATGGCGGAAGAGCAACTTAAAAAAACCGGCGTGTCTGATATAAGCAATTCGGAATTGTGCACTTATACCGGTGATTTCTTTTCTTACAGAAAAACAAAAACTTCCGAAAGAATAATATCTTTAATGATGATGGAGATTCCCTATTAGAAGTCAAGTAAAAAGTGAATAAAGAAAAAAATATACCGGCACCCGATTTCAGGGTTTTTCGCAAACGGTCTTTGAAAAATAAATTTGAGAACTATCACCTTAATCCCT
>DHFT01000054.1 GCA_002402375.1 Elusimicrobia bacterium UBA4817 | reverse complement strand
GGGGTAAAATCACTACGTTTTAGATTTTGTAAATATGTAGCAGTCCGCCTAATGCGGGCTTTTTTATTTGCCGATATGTGTAAAAAATCATATTGACATAATCACAAAAATTCTTTATACTTCTTGTGGAAGAACAACTATGCTTCGCAACATTAAAACCGTTTGATATTTAAGGAGTGAAAATTACATTATGAAACCGCTTTCTTACAGAACAAAGATAATGTTCAGTATTTCATTGTTTGAGGTTGTTGTGATATTAGCGTTAACATTGAGCAGGGTTGCTTTGTTGAGAAATGATTTTGAAGTCAAAATTATAAGCAGGGTTGACCAGCGCGGCAGTACAATTAAGAACTTATTTGAACACGCTATTATAAGCAATGAAAGTATAAGCGATATAAAGAAATTATTATTGAGTTTTAATCAAACCAAATTTTTCAGGTTTATTTCAGTAATAGACGCAAATAACATCGTTTTGCTGTCTTCCGAATGCGATTATGAAAATAAACCGAACCGGTATAAAGACAGCGAATCAATCCGAAAATCAGTCGGTGCTCTTTTTGTAAAATCGTATGAACTTACATTACCGCCGGGCAGTCATTCTATCTTGAAAAAGTGGAATCCCATGTATGTTCAAATCGGCTATTCTTTATCGGGATATAAAAAGGATTTGAGAAAGGCGGTCTTTCACGCATTTTTTATAACCTTCACAATAATAGTGATGTTGTTAGTTCTTATTTGGTATCATCTGAGTACTCTGTTGAAACCTTTGACGGCTATACTGAGTGTTACCGATAATATTGTCAAAGGCGATTATTCTTCAAGAGTTCAAGTTCAAACGGACGATATAATAGGAAAACTGGGCGTATCGTTAAACAATATGGCGGAGCATCTGGAAGGTTTAACTAAAAATTTTAATGAAAAATTGCATGAAGCAATCGTTCAAACGGAAAAGAGCAACAAGGAACTTTCTGATAAGACAAAAGAACTTGAGGAAGTGAACAGAAAACTTATGGAAGTGGACAAGCGTAAAACGGAGTTTATATCCATTGTTTCTCACGAGTTGAGGACTCCGTTAACCGGAATTATCGGGTTTGCACAGACGATAATGAGATTAAAATTAACCGACGAGCAAAAAGAACACTATCTGAAAATTATTTATTCCGAGGGCAAACGGCTTGCTTCGTTGATTGAGGATTTTCTTGATATTTCTAAAATTGAATCGGGAAGGTTCAATTTGCAGATTGATTTTATCAACATACCGGAGGTAGTGGACGAAAGTTTAGATACTATTTCCATACCGGAAGGCATACGGGTTAGAGTTAATTTCCCCGACAAATTCCCGAATATTGACGGGGACAGCGACCGGATAGAACAGGTGCTCACGAACATTTTAAGCAATGCCGTAAAATATACCCGGGAGGGCGGAGAGATAACAATTGAGGGAAAGGAAGAAGGCGACTCCGTTATAATAAGCATTCGGGATACGGGCCCGGGCATAAAAAAAGAAGACCTTCACAAGATTTTCAGTAAGTTTTATCGCGGCGATAACTTTATTGCCCGAACAAATCGCGGCAGCGGTCTCGGACTGTCAATCGCAAAAGGAATTGTGGAAGCGCACGGCGGAAAAATATGGGTTGAAAGCGAAGAGGGAAAGGGAAGCAAGTTCAGTTTTTCGCTTCCCAAGGAATACAGGGAAAATGAGTAAAAAAATTCTTATAATTGACGATGAAATTAATTTACTTGAATTGCTCAGGGTAAATCTGGAAACTGCCGGGTTTAATGTAATTACGGCAGCCGACGGCGAAGATGGTTTGAAAATGATATTTGACGAAAATCCGGATTTAGTAATTCTTGATATTTACCTGCCGGGCATTGACGGATGCGACCTCTGCCACAAAATAAAAAACGACCCGCGGACAAAACATATTCCCGTGATATTTCTTACCGCTGCCACTCAAAAAGAGGACATTAGAAAAGCGATAGACGCCGGCGGCGACCTTTTTCTTCCAAAACCGTTTGACCCGTTAAAATTGGTTGAAATAGCGGAAAAAATTCTTATACCCGAAAACCTTAACCCGAACAACAAATATAGAATTCTGGTGATTGACGACGAAATATCCACCGCCGAATTACTGGAAGTAAATCTTAAAAGCGCCGGCTATAAGGTTGAAGCGGCATTTGACGGCGAGAAAGCATTGGAATTGATTGAACGGGGAAAGTTTGACCTTATTATTCTGGACATAATGATTCCCAAAATTGACGGCTATGAAATTTGCCGCCGGTTGAGAAAAAAGGATACGACTATGCTTACGCCCATTATAGTGCTTTCCGCAAAAAATAAACCCGTGGACAAAATAGCCGGCTTAAAATTGGGCGCCGACGAGTATGTAACAAAACCGTTTGACGTGGAGGAATTGATAACCCGCATAGATTCCATTCTGAAACGGACAGGGCATATTTTGTCGGCGAATCCGCTGACCGAACTGCCGGGAAACATAAGCATTATGCAGGACGTTAACCGGCGTTTGAAAAACAAAGAGACGTTTGCATTTGTTTATCTTGACATTGATAATTTCAAGGCGTATAACGACAAATACGGTTTTGAAAAAGGCGATGATGTCATCAAATCTACCGCAGGCATTATTAAACAATGTGTCAGCGGTGACGATTTTATAGGTCATATCGGCGGCGATGATTTTATTCTGATTTGTGCCGCGGGCAAAGTGGAAATTATCTGCCGGGACATCGTTGATTTATTTGACAAAAAAATCCCGCAGTTTTACGATATAAAAGACAGGGAGAGAGGATTTATAGTTGAAAAAGACAGGCGGGGACAGAGCCAGCAATTTCCGCTTATGACTTTATCAATCGGCATAACGACAAATGAAAGCGAGGATATGGACCATTACGGCAAAATCGTGGAAGCGGCGACCGAAATGAAAAAATATGCAAAGTTGAAAGAGAAAAAGAAAAGTTTCTTTGTCAAGGATAAAAGAAAATAAAAAAAAGGGGGTGGCGGTGTATGAAAAAAATCATTGTGATAGACGATGAATTAGAGGTAGCGGAAATAATTAAGGCAAATTTACCGGCGGATAAATATGAATGTATAACCGCTTTGGACGGGGACGAGGGGTTGGAAAAAGTAGAATCGGAAAAACCGGACCTGGTTATACTGGATTTACTTATGCCGAAAAAATCCGGGTATGAGGTCTGCTCGGAATTGAAAACAAATTCTAAAACCGCCAAGATTCCCGTTATACTGCTCACTAAAAAGAAAGAACACAGAGACAAATATATCGGGACCGTTTTCTTAAAGGCGGACGAGTATATCGCGAAACCGTTTGATGTTCCCGGTTTATTGAAAAAAATAGAAAAACTTATAGGTTAAAATTCCCGCCGTCAACAACTGAAAGACACCCCGAAGGATAATAAGTTACAATACATATGCG
>DHFT01000052.1 GCA_002402375.1 Elusimicrobia bacterium UBA4817 | reverse complement strand
ATCACCATCGCCCGCTCTTTTTTTAGCATACTGGCGGACAGCATTTATTGTGTTGATAAAGGGTATCTGGATTTCGCATGGTTATATTCAATAGCACAACAGCACGCTTTCTTTGTAACGAGAGCCAAAGATAACCTGAATTATGCGGTTGTCGGACAGCAAAAATCCGACGAGAAAAAAGGCATCTTGTCCGACGAAGTTATTGAACTATCCGGCTTTTATCAGAAAAAGGATTATCCCGGAAAACTTCGCCTTATTAGGTATTTTGACACGGTAAAACAGTGCTGCTTCGCTGCAAAGAACAGGAAAAATATCTTACTTTTTTGACGAATAATTTCTTATTGTCCGCTTTTACCATCACACAAATTTATAAAGCAAGATGGCAAGTTGAAATATTTTTCAAATGGATTAAACAGAATCTGAAAATCAAAACATTCTTCGGCACATCTGTCAACGCCGTCTTAACTCAAATCTGGATTGCGATGTGCTACTTTTTGCTGCTCGCTTACATCAAATATCAGACGAAGTACAAATACTCGCTGTTTTATCTGCACCGTCTTATCAAAGAAACCATTTTGGAACGTCTGAACCTTGTTGATTTACTCAATCTTAACGATAAACTTTTGCCGAAAATCAAAAATACCGAACAGCAACTGGCTTTGGCACTTTACTAACACTCAACTTTTAGCGGACAGGTGTGATGTAAAATGTAAAATTAAAAATTATGGACTAAACTACAACACTTGAAATTTTTAATTCTTAATTTATAATTTTTAATTGCCTTTACTTGGGCGATGCAGGGTTTGAACCTGCGACTTCCACCTTGTAAGGGTGGCACTCTCCCGCTGAGTTAATCGCCCAGGATACTGCAATTAAAAATGCAAAATGTAAAATTAAAAATTTTGGACAAAAACTTTTTTAACTTTTAATTTATAATTTTTAATTTTTAATTGTCTTTATTGCCCCCAACGAGAGTCGAACTCGTGCTACCACCTTGAAAGGGTGGTGACCTAACCGCTAGTCCATGGGGGCAAACAAAACATAGTTAAAATTACTGAAATTCCGATATAAAGATAAATTATACAAAAATTTTTAATAAAGTCAAGAAAATTTTTATTTGCTCTTTAACATTTTGAAAGGAATCCTGTAGACCTCGCCGGTGCCCTCGGAGGTAATAAACAAGTAATCGGAAGTCATGCTTAATCCGGATATTTTTCTGGTGGTTGCAGATGTGCCGAAAGCAGGAATTTCATATTCTGAAATCTGACTTATTTTTTTCACTTTCTCGTCTAACAAATACATATGAACCTTGCCCGTATCCGCATCCGCTACAAAAATATTTTTCCCTCTGACAAAAAGCCCGACGGTGTTCGGATTTGAAAGCGAAAATGTCAAATCAATTGTTAAATTTTTATCTTTTTTATGACGGTAAATCTTATCCTCATGGGAATCGCAAGACCATAGAAATTCACCGGAATCAAAAACCGCCGACGGATTGGCGCCCGGACTCTGAAAACTTCCGGAAACTTTCAGCGTATTTTTATCAAACTGAAAAATCTTTTTTGAAAATGCATCGCAAAGCCACAACTCTTTTTTATTGGATGCGATACCGGCGGGATGTATATCCGAAAGTTTTGTTGATTTTATAAGCGAGAGCGTAGCATCAAATTTATGTTTATAGACAGTGGAAGAAAACCAGTCGCAAATCCATATTTCCTTATCTGAAATTGTAATTCCCGACGGATGAAGCGACGGTATTGAAAAATATGCTATGCTTTGCGGAACGGGACGGGCAAAATAATAAATTGTGAAAAAAATCAAAACAATAGAAACGGCGCCGGAAAAAATTTTTATTACCCACCTGACAGGAAAACGTCTTTTTATTTTCAGTTTCTCGTCACGGTTACCTGACAGGAGTTTCGCCAGCGATTCTTTTGCATCCGCGTAATGAGGATTTATATCAAGTGCAATTTTATATTCTTTCGCAGCGTTACCGAACAGCCCCATTTTTTCGTAGGTTTTCGCCAAATCAAAATGAATGTTCGCAAATTCGGGAGAAAATTTCAGCGCCTTGTCAAATTCGTCAAGCGCACGCCCAAACATTCCGGCCGCAAAATATGCCTTCGCAAGATAATAATGCCTGTTGGTGTTCTTTATCTTATCCATTTTTCGAAAAAGTAATTTTTACTGACGTGCCCTTGGCTTCTTCACTGGTAATTGTCAGGCGGTATCCATATGCATCCAAGATTTTTCGAACCCTCGTCAAACCCAGCCCGAAACCTATCTTTTTTTTGGTTGAAAAAAACGGCTTTGTAACTTTCTCCAAAAGATGGACAGGAATGCCGCGGCCTGTGTCTGAAAACTCAATTATTATGCCTTCCACAGGCATCCTTTCAATTTTTATCGTAAGCAAGCCACCCTGCGGCATTGCATCCAGAGAATTTTTAATTATTTCCGTAAAAACCGTTTTAAGATGCTCCTCAAAAATGCTTATTTCCTGTATTTTTTCTCTGCTCTCAACGGATATTTTAATATTTTTAGCAGCAGACGAATCATTAAATTCTCCGACTATTTTTTCAAGCAAATAGGCCGCATCTGTTAATCCTTCTTCTTTCTTAAATGGCTGTGAAAACCAGGAAAGTTCTTCGGCGAGTTGAGACATCCACTCTAAATGCTCAATTAGATTTTCAATAATTTTTTTTGCCTCTTTTTCTTTACAGATTTCACCTAATACCCTGACCAGACCGTTTATGTATCCGACATCCTTTTTTAAAAATCTGACAAATTCCGAAATAAGAACTGTCTCATTATCATAATTTTTTTGCTCAATCAACCGGATAATTTCAGTATTTTCATTTTTTATTTTTTCCGTTTCTTTTTCGTGTGATTCTTCCATCGCCTTTTGGGCCGTCTCTATTTTAGAAATTATTTTCTCTTTTTCGGAAACGGTTTTTTCAAATTCGGAAATTTTATCCTGCAATTCTTTGATTGCAACGGATTGTTCAAAAATTTTGTCCTTCAGTTCCTTTTTCTCGGAATGCCGCAAAGCGTCGCTTTTTTTCTTATCATCGTTAAACTGCTTTTGCAGTTCAACAAATTTTGTTCTCCAATAATCCGTTAAAGATTTCATAATAAAATCAATTAAAAATTCACATCTGTCCGCTTAATATTT
>DHFT01000003.1 GCA_002402375.1 Elusimicrobia bacterium UBA4817 | reverse complement strand
ATCTTTTCAATGTCGGATTTAAGGACGAACTATTGACCGGAACAAAATATAATGATATAATCAACGCGGTACATCGGAGGCATTGTGAAAATAGGTTTTACCGCGATAGAACTGCCGGAAGGAAAAATAAAATACAGGGACGAGAAATTAATTGCGCTTGAAAAAAAATGCGAGCCGGATAAGGTCTCCCCGTTTTTTGTTGAATTTATCCGCGATGAATTTGCTCAGGCAGATTCAATTGTAATTCCAAAAGAAAAAATACTTGATTTACTGATAAATGACATAGAAAAATATGAATCGCGGATGCAAAATGCCGCGGCGCCCGATGAAAAAGAATTCCTGAAAAAATGTCTGTCTTATCTTGAAAAAGAAATACCGTTATGCGAAGTGGATTTTAACGAAAACGAACAGAAATATCTGCCAATGATGTCACCACTGAGCATGAAACCTGTTGCAGTAATTGAAGGCACATTAGAAACGAATGAACTCATCAAAAAAGTTCTTGAAAAATCCGGCGTTATATTTTTTTATACGGCAGGCAAGCAGGAAGTTCACGCTTGGCCGGTAAAAAAGGATTCCGATATTGTTACCTGCGCCGGTAAAATTCATACCGACCTTGCACGCGGATTCATCAAAGCGGACATCATAAGTTTTGATGATTTTATGAAATGTCACAATATGAATGATGCAAAAGGCAAGGGATTTGTTAAATTAGTGGACAGGGATTATATTATAAAGGACGGCGACATAATAGAAATTAGATTTAACGTATAAACACCGGGTAGAAGGTAAACGGAAAATCTCGGTATCGCTCCCTTCTACCTTTCTACCCTTCTACCTCTCTACCTGCTTTTTCATATTCATCTTTAAGTTTTCCCACCAGTTCCTTGACGGAAATAATCTCGTTTGTCCTGTATGCGTTCTCTCCGCAAAAAACAAAACCGTAATCCAAATTTCCTTTCTGGGCATTTACCAATGCAAGTGCTATGCAATACGGAGTGTTAACATAATCGCATGTAATGATGCAATGGAACGGGCACTTAAACGGTTTCTTCTCGCCTTTATTTACATCGTCAATAAATTTATTTCTTATCGCGCGGCCGGGCATACCGACGGGACTTTTAATTATTACGATGTCTTCTTTTTTTGAGTCAATATACGCCTGTTTGAATTTATCGGATGCATCGCACTCATAAGTCGTAACAAATCTGGTCGCCATCTGCACGCCGGTCGCACCCAATTGCAAAAATTTACGAATATCCGCGCCCGTGTAAATCCCTCCGGCGGCAATTACGGGAATATTTTTTTTATATTGAGCCTCAAAAAGTTTTACTTCTTTGATGACATCTGCAACTAATTTCTCTAATGTAAAATCCGGATTGGCAATCTGTTCAATCTTAAAACCGAGATGACCGCCGGCGAGAGGTCCTTCAACAATCACGGCATCCGGCAGATAATTATACTTTTCAGCCCACCTTTTGCAAATCAGGTTTGCGGCGCGGGCCGATGAAACAATCGGGATCAGTTTGGGATTTTTTTTCTCTTTTTTTAAGAATGCCGGGAGATTCAGCGGAAGCCCGGCACCGGAAATAATTATATCAATACCTTCTTCTATTGAAGTTGTAACCAAATCGGCGTAATTCGTCAGCGCAACCATTATATTTACGGCAATAATTCCTTTTGATAACTCTCTTGCTTTCCTTATTTCTTTTCTTAATGCTCTGATATTTGACCCGAGGTAATCGCTGAAAAAATCCTCCTCAAACATACTGAGACCGACGGTAGCAATTGTGCCGATACCGCCTTCGTTTGCAACGGCCGACGCAAGCCCGGACAATGAAATCCCAACTCCCATTCCGCCCTGGATGAGCGGCAGTTTCGCGGTTAAATCACCGATTTTTAATTCTTTCATTTCTTTTTTTTCCATAAATATTACAGAACTTTTTTGAGGTTAAGTTTATCTAACTTTATAAATTATATCTTTTTTATAATTAAAAATCAAGTATTTCGGGAAAAAAAATTTTTTTAAAACTTGACTTACCGCAAAATAAATTGTATATTATCTTTATGACAAATATAACTCACGATAGTTTCTACGGGCTCGGCATAGCACCGGGACCGCTTAAAGTATTGGACAAATTGGGTTTCAAGATACCGACCCCGATACAATACAAAGCGATACCGATAGCGATTGAAGGAAAAGATATTATAGGAATTGCACAGACCGGCACCGGCAAGACCATTGCTTTCGGAATCCCGCTCATACAGCGGCTCGCCCAAAAAAAAGGCAAAGGACTGATACTGGTGCCCACCCGTGAACTCGCTATTCAGGTCAATGAGGCACTTAAACCATTTACTCGGGCGCAAGGCATGGAAACGGCAGTCCTCATCGGCGGCGAATCAATGGGAAAGCAGATAAATTCTTTACGAAAAAATCCGCGTATTATCGTCGCAACGCCGGGACGGCTAATAGACCTTATCGGACAAAAACAGGCACGCGTGGACGATGTAAATGTCCTTGTTCTTGACGAAGCAGATAGAATGCTTGATATGGGTTTTGCTCCTCAAATAGAAAAGATATTGCGTCTTGTGCCGAAAGACCGTCAGACAATGCTGTTCTCCGCAACCATACCGGGTAAAATAATGAGCATCGCTTCCTATTATATGAAACTTCCTGTACGCACGGAGATTGCTCCGTCCGGAACTGCGCCAGAAGACATCTCACAGGAAATATTCGTCGTCAATCGCGAACTGAAAGGAAAATTATTAACGGAGTTACTTAAAAAATACACAGGAACCGTTCTTTTATTTACCCGGACAAAAAGAGGCGCTTCTAAAATAACCCGGCTTATACGCGGGATGGGACACACCGTGGCTGAAATTCACGCCGACCGTTCGCTCGGACAGAGGAAAGAATCGCTGGAAGGATTTAAGTCGGGAAAGTACCGCATACTTTGCGCAACGGATATCGCGGCGAGAGGCATTGATGTAACGGGCATTGAACTCGTTATTAACTACGACCTGCCGGACGACCCGGAAAATTATGTTCACCGTATAGGACGCACAGGAAGGGCGGGACAGGAAGGACATGCCATTTCACTTGCCACACCCGACCAGGGAAGCGACGTCCGCAATATAGAAAAAATTATCAGAACGAGCATTCCCATATCGGAACATCCTGCAATGCCGAAGGAAACTTTTTATAATCTTCAGCAGGCATCTGCCAGACAAATCCCCAAAAAAAATTATCAGGGCGCACGAAGTTATTACCATACCCGCCGCAGACGAAGATAACCTTAATTTTACCTTAAATCCGACATTGAAAAGAT
>DHFT01000059.1 GCA_002402375.1 Elusimicrobia bacterium UBA4817 | reverse complement strand
GTACATACAATGGGGTAGGGTCAAATTTCTTCTTCATTTTTATAGTCATTATTTAATATCTCTGCAAACAGATTTAAAAAACATAAAACCATTATTGTACAACACATAGTAATAATTATTTTTTTCATTGTGATTTCTGTCAAAAATGTATGGAAGTTGGAGTTATCAGAGCGAAATTAAAATGCAACACTGCTATTTTATCAATTTTTCACAAAATTTTCAAGCGATTTTTCATCTTATAACTGACAGAGCGACCCTTACCCTCAATTATTAGAATATTTTTATCAACCAGTTTTTGTAAGTCGGTCTGGGCGGTTTTGTTGGAAACCTTAAAAATGTTCCTGTAATCTTTGTTCTTTATATAACCGTTTTTCTGAATGTAAGACACAACGGAAATCTGTCTTGGATTAAGATCTTTTGGAACACCCGCTTGACCCGTTTCTTTTATCTTTTCCATCTCGCCTTTTACCCGCTCAAGTTCAAAAACCATTCCTTCAAGAAAATACTCAAGCCAGATTGTTAAACTGCCTTTATGTTTTTGTACCGACTCTATCGCACTGTAATATCTTTCCCTATCTTGCTCGTAATATTCTTCAAGAGCGAATAATTTACGAATATCGTAACCATTCAAATATAAAACAAGCATCGTAAGCGCACGGGCAACTCTGCCGTTACCGTCCATAAATGGATGAACTCTCACAAATTCATAATGTGATATTCCTGCTTTCAGCAGCGGATGTATTTCTTTTTCCGTGTTCAAAAAAGAAACTAATTCGTCCATCATCCGATATACATATTCGGCAGCAGGCGGCAAATAAACGACTTCGCCGGTTGATGTGTCTTTTATGACATTCTGCTGTGTCCTGTATTTGCCTTTGAGGTCGCCGGTAAGAATACCGTTTATTGTAATGTAGTGCATTTTCAAAATTACTTTGTGATTCACTGTTGTTTTCTTTTCGCTGATTCGTTCAATAAAATCAAGCACATTAAAATAATTGCGGACTTCTCTTACATCTTTTTCAGTCGCCCCTGTGATTTTCTCGTTCTTTGAGACCTTTTCTACCTGTTCATAAGTCAAACGGTTCCCTTCTATCCGTGTTGAATAATGACTGCTTTTAAGTTTTGCCCGATGACGAAGTTTTTTCTCCCAGACAGGCAATATATCCGTTTTTGATATGTAGGTATTTAGTGCCTCTATCTTTGCAATGGCATTTAGTATTCGGTTAGTAATCGTGTAATTCGGTTTATATGTCATACATTCCTCTTTTGGTGATATTATACGATAAATCAGCAAAAATGTCAAGTAAATAATCGTGTAATAATCGTGTAATACTTATGAATCACTCTATAAGGCGTTTGAAATAATCCTTGATTATTGTTTCGTATTTTTGAGGATATTTTTGTCTTAACGATTTAATAATTTCTTCTCTGAATTCTTTCGGCGGTTTGTAATCGTCTTTGGAAGGTATTTTGACAAAACCGGTTCTAAAGCCGGTATGTCCGCCCGCTCCGTTTCCCCGCATTCTGATTTGTCCGGATGTTCCCATCGTTCCGCCGGCCCCAGGCATTTGCTTCATCTGACTTGACGCTTTTTCCATTGCGTCTTTACCGTTCAATAAATCGTCCAGCGCTTTTTTTTCAAAATCAAGCGACGACGGTATATTAGAATTTGAAAGTTCTCCGGCCGCTGATTCCATTGATTTTTCGGATGATGAAATGTTACCGACCGCATCAGACGGTATTGACGCTGTTCTATCCGCCAATTTGGAGAGTTTTTGTTTTAACTCACCTGTTTTTTGCCGGTTTAATTTTTGTGTTTCCGATAATTTTTTATGCCCTTCAAAATCCTCTTTGTTGAAAATTGCGGTTTTTTCCGGCGAAAAATTTGTAAGTTCGGAAAGGATTTTTTGCTCCGTTGCCCTGCTTTTTAAGACATGCTCCGCTGATTTTTTTATATTGATATTTTTATGAAGAATGTCTAGTTCGTTTATTATTTCTGTCAATAATTGTCTTGATTTATCAATCTTTTCCGTTATAAATTCCCGCAAAACAATGTTCATTTTTATTTCCGGTGAAACATATAAATTATAAATATTTACGGGTGTTGCCGTGCTTTTTTCAAGGAGCATCTTTGAGTTTTGTAATTCCGAAATCGCCTGCTTTTGCAATTCTGCTAATTTTTCAATCAGTTCTTTCTGCAGGGCAAGAATTTTTTCAAGCCGCTTGGCATCGGTTTTCTGGGTGTCTGTTATAATATTTTTTTGCGACTCAATAATTTCGTTTAATTCGGAGAGCGATCTATTCAATTTTTCCTCAAGTTCCGCATTTTTTCCGCCTGAAACGGATTGCGCCGCATTCTCAACGGAATTAAGCATATCCGAAATCTGTCGGCTCAATTTTTGTGCAAGTTCAATCGCTTTGTCAATGTTGCCCACCTCAAGCGTCCATTTCATTTCATCGGCGGTGAGCCGCATTTCGGCGAGGTCAATTTTTTTTACATTTTCATCGTTTGCAAACTCATCGGGTGTCTCCTTCGGAAGTTGTGAAATTTTTTCGGCAAGTTTGCCCGTCAGTTCCGAAAGTTGAGCCATCGCTTTTTGAAGTTCTTTCATTTTTTCGGCATTAGGCATTGCTTTCATGTTATTGAGGTTTTCTTCTATATTTGCCGAAGTGTCGCTCATTTCTCTGACGGTTGACAGCATGTCCTCCATCTTTTGATTTTTTAGAATATTTTCCGAAATTCCTGAAAGTCGTTCAAGTTCATCAGTTATTTCTTCCTGTTTTTGTTTTGCCTGCTCATATTGTTTATCTGAAATTGAGTTTATTGCATCCAACATTTTTTGTTTTTCCAACGCCGACAATGTCTCGGATAAATTTTTATATTCGTTATAAATCTGATAAGTCGTCAGCGGGTCATCCTTCATTTTTTCAAGTATCTTCTGAAAATTATCAATTCCCGCAGATGTCAATTCCTTTGTATTTTTTTGCATTTTCAGAGCATTTTCAAAATCCTGTTTGGAAAGCAATGTATTGCTTTGAAGTTGTCTTGACAGTATTTCCCGAAGTTCGTTGTTGAAATCGGACAGGGCATTCTCTATAATTTTGTGCTCCATTTCATAAGATAAAATTTCAATAGTATAAATTTTTGAGTTTCCAATTAACATATTATTATCAGCAACAACTAATTGATATTGAACAATATCTCCCGGTTTTAACCCTAATTCCGAGACGGAAATTTCATAATCATCAATTATTTTTGTTTCCGGTTTTGAAAATGATTTGAGCAAATTTTTCTTTTTGAGCGTCAGATAATTTATTTCTATTTCTTTAATTCCGAAGTCGTCTTCTGCCGAATAAACAATTTTCAAAATTCCGTTTTCTGAAATCATAACGTCAAAAGCGGGAGATATTATTTCAACGGTTGGCGGGTTGTTTTTAATTATGCCGATTTTATGTTTTATCGGCTGATAACTGTCGCCGTCAACGGATTCCGCTTCAATCCAGTACTCTTTCTGATTTTGTATTACAAGTAAAGATGTAAGAATATCTTTTTCCCCGTCGGGGATTTCCATTTTGATTTTTTCGGCGGTATCGGTCAGTAAAAACGCTTCTTTAATTTTTTTATTCACTCTCGCAGAAATTTTTACCGTAGTCCCGATCGGCGATTCTATATCGCTTTCATTGACTATCTTATTTTGTAAGCCGATATTTTGCGGATAAAAGTATTCAATTTGTATGTCTGCAATTGTCAGCGGAGCGACTATTTTAATTTTATATCTTTGAGACCGGCTGTCCAGTAACTCAACATAATACTCGGTGTCGTCGGTAATTTTTTCAATTATTCCGGAATATTTATCGTCGGATATTTGTTTCATTTTACTTTTGTGCCAGTCGCTGTTTTTTTCTTTAAAAAAAAGAAACGGGGTTGACTTTTCCGTTTTGATTGTTGCATAAATGTTGACATTGCTTCCGGCGGTTATGGCAATATCGCCGGGAACAACCAAAATTTTTATATCCCTCTTAAAGGGCAATAGATACCTATTAAACTGAAATGAATCGTAAAATAAGGCAACATTTACAAAAAGCACAAAAAAAATTATGAAAACACTTTTTACCGAATTAAAACTGATGACTGTTTTTGATAAATCCGGTGAGATTTTTTCCGATGTTTGTTTTACAAATTTTTCGGCAAGTTCCTGCGATGTTTCAATTCCGCTGTCCCCTTTAAGCTGAACTGCGTTTATAAGGTCGTCTTTCAGAGCGGGATTTTTTTTCTGAAGCAAAATTGCAAATTGCCCGTCGGCGTTTTTCAGTCGGTTTATTCTTAAAAATGTTTTTATTGCTAAAAAAAGAATAAACCCGGCTGTTGTTAACCATAATAATACTCTATAAGTAAATGACGATATAGAAAAAATGTCAGCAAAAAAATTCAGAAATAACGATAAAAAGACGACGATAAAAATTTTTGCGAAGTTTTTAACAATATAAAAAAAACCTATTCTTTTTTTTGAGTCAGATATTAAAATATTTATATTATCTGTCATTTTATTTTCTTTGCTATGACTCCGAGAGTGTCAAACGGATTTACATATATTGTAAAATTTTCGAGAGATAAAAATTTCACTGTGAAATCAAGCGGTTTTGCCAGTGTCAGATTATAATATTTTAACCGCTGTATGATGAAACTTAAACTGCAGAACTTTCCTATGTGAAATATTTTTGTTACTTCAAAACCGGTGTTTTTTAAAAGATGTGAAATTGATTTTGGCGAAAAATAAAAGAGATGCTGTTTGGGGGATTGATAACCCAACCAGTGTCTGCCGGTAATTTTCTCTAAGAAACTTGAAACATCGGGTGTAGAGAGCGTCAGTATACCGCCGTTCTTCATCAGTTGATTTGTTTTTAATAATTCCTTTTTTGGATCTATTGTGTGTTCAAGCAAATCCCACATCGTAATACAATCAAAGTATCCATTTTGGAAGGGCGATTCCTCAATTGTCCCGCTGAAAATATTGAAACCTTGTTTTTTAGCAATATCGGATGCAAAATCTGATAGTTCAATCCCACACACATCCCATCCACGATTTTTTGCAGCTATCAGTGAAAAACCAAACGCACAGCCGACATCAAGCATTTTACCGGGTTTTATGTAATTTTCAATAAAGGATATTCTTTTGGTAAATGTTTTTAATAAATTTTCTTTATCGGCAAGATAATTATCATAGCCTCCTGTAACAGAATCGGTTGCAAAATAATAATTTTCTGTATAGTATTTTTTGAGGTCAGCAAGTGTAGGTCGGGGGTCAATAAACACAAGACCGCATTCTCTGCATTTCATCAGATTAACCGATGATTTAACAAATAATAATTTTAAGTCATTACTTCCGCAAAGATTACAAACATTCATTGTCGTCCCATTTTTTTCTGCTGGTATACTATTGTAAGAATATAATGTGCTTCCCGGTAATTTGGGTTTATCCGCAATGCTTCTTTAAGTTCCCTTATTGCTGCATCGGTATTGTTAACTCTGAGAAACATTTTACCGAGATTATAATGAATGTCTGCATTATCAGTCATATCATAAACAAATATAGAATAACCGATTTTTTCAAGGGGCTCATATTTTTTTAACCAGTCAAATGCAGTGATATCACCAAGATACAAACCCTGTAAATATGTGGCGCTTACAGCTAAAAGATTTTTTCCTTTCTTTGAATAATCAACATGTTGAGAGCAAACAGGCGTTAATATATGCTGCCCTTTTATGCCGTAATATTCCCTATCTCCCTGCCCAAAATAACACTCAACCAAATTTGCAGGTTTTTTTTTATCAAGATATTTTTTAAGTTCTTTTAAATCCTGTCCCCAATCAAGATTGGAATCAACAAGATATTTGTAGCCATTTTTTGGACCACCGATAAATTCATTGAAATATGCAAGATGATGTGGAAAAATTTTTATTGCGGAATATAGATACCAAAGACAAAAAATTGTTATCACAATGTAAGCATTTTTTTTACGAATTGGTTTGATAAACTTAATTATCCCCCCTAACCACAAAAAGAGAAACGGATAAATTGGCAATATATATCTCAAGCCCAATTGCGTCTGGCTTATTGATGCACTGGCAAAAAATACGATGAACGGCAATATAATAAATTTTTCTAAATGCCATAATTTACGAACACGATTTTTTAATTTTAATAAACTCCATAATAAAAATAGTATGGTAGCAATCGGCGTCTTTATTAAAAAAGCTATTATAAAATAATACCACCATCCCTTCGTTGAATAACTTTCCATAAGAAAATTCGGAGCACCGGTTTTTTTTACCTTGAGAAATATTGAAGAAAAAATAATGTCCAACCCTTTAAAATATCCGCTTATACCTGTTATACCATATGAAAGAACTATAACAAAAGCTGCGATGACCGGCACAAAAATTAATTTCCACCAGTTTTTATTAAGTTTTTTATATTCGGAAATTATTAAAAATACACTGATGGGAACAAGAACTATTCCGGATGTTTTTGATACAAGAGTTAATCCGAAAGAAATGCCCGAAAAAATAGTATTTACCCAATTTTGATTTACTGAAAATCGCCAGAAAAAATATCCATATAAAAAAATAAATACTCCTACACCCAAATCGGTTGTAGCAATTCCTGAATATGCGATAATATTCGGAGAAAAACAATAAAGGAACAATGAAAACAATCCCGCTTTTTCGCCATAAATAGAAGATGACCATTTGAAAATAAAAAATCCAAGTATCAGAGATAAAATAAATACAGGAATGCGCCCCAACAAAAGTATTTTGTCAGCATCTGTTGAATTGTGATATAAAAATTTCATTCCATATGCGAATATTTCCGGAGATTGTTCTCGCAATTTTTCAGGCGGCGGTTCAATAACTTGAAGATTAAGCGGTAGAAGAAATAGTGCTGATAGTATTCTTATTAATGGTGGATTATGCGGTGCAAAATTGAAATCGCCTGTTTTAATGTTATAGTATCCGATAGCCAAATAATGCGGTTCGTCATAAACGGCGCATTTTTTCCACGGACCTAAAGCGACTTGAAGTCCAAAAGCAATAAAAATAATTATAATAATTTCTGCAACAATTTTTTTATTCATAAGCCTGCGTTTTTCCTTGCAAAGAAAAGATATTTTTGGGCATCGATGTGGTTAGGATTTATTCTCAAAACTTTTTCAAGATTTTCAATAACTTTCTGCCAATTTTTTTGTCGCCAATACGCAACCGCCATATTGTAATACGCATCGGCATAATCCGGTTTGATTTTCACCGCTTTCTCGTATTCGGAGAGCGATTCATTTAGTTTGTTCTGTTTTTCATAGATAGTGCCGAGATTATTATGGACAACCGCCCAGTCGGAAATTATTGATGAAACAACTTCGGGAAATGATTTATATTCAATTGCCTCGTTATGCATCTTTTCATAAAATTTTATTGACTGCTTGTAGTAATATTCCGTCTTTTCAAGATTATTTTTTTGAAAATATATCCAGCCGAGATTAAAATATGCCGCGGGAGTATCCGTTTTCATTGAGATTGATTTTTCAAAATTGACTATTGCGTTATCAGTGTTTCCTTCTTTCATAAAAAACATTCCGCATCTAAAAAGCGAATCGGCATATTGCGAGACGATTTTTTGAGAGAAAAAGTCGGGATATAATTCGGGTTTTAACTGATTTCTTATTATGTAGATATTTTCAAAATCAACCGGTTTATAATCCGTTGTTTTTTGCTCCTTAACATTGAAAACCAGCCAGTATGGCTTAACAAAATATTTCCCCCCGAGCATTTCGTAATCCTCAACATCGCCGGTAAAATAAATGTTTCTATTTTTGTTGATTGCGTAAAACCGAGAAAATGTTTCGGGATTATTCAGCGAAACAACATCGGTGTTTTTATATTTTTTAAGCCCTTCCTGATACCATCCGCTTCCGGAAAGTCCTTTTGCTATGACGGTAATATCAGACCGTTTTTTTTCCGCAAACTGCAAATACCATTGCGAAAAAACCTGTATATCTTCCCGTGATATAATTATTGAATTTTTGGGGATTGAACGAAAAACATTTCTGGCAAAATCGTAAGCGATAAAATTAAATCTCATATTCTGCGTTTGAAAATTTAATACAAATAATCCTGCCGGTATTATTAAAAGTAAAATATTTAACTTTTTTAACTTTTCTGATATGTAATATATTCCGCAACCGAACCAAAGAACAAGAATTAAGTCGGAAATTAAATAATGTGGCTCCATAATAGCAAGTGCATGAGGGTTGGGCGGCATTTTTGCGATTGCAATAAAAACAGGACCGGATATGAAATAAATCAAAAATGTTGAGACCAAAAAATGTCTGGTTTTTCCGTGTAAATATAAAAATCCCAAAAGCATAAATGGAATGCCGGCAACTGTAAATAATTTATAAGTTCTTTTTAAGTAGACCTTCATTTCTGACGACAAAACATCGCCGATACTATATCTTGTTGAAATTAAATCAAGCGTTTTACCGTGCGTTTTACGGGTGATTGTATCAACAAGCGTCTGAATGTTATCCGGTTTATTCCAGTTGAGATACGGCTGTGTTTTAGACCTTATCGGAAGAAAAAGATAGACGGAAAAACCCAGCAAAAAGGCGGGTAAAAGGTAAAAGGTAAAAGGTAAAAGGTTAGACAAAAAAGGTTTTCCGTTTACCATCTTTCGTCTACCGTTTGCCCAGATGTAATATGCAATTCCCGGTGCGATTAAGACGATATCTACACGATTGCCCATTGCCAAACCAAATAAAAAAGCAGGAAGTAGGAAGTGGGAAGTAGAAAGTAAAAGCAAATAAATTATCAGGACTATAAAAAATGTATTTACCGTGTACATTTCTGCAACGAGTGAGACAGACCAAAATGTCTTGGAGAATGCCAGACAAAGAACAGCGGTAAAAGGTAAAAGGTAAAAGGTAAAAGGTTTTCCGTCTCCCGTCTCCCGTCTCCCGTCTCCCATTTTTTGTAGTATCAGATACACAATACCGCAACTCAACGCACCAAAAAACGCGCTCATCAAGTTGATACGGTATGCAATGTTTCCGAACGGAATGAGCAATGTAAAGATTTTTCCCAATAATACATACAACGGATAACCGGGCGGATGGGCGATGCCGAACGTATAGCATACAGATGCCATCTCTCCTGCATCGCGATAAATTGCTACCGACGGAAAAGCACTATATGTAAATATTCCAAAAATTATAAGAATCAAAAAATAAAACATATCTATTTTAGTTCATCGGAAATTTTATTGGCTTTTTCGTACATAACATTTGCTAAATTTGGTTGGTTCGTTTCAAGATAATAATTCCCAACCGAAACACAGAACGAATATGCCATAATTTTATCACGATATCGCAGATTTTTTTCTCGCAAAATATAAATATCATTAAATAAAATAGATGGAAGTTTTCTATTTAGCGAATATAAAAGCCCCGTTTTGTAAAATTTCATATCACTGAAATAATTAGGGTTTTCGGCTAAATAATATACATTTTTTTTACTTTCCAAAATCATTTTTAGTTCAATCGGAAGACGGACTGCCGTCCGTTGTCTGCCTTTAATCCAAAAATATTTATCACCGTAAATATTGGGAAAAACACTTGCATTGCAATCAAAAATATCAACCGTTGGTCTCCTCTTTTCCACGATTTTCTGATATGCCAAAACAAATACCGACTCATCAGATTTGTCAAGAAAAAGCATGGAATTATCAGGAACAGTTTTTAATATGTTTTTTCCGACATCATTTGCAAGAAGATTATAACGCAGATTGTTTTTCGGTAAATTTGACATAAATTGAAAAAGTATTATTCCGAAAACCGGAATATAGAATAAAGAAAATTTCTCCGATATAATTTTAATCGCATAACCAATCCAAACGGCAAATATAATTACCGACGGAATATAAAATGGTTCAAGCAGGTCATTGGTAAAGTTATTTACCGGTTTATTTGCAAGAAATATAAAAAATGGACCTGTGATAATAAAGATAAGAAATAAAAACCAAAAATATTTTTTTTCTTTTTTGTATTGAACCGCCAATCCGAAAACCCCAAGTAAAAACCCAAAAATTGTAAATGCCGAGGCACCATTTTTTATATATTCAAATAATTGAGAAAACAGTAAAGTTAGAGGTCTTATTAGTAATCCGCCTTTTTCCTCAAGATGTAATATCCCACCATAACCAGTTCTAAATACAACCCTAAAAAAATTTGTAAGATTTTCTGGATTGTCCCAATCAGCGATAGGATTTTGCTGCGAGCGAACAATCATAAAAAGATAGACGGAGAAACCCAGCAAAAAGGCGAGTAGAAGGTAGAAGGTAGAAGGTAGAAGGTTCGCAAAGTTTGACTTTCCGTCTACCGTTTTCCGTCTACCATTTACCGCCATCAAATACACAATTCCCGGTAATAACAAAATAAGCGTGTGATGGTTCCCGAGTCCCAAACCGAACAGAAAGGCAACAAGCAGTAAGTGGTAAGTAGTAAGTAGTAAATAGATAATGACTATGGAAAAAAAAGCGTTCAGAGAATATACTTCTGCCATTATTGATTGTGACCAAAGCGGATTTGAGAAAGCGAGTGCTAATGCACAGATAACAGCAGTCCAATGTCCAATGTCCAATGTCCAATGTCTTGTGGTTTGACTTCGGACTTCGGACTTCGGACTTCGGACTATCAAATACACCATCCCGCAGGTAAAAGCGCCGAAAAAAGCGCTCATCAAATTGATACGGTATGCGATATTTCCGAACGGAATGAGCAATGTAAATATTTTTCCCAATAATACATACAACGGATAACCGGGCGGATGGGCAATGCCGAGAACGCTGCATGCCGTGACAAGTTCCCCGCTGTCGCCTGAATATACCGTAGGACACATCGTGATTAGATATAAACCAAAACTTGTTAAAAATGTAATTATCATTTTTTTAGCATCAAAAGATATTTTTTTGCGAGTTTATGTTCAGGATTTAATTGTAAGACCGTCTCAAATTCATTTATAACACCAGCCCAGTTTTTAATTTTCCAGTATGCAACACCCAAATTATAATGTGCATCAACATAATCATATTTCAACGAAATCGCTTTTTGATATTCAGAAATTGCAAGTTCATTTTGATTCATCTGCTCATAAATAACACCGAGATAGCCATGCGGCTCGGCCAGCCGAGGGCTAACTTCAATTGCTTTTTTGTAAAAATCAACCGCATCATTATATTTTTTTTGCTGAAACTTTTCATAACCGAAACCCAGATACATGAAAGCCAGATTGTTTTTTGAATTATCATCGTAAGGATTTATTTCTATACCTTTTTGAAAATTTTTAATTGCCTCGTCGGTAAATCCCTTCTCGCGAAGCGAAATTCCTATGTTATTAAAAACCCATTCAACATCCCCGCCGACTTTTCCGGCAGTATCAAACTCTTTCAGCATTTCATTTGTATTTTTTTTTATGAAATATTTTTCTGCAAGGAAATAATGATATTGCGCAGCGACATCCCGCAAAAGATATTCCGTCAGATAATTTTTGTTATCTATGTCGCGGATAGTATAAATCTGCCACATATCGTAATTCAAACCGAGCGGTTTTGCTCTAAAGACAATTCCTGTGATTTCTGATTTTATATTTCTTAGATTTGAAAAAGAACTTCCGAGCGAAAAATAAACGGGTCTTGCTTGTTTCAGTAGTTCTCGCTGGACATATTCCCGTCTCACTCGTTTTTCTTCTTTTGTAAGTTGAAAAAAATCATCCCCGAAAATATTCTTAAACAACAATCCCGTATCTGTATAAAAAGACAAATCCATCCTGTTTTTTAGACACCATTGCTGATATGACAGAAGGAACATCTGGTTATCGCCCGACGAAAAAAAATGCGTTTCTTTTGGTAATGATTTCAGGATATTGGAAGAATAATCAAATGCAATAAAGTTATTTCTTTTATTGTTGTAATTAAAGTTTGCCAGCATCGGTAAAACAACAAAAGGCAAAAAAATAATGGGTTTAACAAATTTTGATAAATATAAAATTCCGAAATACAGCCAAATTGCCATTACTATATATGCAGGTAAAAAATAAACCTCAACGACAGACGCCTGTTGCGGATTAAACTGAAATTTCAAAATAAAAATCAAACCCAAACTATTTATAAGGAATAAGAAAACGGTGAAAATACAGAATTTTTTTAATAATTTCCATAAATTTATCAGACCCAAAAGGACAAACGGAATCATATAATATGTAAACTGTTCACCTGTAAGTTTCAAAAAGTATTTTATAAACTGAAATTTTGTTAACAATGTTACCGTCTGACCGAATTCAAATGTTTTATATTGCACTCTTCTTATCTGTGCGATAAAATTACCGAGAATTTCTGTATTTCCCCAATCCATAAAAGGTTGTGCGCCGGAGCGCACCGGCATAAATAAAAGAACTGATAAACCCAATAATAAAAAAATAAAACTTGCTAAAAATCGTTTCCAGAAATATCTTTTTTCAAAAAGTATTTCCCAATAGAAAACAATAAATGCCGGCACAACCAATGCCGTAATGTAGTGCCCTGCGATTCCGATACCGGCAACAAACGAAAACAGATAAAGATTTTTGTATTTTGATACTGATATGTAAATCAATAAAGCAATAAAAAATGCGTTAATGGTGTACACCTCGGCAACTACAGATTGCGACCAAAATGTTTTGGAGAAGGCCAGACAAAGAACAACGGTAAAAGGTAAAAGGTAAAAGGTAAAAGGTTTTCCGTCTCCCGTCTCCCGTCTCCCGTCTCCCGTTTTTTGTAGTATCAGATACACAACTCCGCAGGTCAAAGCGCCGAAAAATGCACTCATCAAATTGATACGGTATGCAATGTTTCCGAACGGAATGAGCAATGTAAATATTTTTCCCAATAATACATACAACGGATAACCGGGCGGATGGGTTATGCCCAAAGTATATGCCGCCGTCGTAAATTCGCCGCTATCACCGACATAAACGGTCGGGCATAATGTTATCAAATATGCTGCAAATGATAGTAGAAAAATTAAACTCATAGCAAGCCGCTTTTCCGTCTTAAAAACCATTCAACAGCAAATAGAAAAATTAAAATCAAATAAATCGGCGTTTTATCCCAAATATTTATTTCATATAAAACGTCTGATTTTTTGGTTTTGGGTTTTATATCCGATTTTTCAATACTAAAATTATCCGTCGTAAAAAAATTTCCCGCGGTTTTGCCGGCAATTTCTTTCATAAACTGTTCGTTGATATTAGTATCTTCCGATTCCCTTGAAATGTTAAAAACCGTAAAAGAAATTTTGTCACTTCCCAGAAATCTTTTTTTATCATAAGCACTGACATAAATTTTATATTCTCCCGACGAATGTAGTTCAACATTTGCCCCATATTCGCCGCTTTCAGTTTCCGGAAAAACTTCAATTCGCTCTTTTTTACCGTCGGGTGATGTCATTTCAAAATTAACAGATGCATTGTTTACCGGTTTAAAGTACTCATCTTTTATACGAATTTTCAAAGTGGCAGTATCATTTATATTATAACTTTTTTTTGCAAAAATAACTACCTGTTTTATTGAAGCGGCATTTGTAAGCCATTTAACCGACTGTCCTATAATTCTTACATAATTATACGGGTTTTCACTGCCTAATGCCAATCGCCACAATGATGATGTCGTAATGCACATAACCCGTCCTTTGCCTTTTTCGGCAATTGTTATTACAGGATAATTTGATTTTTCGCTTTTGGCAAGTACGACGGATTTTTCACCGACGGAAGAAACATTTATACCGTCCAGGAGCGGCATTTCCTTCCAAATATAATTATTAGATGCTACATCATCCGTCAGTTTCAGAATACCGTGTTCGGGAGATAAAACGGCAAGACGAAATTTTTCGGAGATAATTTCCGCCGACGGGTTTACCGGCAATAGTTCGGCAACAGGTGTGTTTTGATAGACGGACAACGGCATTTCCCCAGAAATTATGAAAAGAGATTTGCCGTTGACAGTGATAAAATTTTTTATATTCGCAAGATGCTGATAATTTATCGGGAATTTGGAATAATTGAAATTGTCCAAAATCAAAAGGTCAAAATTATAAATTTCTTTTGAAAAAATATCTTCCACCGGAAAAGGTATAAGTGAAAGTTCACTATCGGAAACGGGAACTATATTTTCCGGATTTCTTAAAATTATAAATGAAACAAGTTCTACATTGGGGTCGTTTTTAAGCGTATTTCGTAAAAATGAATAATTAAATGACGGTTGCCCGCAAAGATATAAAACACGAATTTTTTCCGGCTCTACATCAAGCACGAATTTTTTCTTATTGTCATATATATTCTGCTCTCCGGAATATGTGGGTATTTCTATTGAATAATTTATGTGTCCTGCGATTTGCGGTTTTACATCAAAATCAACATCTGTAACGCCGTTATCTACGACATCAATTGATTTACTCTGCAAGACCATTTCTTCCGATTTAAGAAAAATAGATATTTTTTTACCGACAAAACCATAAATATTAATTTTTGCTGGTAGCGTCAAGCCGACATTTCTAAAAGCAACATCAGGCACATCAATTTTGCCGATGGATATATTTTTTTGCGACAGGACGGGTTGAGGAACAACTGTAATAACAGGTATATCTAATTCGGAAAATTCTTTTATTACTTCATCGGCGGATTTTTCTACATTTTGATTGCCGTCAGAAAATAAAATTACGGCGTCCAGTTCTTTACCTAAAAATTCATTGTTTATTTTTTCAAGAGTTCCGATTATATCCGTTCTTTTTCCTGTAGCAGTGAGTTTTCCAATCTCACCTGCGGAGATATTTTTTAACTCATCCGAAAATTTGAAAAAAATCGGATTTATTTTTGATGACTTGGCAATCCCCGGTATTATTTTTTTCTTTACCCTTGAAAAATTATTTTTATCTGAGGTGATTTGCATGCTCCGTGAATTATCTATCAAAACCGCAACGGTCGGAGTGTTTCTCACCCGATAAATCTTTTTTTTCGGCTGAAAAATAAGAAAAATTATCAGTATAAATATAACAGCTCTTAAAATGTATGATATTTTTTTCATCCCTAAGGGATTTCCTTTGGTCATTTCAGTTTACTTTTTATAAAAGGTAAATGAATTGTATCCGATTTATAAGTTCCGGTGAGAGCATACAATATGATATTTATCATCATTTTTTTTGCCTCCCATCGTTGTTTATCGTCACAAGGATAAATGTAATTTCCGAGATTGTCTTTTTCCCAAACACCTAATAAATCATTTTGCGAGTAAATGATGCTGTAACGCTCGCCGACTTTGCATCCCTCAAAATATCTGTTTGTTATGATTCTGCCTGACACATTTTGCAATAGATAAAATGATTTTAACATCGCATCGGTTGTCGGAATTCTTTCAAGCGGATTTTCGGGCGATATTTTATTCACCATAGCCCTTATTGATTTATCAAAACCGGAACCTTTTTTACCGGAGGAATCGTCAATAAAAATCATTCCGCCGCATTGAACATATTTTGTAATAATTTTTATTTCATCATCGGAAAATTTCCCAAAATCGGAATCGCCGGTTATTACCAAAAATGGTGACCAAAAAAGTTTTTCGTCTGAAATTGTAATAACTCGTCTTTCCCGAATAATTTTTACGCTTGTTGACATAGTCAAAAATTCCGATATTCTGTCCCATGCAGTCGGACGGGTATCCCAGTTGCCCGAATATTTTAATTGTGCAAAAACGAATTTGCCCCCTTGTTGAGTGTAGCTGAAATTAAAAATTAAAAATATAAAATTAAAAATTAAAAATAACTTTTTCATGATTTTTTATAGTTTGCAACAAGTGTTTCCAAAATAGCGAATATCAATAAAAGTAATATAAAATATTTTGTTAGTTCACTGCCGTATAATATTTTTTTTATCTTTTTTTCAAAGTTGCCGTCCGCAATTACCACGCCGACAAACATTTTGTCAAATAATTTTTTAATTTCCGCCGTATCTATTTTTGCCAAGTCGGATTCGCCGGATTTGACATCAAGATTTACATTTACATATTCCGTTTTATGATTTTTAATCTCATAGACACCTTTTTTTTCAAATAATAACTCGCTTTGATTTTTTACTATTTTACCGTCGGGGGAAACAATTTCGGGAATTATTTTTCCTGCTATTTTTTGATATGTTTCTCCGATGTTTACTGATTTTATCAAAATATCGCTTTCCAAAAAATAAGAGAAAAGATGTTTTATGATAATGGGAAAAACAGGTCTTATTGGTATGTCGGAATATGAAAGATTTGCGGATATTGCAAAAACAAAAACATTGTTTTTTCCTTTAACCAAAAACGGCGTATCGTCGCTAAATTTTAACAGGGTTTCGGCATTATGTTGGGGAATTAACAAAAATCTTTTTTTAATGGTTTCATCTGTTGATATTTCTTGACCCTCAAGGAGATTGTAATTTGACAATTTACCGTAGTTCAAAATAGATGATATTTCACACGGCAGCAAAAAAGACAATTTTGTGTTATATTTTTCAGAGGATACCTTATCACCGGGAAAAAAAACAAGATATTTGCCGCTGGATATAAGGTTTTTTAACAATAAAACTTCATCTTTATTAAAATCAGAAACATTGCAGAAAAATAATATGGAATAACCCGATGTTTCTTCATTTCCAAACTGTGAAAAATTTATAACTTTAACATCGGAATAATTTGCAAGTGCCGTTTTCAGAAAAAATGTTTCTCCCTTAAAATCGGAGAACTGAGGATGACCGTCTATCAATAACACTTTTGGTTTCTCTCTATAATTAAACGCAAAAAAGTATTTATTATCAGTTAAAAGTTTATCCGGCTCTATTTCAATAAAACACTTGTGTATTCCGTTTTTAATATTTTTTACATCAAACGACCACTCGGAATTTTTATGCGGATATATCTCAAAAAATGCGGATTTATATTTTTTACCGTCAATAGATAATTCTGTAGAAATACTCTTTTTGTCGTCGGAATAATTTGAAACAATCGCCGTTATTTTATTGCCGGAAGTTTCAACATTTGACACTGCAAAATTTACGGGCTTATTGTCACCAACATCAATACAGATAATTTTGTAATTTCCCGCAACAGTATTTTTCTTTAACAACCATCCGTTTTTTGCGAAATCTGTGACAATAATAATCCTTTTTTCCGTTTTATCATTTTGAAAATATTTTATAACTTCGTTCACGGCGTTAATAACATCGGTTTTTTTATAGTCCAGTTTTATTTTTTCCAACTCGGATATTATCAGTCCTTTATCCGTAGTAGGATTTTTCACCACCGGCAGCAATATATTCGAAAATGAAAATATTGCAATTTTTTCCTGCGGGTTTATTAAGTTAAGTGTTTGTTTTACAACACTTTTTGCATATTCAAGTTGCGATTTCCCGTCTTTGTAATACCCCATAGAGTATGAATTGTCAATAAGAAAAATCGTTTCGGTGTTTTTAGATGAAGGTACATAATGTATCACTGGTCTTGCAAAAATAAATGTAAGGATAATTATCAAAAGACATCTTATAAGGAGAAGTAAATACTGCCTTACTCTGAATTTTTTTACGGAACGGCTGGCTGCAAGTTCCAAAAATCTTAAATCGCTAAAATAAATAATTCTTGGTTTTTTTTGAGAAAGCAGATGAATTATGAGCGGTATAGAAACGGCGGTTAAACCCCAAAGAAAAATGGAATTAAGAAATGTCATGTCTGTAATTTTTCTCTTTTTGAGAGATAGTTAGTCAGAGATAAATCAAGCGGCGAAGAAGTATTAAAATGTGAGTAATCTATATCGGCTTTTCTAAATTCCGACTTGTATTTATCTATAAATTCGGAAATAATTTTTAGATATTCTTTTTTTATAATTTCCGGCTCTGTGATTAAAAAATTTTCATTTTCCAGACACTTGAAAAAAACATTACCGCTCATCTCAAGATTTTCTTCAATTTTATCCATAATGTGAAATACAATAATTTCATTCTTGGCAAACCTGTAATTTCTTACGGCTCTGATCAGTTTTTCCTGTTCGTCAAATAAATCCGAGATTAGAATAATTAAAGTTCTTTTTTTAAGTTTTTTGGAAAAATCATAAAGTATTTTTGAAATGTCCGTCTCTCCGCCCGCCGATGTTTTGGAAAGTTCGTCAAAAATAATTGACAAATGACTTAAACTCGCGCGCGGCGGTATATTTTTTTTTATTTCCGTGTCATATACGGCAAGACCGACGGCATCGCCTTGTTTTATCATAAGATATGAAAGTGCAGCGGCGATATATGAACCATATTCCAGTTTAGAAATACCGTCGGATTTGTATCCCATTGAGCCCGAAGCGTCAAGCAGTATGTATGCCTTGAGATTTGTTTCTTCCTCGTATTGCTTAACAAAATATCTGTCTGATTTCCCGAAAACCTTCCAATCAAGATGTTTCAACTCATCGCCGGAAGAGTATTCTCTGTGCTGTGCGAATTCTAACGAATGTCCCTTAAATTTACTGGTGTGAAGTCCGGATATAAAACCCTCAACAACATATTTTGCTTTTAGGGACATCGTTGAAATTTTTGCTATCGTCAAAGGGTCAAGATAGGATTTCATTTTTATTTATGGACATTTGTCCTTTTATTCCGGCTTTATATTTTCTAAAAGTTTTTTGATTATTTCTTCCGTCGTTTTCCCCTCCGCCTCGGCGGTATAGTTCAAAATAAGACGGTGTCTTAAAACGGAATAGGCAACTGCTTTTATATCATCAACGGATACGGCATATCGTCCGTCAAGAACTGCCCTTGATTTTCCGGCAAGAATAAAATTTTGAGATGCCCGCGGGCTTGCCCCCCAGTTGAGCCATTTTTTCACGAAATCAAGCGAAGAAGTTTTAGGACGGGTTTCCGAAACAAGTTTAACGACATAATCAACCACATAATCGCTGACCGGCACTTTTCGGACAATTTCCTGCAATGTCAAAATTTCTTTTGAACTCAACATGCTTTTTGTTTCAGATAAATGCATTCCGGTCGTTTTTCTTATGATTTCTTTTTCATTTTCCTGCGTCGGATAGTCAATATTTATCTGAAAGAAAAATCTGTCTAATTGTGCTTCCGGCAGAGGATATGTCCCTTCCTGCTCAATCGGATTTTGGGTCGCCAGAACAAAAAACGGATTTGGCAACGGATATGTCTGTCCTGCAACGGTTACCTTATATTCCTGCATCGCCTGTAAAAGTGCAGATTGAGTTTTAGGCGGAGTGCGGTTGATTTCATCGGCAAGAATTATGTTGGCGAAAACGGGACCTTTTATGAACTTAAAACTACGCTCGCCCGTTGAAATATTTTCCTGAATAACTTCCGTTCCCGTAATATCCGACGGCATCAGGTCGGGTGTGAACTGGATTCTTGAGAATTGTAAGTCCAAAATCTGCGAAATTGTAGAAACGATAAGCGTTTTGGCAAGTCCGGGAACACCGACGATAAGACAGTGTCCTTTTGCAAAAAGCGAAATTAAAAGCTGGTCAATTACATCCTGCTGACCAACGATGACATTTCTTAATTGCTCAGTAACCGCTCTTCTTGCCTCAACCAGTTTTTCCACAAGTTTCACATCAGATATTTTTTCCATAGTCGCTCCAATTGGGGACGGTCCTCAATTCACTCAATTCAATTTCAGGTTTTTACCTTCGGACCTTTTTTCCATCCTTTACTTACCAAACCGTTCAATTTAAGATTTTTTCCAAAAACAGGTTCTCCGCAAAACCCTTGCCGGAAATATCTCTCTATACCTCGGTTTTCTTTTTTGCCGTCCATTACAAATTCTCTGTATAGTTTTTGCCGACAATTTTTATTTTCCGATAGACCGATATACTCAACCGAATGTTTCAACAAGGCATTGTCTTTCCCGAAAGCATAAAAATTATAACTGCTCCATTTGTAATCTTCAGGGGCAACCGCCATACCCGCACGCACAGGATTGAGTTCTATGTATCTCCCGCATTCAAGCAAGTATTTCCCGTCCTGAATGACAAAACTCTTAAACCTGTCCTGCCAAAGATGCCCTATTCCACCGTGCTTTTTTCTGAAATATTGAGTATAACTCTGATTTAACAGTTTGATTCCGTTGCTTAAATTTTCGGGGACACCGTTAAAGAGAATTAAATGGTAATGGTTTGACATCAAAACATAATGAATCGCTTGCCATTCAAATTTTTTGCAAAAAGATTTTAGTAATTCTGACCCTACCCCATTGTATGTACC
>DHFT01000033.1:16571-21155 GCA_002402375.1 Elusimicrobia bacterium UBA4817 | reverse complement strand
CACCAGTTTAATAAAGTTGAACTTGTTAAATTTACAAAACCGGAAGATTCGGCGGCTGAACTCGAAAAAATGGTTTCAGATGCAGAAGAGGTTCTTAAACTGCTTGAACTTCCATATCGCGTTGTAGAATTATGCACTGCTGATTTAGGTTTTTCGTCGGCAAAAACATTTGATTTGGAAATTTGGATGCCCGGAGAGAAAAAATGGCGTGAGGTTTCTTCCGTCTCAAACTGTAAAGATTTTCAGTCAAGACGGCTTAACTGCAAAATCCGGCTTGATAAAAAATTAGAATTTGTCCACACATTAAACGGTTCGGGTGTCGCCGTCGGAAGAACCTTCGCCGCGATACTTGAAAATTTTCAAAATAGTGACCGCGAGGTTTCAATTCCAAAAAATCTCGTAAAATATTTTGGTGAAGATAAAATCACATAAAATTTTTAATTTTTAATTTTACATTTTTAATTGTTTTTATAGGAGGTTGATATGGAATTTGACAGGAAAATTGACTGGCAGATTAACAATAATGTAAAGATAGAACTGGTGAAAAGATGGATTAACGTCCAGAAATTAAGGATAACCTCTGCCAAAGGCAATGTGGAAATAAAGGGCGATCTTGAATTTACCGGCAAGTTCGCTTCCGATATGGACGGCGCCTCCGTACAGAGTTTTTTAAAATCGCTGGACCTGGTGCTTAAGGGTCTGCCAAATTTGCGCAGTGTAAAATGGCAGTTGACCGGTTGGCAGAAAGTCGGCGCACGCTGGGTGCCGAATATACAGCAGCAAAAGCAGCGGGAAAAAGAACAGGGGGAGCAAAAGTAATTTTTAGGTATGAAAATATTCACCGATAAAATTGGTTTTGAAACGAAAGGCGACTGCGATATAATTGATATTACCCCGGAACTTAAAAAAATTTTGGAGAAATCAAAAATCAAAGACGGTATTGTAAATGTTTTTATTGCAGGCGCTACCGGTGCCATCACGACGATAGAATACGAGCCGGGACTGGTTTCCGATTTGCAGAACTTACTTAAAAAACTCGCACCCGAAAGCGGCGATTACGGTCACAATAAAACGCATTCCGACAGCAACGCCCACTCGCATTTAAGAGCGTCGCTTCTCGGCCCCTCGCTGACTGTTCCTGTTGATAACGGCAAAATGGTTTTGGGCAAATGGCAGCAAGTAATTTTCGTTGATATGGATAACCGCCCGCGGAAAAGGGAAGTAACTGTTAAAATAATCGGAGAATAAAATGTTAATAGGAATAATGTCCGATTCGCACGACAATATGAACGCTATTAAAAAAGCGGTGGATTTTTTTAATGAGAAAAAAGTTGACATCGTTCTGCATGCCGGCGACATCGTTTCGCCTTTTACCGCGCAAGAGTTTGAAAAATTAAAAATGAAATTTGCCGGCGTCTTTGGCAACAACGACGGCGATAAACCGTATCTTCTGGAAAGATTCAAAAACATAGGTGAAATCAAACAGGATTTTTTTGAGTTGGACCTCGGCGGGAAAAAAGTTGTCGTGATGCACCAGCCGAAGTTTATTGATGAACTTTTGATGAGTAAAAAATATGATGTCATCGTCTACGGGCATACCCACAAAATTGATGTAAGAAAAAATACCTCAGTTGTAATAAATCCCGGAGAATGCGGCGGATGGCTCACCGGAAGAAGCACCGTCGCAATTCTTGACACGAAAAAACTCACACCTGAAATAATTGATTTATCATAGACGGGCAAATGTCCGCCCGTTCCTTCACTGTATGAAAAATTTCCTTTTATTTTTATTTATTGAACTTTTGTTCTGTCAATCTATTTTTGCGGATATTTTTTGTAAAGCGAAGGTTCTGAAAATCGGAAGTTCAGAAATAAGGGAAAATGTTAAAATAGAGGAAGTTTCATTAAGAATTATATCGGGCAAATATAAAAATAAAACGGTTGAGACAAAAAATTATTTATGGGATGAAAAAAATTACAATACATACATTAAACCCGGCGACACAGTTGTAATTAGAATCAACGAAACCATAGACGGCAAAATTGACACTGTTTTAATTAAAGGTTACCAGCGCGAAAAAATCCTTTTTTTGCTTTTGCTGGTTTTTTTAATTGCGGTTTTTCTTGTATGCGGCAAAAAAGGGTTGGTCGTAGTTGCATCTATCACTGCGACAGTTTCATCATTTATGTTTCTGCTTATACCGATGCTGAAAAACGGTTATCCGCCTGTTATCGCCTGCGGCTTTGTTGCGCTCCTTATTGCTCTGGCGATGTTATTGTTAATTTTAGGTTTCTCAAAAAAATTCATGGCGTCGATATTGAGTTTATCAATAGGAATGTTGTTTTCCGTTTTACTCTCGGTAATTTTTGTAGATTTAACAAAAATATCCGGTTTATTTATGGAAGGTTCCAGGATGATTCTTACTGCAACGCGGTCAATACCCGGTTGGACGATTTCCGATTTTCGGGGAATTATTATCGGCAGTGTTATCATTGCAGCGCTCGGCGTAGCGGTTGATATTGTTGTGGATATAGTCGTCGGTATGAGTGCTTTATGCCGTGCAAAAGAAGATATTACAAAAAAAGAGTTAATGGCTTCCGGTATGAAAATCGGCAGGGATGTTTTAAGCGGGATGCTTGGCAGTTTGTTTTTAGTTTTCACCGCCGGTTCAATTATCATGCTCACCGTTTATACCGCACTAAAAATACCGGTTTTGAGGGTGATTAATTGGGAATTTTTTGCTGTTGTAATTTTAGAGGCGTTTATCGGCAGTATAACATTTGTTATAATAATTCCGATAACCGTTCTGGTTTCAGGTTTAATTTTTACAAGGAAATAGTATGAAAAAAAGCCGGATATTTTTTTTCATTTTTAATTTTTCATTTTTAATTTTTAATTGCCTTTATTCAGATTCCTGGCCGGAAAAACCGGACTATGATTTTTATGCCCATCCTTTATTGGAAATTTCAAAATCAAATGATAGGTTCGCAATCGGCAGGGTCATAGATACGGTTGAAAAACAGGAGCAAAAAGAAATCCTGAATATAAAATTATCCGACGGTAAAATTGTAAAAGCGGAAACTTATGAAAGCGAAGTCCCGATTCCGACAAAAAAAGGCACTCCGGTTTTGCTCTCTCGCAATAAATCTTCGGGTAAAGCGGTCGTGGTTGATTACGCCAGAAGTTCCTATCTCTTAATACTTGCCGGTGTATTTATATTTCTCGTATTAATTATCGGGGGAATCAAAAAACTAACAGGGTTTGTTGCGATTTGTGTCGGCATAATCTTTGTTATTTTTATTTTTTTGCCGTTGATACTTCGGGGTTGGTCGCCGTTATTTCTGACGGTAATTTCTGTAATTTTAATTACGGTATCCGTAATAATCAGTATAAACGGGTTGAATAAAAAAACTTCCTCGGCAATAATAGGTACAATTTTAAGTTCTATTTTTGTAATGATTTTGGGGTTAATTTTTTATCCGCTTGCCCATATAAACGGTTTCTCGCTGGAACCGATTCAAATGCTAAATTATTTCTCAAAAAATTATACTTCTTTTCCGTTTGAAAAATTTTCCGAACTTTTGATTTCCGTCCTGCTTATCGGCGTTACCGGAATAATTATTGATGTCGCTGTCTGCGTCGCTTCCATAATGGAAGAACTGGTCTCAAAAAATAGCCAAATTGCGAGAAAACAATTACTGTCGCTCGGCTTGAAAGCGGGGCGTGAAATAGCCGCTACCGTTTCCAATACACTGATACTGGCATATTTCGGCAGCGAACTCCTTTTGATACTCGCTACGACATTATCAATTAAATCATATACTCAACTTTTTAATAATGAATGGTTTTTTATAGTTGCGTTTCAGATGTTGGCCGGTTCTATCGGTTTTTTTGTAGCAGTTCCCTTGACCGCACTTGTCGCCGGTTTCCTGATGGTTAAAAAATAAAGTTCCTTTACCTCAAAATAAAAAAATTTAAAAAATAAAAAAAGTACTTGACAAAAATTAAGGTTTATGTTATACTGTTAATGGAAATGATTTTCAATTAGAATAAACTATGAAAAACGATAACTGGTGGTGCGGCAGGTTCAGGGGTTGCGGTTATAAACTAACCGTTCCGAGAGAAGCGATTCTGGATGTTTTAAGTTTAACGGATAAACATTTGAGTGCCGAAGATATCTATCTTGCAGTTCACAAAAAATATCCGACAATCGGGCTTACAACCGTTTACAGAACGCTTGATATTTTAGTGAGTATCGGATTGATTTACAAGTTTGATTTCTGCGACGGAAGAGCGAGATTTGAACTTGCGGAGGACTCAAAGGGAAAAAAACACCATCATCACCTTGTTTGTACAAACTGCGGGAGAATTGTTGACTATACCGATTTTATTGATGACGAGATTGAACTTCTGCAACTTACGGAAAAAGGGCTTTCTAAAAAATATAATTTCAAAATAACGGGGCACCTTATCCAGTTTTACGGATTGTGTGATAAATGCAGGTAGAATATATTTTTTTCTCATTTAATGAAAATGGTTTTCAGTAGCAATATGTAGCCCCCGAATTTATTCGGGGGTGAGCG
>DHFT01000033.1:0-16544 GCA_002402375.1 Elusimicrobia bacterium UBA4817 | reverse complement strand
CAGCCGGGTTTTGGTGTGGGCCGTGGAGGCGGCGGTCTCGGCCGGGGTTTTGGTTTTGGTTGGGGCAGAGGCCGTGGATTCGGGAGCGGCAGAGGTTTGGGCCGCGGCCGGCGGTGGGATTATCCGTATGGAGCAGGTTACTACGGAGCACCATATGGGGACCCATATGCTCAGGAGATAACCCCGCAGCAAGAGGCAGCAATGCTCAAAGAACAGGCGAAAGCGATGCAGGAAGAAATTGCCGCCATAAATGAGCGTATCAGTACATTAGAAAAATCTGCCGTTGAAGAGCAGAAGTAGGTAAAAAAGGTAAATGGCGGTCCTTTGGTTTATAGAAAGGGCTGCCACTGTGCCTAAGATTGGAGGTTTTTTATGAAGGTAGCGATTTCTACCGACGGGGATTTTGTGTCTGCCCATTTCGGCAGGTGTCCGTTTTTCACGATTGTTGAAATAGAAAACGGAAAAATGAAAAGTAAGAATAAAATTGAAAACCCCGGGCACGAGCCGGGATTTTTGCCGGAATTTCTCAAAGGGAAAGGTGTTGAATGCATCATCGCCGGCGGAATGGGGCAGCGGGCGATAGGACTTTTTGGTGCATCCGGTATAAAGACAATTATGGGCGTCTCGGGAAAGATTGATGATATAGTAAAACAACTCTTGGAAGGAACTCTTAAAGGCGGAGAATCGCTCTGTTCTCCCGGCGCAGGAAAGGGCTATGGAGTTGATAAAACAGAGTGTGAACATGGGGATTCGCACGAGGAGGTAAAGTGAAAATTTGTATAACTTCACAAGGGAATACACTGGATTCACAAGTTGACCCGAGGTTTGGCAGGTGTCAATTTTTTATTATTGTTGATACCGATACAATGGAATTTGAAGCAATTGAAAATCCAAATATCGGTGCTACGGGCGGTGCAGGAATACAGTCGTCACAACTTATTGCCGGTAAAGATGTAAAAGTAGTTTTAACAGGCGCTGTTGGGCCGAATGCTTTTTCAACTTTACAAGCCGCCGGTATCAAAATTATTACGGATGTCTCCGGTTCTGTAAAAGATGCAATTGAACTTTTTAAGAAAGGGAAAACAGAACCGACGCAGGAATCAACGGTTCCGGGACACTATGGAATATCAGCAAGCGGCGGAGCGTCTGTCCGTCAGTCAGGCGGCGGAATGGGTCAGGGAATGGGCGGCCGCGGCGGTGCAGGTCGCGGAAGACGAGGCGGAAGAGGTCAAGGTAGAGGAGGAGGAAGATGAAAATTGCAATATCTTCTGCAGGTGGTTCTATGGATGCGTTGGTAAGTGAACAGTTCGGCAGGTGTGCTTATTTTATCGTTGTTGATTCCGAAACGATGAAGTTTGAACCAATTTCTAATTCTGCCGCAGGAATAATGGGCGGCGCGGGTCCGGAAGCGGCAAGGCAAATCGCAAAAGCGGGTGTCACCGTTGTTTTGACCGGTTCAGTCGGACCGAATGCGAAATCTGCGCTTGATTCTGCCGGAATAAAAATCGTTTCCGGAGTATCCGGTAGCATTACCGTCAAACAGGCGGTAGAGGAATATTTGAAAAAATGATTATTTCGGTCGCAAGCGGGAAAGGCGGGACGGGTAAAACGACCGTTGCGGTTAACCTCGCATTGTCAATTATCCAAAATGTCCGGTTTCTTGATTGTGATGTGGAAGAACCAAATGCCCATCTTTTTTTGAAACCAAAAATTCAAAAAACTGAACCTGTAAATATTCCGGTTCCCGTAGTAGATGAAACAAAATGTAACTATTGCGGTAAATGTAGTGAAATTTGTGAATATCACGCGATAGCAGTTCTACCTAAATCAGTAATGGTTTTTGAACAATTGTGTCATGGTTGCGGCGGATGTGTTATTCTCTGTCCGGAAAAAGCGATAAAAGAAAAAAATAGAAAAATTGGAATTATTCGCGAAGGAATATGTAAAAATGAAATTAAATTCATTGATGGTCTATTAAACATTTCAGAGCCGATGTCCCCGCCGATAATTAAGGCAGTTAAGAAAAGGGCAGAAGAACAGAACTCCAAAAGAGCAGAAGTAGTAACAATCATTGATGCCCCGCCGGGAACATCCTGTCCGGTTATAGAATCAATCAAAGGAAGTGATTATTGCATTCTTGTTACCGAACCGACGCCATTCGGCTTGAATGATTTGATTTTAGCAGTTGAAGTTTTACGCAAATTAAAAATTCCTTTCGGGGTGGCGATTAATCGTTCTGATATCGGCGATGAAGAGGTTGATAAATATTGCCATAAAGAGAATATTCCAATTCTAATGAAAATCCCTTTTGACAGAAAAATAGCGGAGGCATATTCAAAAGGAATTCCATTGGTTGAAAATTTACCGGAATATAAAAGACACTTTCAGGAATTATTTACTAAAATTAAAAATTCACTTTGAATAGATGCAGATATTTGTTAATGATGGCTGTAAAATATTTGCCTGGGGTACGTGTCTTAAAATCCGTCAATCGGAAGGTTCTGAACTGTGTCCGTTATCAACAATGAAAGATTTATACGAGATAGTGAAATGGGCTGATAAGGTTATCGCTTTCTAAGGGCGGAAAATGCAGATTTAATCTTGCAACGAATTTATCAGGGCAGTTTTGGATAAAAAATTAAAATGGTAAATGAATTAACTAATCAGAATAGTAACACTGAACTTAATAGAATAAAGAATTTTTCAATTTCTTTTTTAGCGATTTGTTTAGGATTAATTGGATTTACATTAGCATGGCAAAAAGCAGAAGATACCCTAAAAATACCTTTTACAATAAGTAATTATTTACTTTACTTTTCAATTTTAGTTACAATTACTGTCTTTATCCTGTATACATTCAAGTTGATAAAATATCCTGAAGAAGTCAAAAAAGAATTCAATCATCCCATTAAACTTAATTTTTATCCAATAATCGCAAAACTATTTTTGATTGCGAGTATAATTTATCTTAGTTTGAATATGTTTATTTCCAAATATCTTTGGTGGATTGGCGTAATTATACAATTTATTTTTACAATAATTATTATGTCTGCTTGGATTAAACATAATAAGTTTGAAATCCACCACATTAACCCCTCTTGGTTTATACCTGTTGTTGGTTGTATAATAATCCCAATTGCAGGAGTAAAACATTTCTCTCCGGAGTTATCATGGTTCTTTTTCAGCATTGGTTTAATTTGGTGGATAATCTTAACAACAATAGTTATGAATAGAATAATATTTCATCACCCTATTCCAGATAAATTTGTTCCTACTTTCTTCATATTGTTTGCTCCGCCTGTAATAGGGTTTATATCTTTAACAAAGTTTTTTGGAGGATTAAATCCTTTTGGGAATATACTTTATTATTTCGGAGCATTTATGTTTATTTTGATACTATTCCAGTTTAAAATGTTTTTAGAAATAAAATTTTATCTTTCATGGTGGGCTTATTCATTTCCGATGGATGCTTTAGCTATTGGAACATTTTTGATGTATCATGAAACAGGATTATTATTCTTTAAGATAGCATCTTGGATTATTTTTGTCTTATTAAATTTGATTATTTTATTTTTAATAATAAAAACTATTGTTACTATAAAAAATAAATCGATTTGCATTGAGGAGAAGGAATAATATGGGGAAAAGGGGACAGGTCCAATATTTTAAACTGTGTCCGTTATCAACAATGAAAGATTTATACGACATAGTAAAAGAGAGCGATAAGATATTATCTTTTTAGATTTCATTATGAATCTTCCTGCGGTTCTGCCTTGGCGGGCTGCAAAAAAGTATAAATATTAAAAACTATATAAAATTAAAGGAGACCGCTTATGAAAAAATTGTTGATTTATAGTTTATTGTTGCTTGCTGTTCCGTATTCCATTTTTATATTAAAAGGCGGTTTTAACAAGCGGCCGGAAATCAAAATAGACCCGAACTGGTCCATTAAAGAACTGGGGAATAACAACGATATAAACCCCGGGGAGATTATGAGGCAGTTTGAATATTATTTCGGCATAAAACAAGACCTTTACGGCAGCACAGTATTGAGCGAATTGAATCTTTCCGAAAAACAGCTGTTTGAATCCGTCAGTCGAATTAAAAACAAAAATTTACCATGGATTTTTATCATAAAAATCGCAATATGGTCTCTTGGGTTCGGACTTATAATGCAATATCTTCTCGTCATAAAAAATAAAAACCGGATTCAGCGGATTCGTACTGTAATTATGCTTGTTGTTTTTATGGTTTTCGGCTTTTTATCGGGTTCCCTGCCTAATCCGATGGAATCCATAGTTCAGATTGGTAAATATCTTGCCGGAATAGGAACACCGCACCAATATGCATTGGGCATTTTTGTGATTTTTGCCGGTTTTTCTATTGTGGGCGCCAAGTTTTTCTGTTCATGGGCGTGTCCATTGGGCGCCCTACAGGAAAGTATTTTCAATATACCGGTATTAAAAAATAAAAGATTTAAAATCCCGTTCTTGTTAAGCATAATAATAAGAGGCGGAATGTTCGTTGCCTTTTTGCTGGGATTGTTTGTCTTTAAGGACTTTTTCCATGACCGGTCGTTTTTTCAGAATGTTAATTATTTCAATATTTTTAATCCGGCGAACCTAAGTCGCGCGGCGATATATACCCTCCCGGTTCTTTTTGTTTTAAGTTTCTTTATCTTTAGACCTTTCTGTCATTTGATATGTCCCTTTGGTTTTTTCTCATGGTTTCTTGAAAAGCTGGCGATTAACAGAGTTGTTGTGGATAAAAATAAATGTATTGATTGTAAGCTATGCGTAAAGGTTTGTCCTACGGACGCAATGCGCGGGATATTGGACGGTAAGAACCGGCTGCTTCAGGCAGATTGTTGGTCGTGCGGAAAGTGTATCGCGGTATGTCCCGTAGATGCCGTTATTTTTAAATAGTTAAACAAAATCAAATGGCCGGGAAATTCAAAGAAAAAAAAGATTATTTAAAACAGTTACTTGAACATCTTACTAAACCCAGAAATGTCGGAAGAATGACCGACCCTGACGGCGCTGCCATAGTTAAAGGGCAGTGCGGCGATACAATGGAAATGTATGTTGCTATAAAAGACGGGAAAATCTCCGAAATTCTCTTTTATACCGACGGCTGCGGGGTAACCGCTGTTTGCGGTTCTATTACGACCGAACTTGCAAAAGGACGAAATATAAAAGATGCTTTAAGAATATCTCCGGCGGACGTTATAGACGAATTACATGATTTTTTAGGGGCCAATGTCCATTGTGCAATTTTAACGGTGATTACCTTGCATAAGGCGCTGGCGGATTATTTGTTGAAAAGAGAATTATGAAACAGATCGTTATTATAAGCGGGAAAGGCGGAACGGGCAAAACGGTTATTACTGCCTCTCTTGCCAGTTTAGCAAAAAACAAGGTCATGGCTGACTGCGATGTAGATGCCGCGGACTTACATCTTTTACTTGCCCCGAAAATTATTGAAAAACATGAATTTAGAGGCGGCAAAACCGCCGTTATTGATTATGAAAAATGCAACCGGTGCGGCAAATGTACCGAAGTATGCAGATTTTCCGCCATTTCTTCCGATACCCAATCTGTATTTATTGATTCTATTTCCTGCGAAGGCTGCGCTGTTTGCTCGCATGTTTGTCCCGAAGGTGCAATAAAGATGGTAGAAAATCTTTCAGGGGAATGGTTTGTCTCGGAAACAAAATACGGCCCTTTTGTCCACGCCAAATTAGGCATCGCGGAAGAAAATTCCGGAAAACTGGTATCCTTGGTGAGGCAGAATGCAAAGAGAATAGCCGAAGAGAAAAAAAAAGATTACGTTATTATTGACGGACCGCCCGGGATAGGATGCCCGGTTATTTCTTCAATTACCGGAACTGATATTGCTCTGATTGTAACCGAGCCCACGCTTTCCGGCATTCACGATATGGAAAGAGTATCGGATGTAACAAAACATTTCGGTATTCTGACAAAGGTTGTGATAAATAAATGTGATATTAACCTAAAAAATACTCAAAACATTAAAAAAATCTGTCGTGAGAAAAATATAGAGGTCGCGGCAGAACTTCCTTTTTCCGAAGAAGTAAGCCGGTCAATAGTTAAGGGGATACCGATTGTTGAATTTAGCAGCGGTAAAATAACCGCAGAAATAAAAAAAATATGGAAGGCGTGTAGTGAATAAAATAATTTTTCACAAACCGTTGTTACCGGTTGTTATATCGTTTTTTTTACTAATTTTAATTTCCATTTGTTCTTGTTCCAAATCCGCATCTAAAATAAGCGTCTTCGCTGCTGCCGGCGCTAAACCGGCAATTGACGATATCAGCAAAATGTTTGAAGAGGAATATAAAGTAAAAGTTGAAATTAATTACGGTGGCGGCGGAGAGGTTCTTTCCAAAATGGAAATTGCCAAAAGCGGTGATATATATATTGCTCCGGAACAAAAGTTTATGAGTGTTGCGCGTGACAAAGACGTTGTTGAACCGGAAACAATAAGGGTTGTCGCTTATATGATTCCGGTAATCGTCGTGCAAAAAGGCAATCCGAAGCAGATTCACGGGTTAAATGATTTATTCAAACCGAAAATGCGCGTTGCCGTCGTACGGGATGAAACCACGCTCTTAGGAAAATATGCGGTTGAAATCTTCCGGAAAGCAGGTCTTACAAAATCAATCAAGAAAAATATAGTTACCGAGGCCGCGCGGCCTGACGGCGTAATTACGATGTTAATTGCCGGTCAGGTTGATGCTGCAATAACCTGGCATTTTTATCAATATCTGGCTCCCGATAAAATTGAAAATATTTTTTTCTTACCGGAAGAATTAACAGGAATCGGAGAAATGCAGATTGCCGTATCCCAATATAGCCGGAACAAAAAATTATCTGAACAATTTGTTGATTTTGCCGTCTCGTCTGAGGGGAAAGCAATTTTTAAGAAACACGGATACATCATTGAGACCAATGGGTTGAAAAAATATTGGCACTGACACAGGAGATTGCTGATGAAAAATTATCTGGACAAAGCAAAAGAGAAGTTTTATAAAATTGTTGCGGATAAAAATTTATTGAACAAAAAAATTATAATAAAATCGCGGGTTTTAACGCCGGAAGAAGCCATCGGGAATCCGGACAGGAGCGATTTCCCGTTACTTACCGGCAAAGAAAGAATCATGGAAGCAAAGTTCAAAAATAGCATCGGTCATGTTTTTACGGATATGCCCGGCAATTATACTGACACGCTGAAAAACATACTGAATAAAGAGATAAAGAACAATTTTCATCGGGCCGTTTTCATTGCTTCCGCGAATGCGGTTATGAGAGAACTTGATTTAATAGACGGAACGGTGCACTGCAAAAACAACGAACCCGAAAAATGCGCGGATAAATTGGTAGTTTGGTTAAAGAAATATTATCCCGGAAAGAGAACGGTTGCACAGGTTGGTTTCCAGCCGGCATTTATAGAAAAACTCTCAAAGAAATTCACGCTTAACGTCCTTGACTTAAATAAAGATAATTTCGGCGAAAAATACGGGGTTCCGGTGTTTGACGGCAACAAATTTTACAAAGATATAATACGGCGCGCCGATATTGTTCTTGCAACAGGAACCGTATTTGTGAACGGAAGCATTGAAAAAATAGCAAAGCTCAGACCGATTGAGGAAATTATTTTTTACGGCGTTACCGTTTCCGGCATATCAAAACTTTTAAAATTAAAACGGGTCTGCTTTTATCCGAAATGATACTGGAAAAAATTTTAGAAAACATAAAAAAAGATTATCCTGTAAAACAAATCCAAATCGGGCTCCGCTGGACCGCTGTCGTAAGTAAAAATTGCGGTCTTGCCTCAACAATGCCCAGGGAATGTACCGGCGAGGAAGAGGCAATGGACAGCGGATTTTTAACAAAGATGGGCGCAAAAGAATTGGCATTATGGGTTTTATCCGAGAAAATAGAAAAAGCATCCGTTGGCATGGCCGCGATTAATTCACTGATTGACATTGATAAATCAAAATGTAAAGAAATGAATGCGGATAATATTATAAAAGAAAAAGGCAAAAATAAAAATATTTCCGTAATAGGGCATTTTCCGTTTGTAGAAGAATTAAAAGGCGTTGCTAAAAATTTATGGGTAATAGAAAAACATCCGAAAGGAGATGACTTAGCGGAAACGGATGCTGAAAATTTTTTACCTTTATCGGATATAATTGCAATATCGGGGACAACTCTTATAAATCATACTTTTGAAAAATTAGTATCATTATGTCCGAAAAAAAGTATTAAAATAGTTTTGGGACCGTCAGCACCGCTCAGTCCTATCTTATTTGATTTTGGGATTGATTATATTTCTGGTTGTGAAGTAACCGATACAGATATTATTCTAAAATTTATAACAGAGGGCGCAACTTTCAGACAGTTAAAAAGAACAGGAAAGATAAATCTTTTAACTATGGGGAATAACGGATGAGTAAAATTTTGCTTTATCCGTTAACGTTGATTAGTATAATTGATAAGAGAGGTAAAAAAAATGAGTAATAATGAAAAAGAAAATGAAGTGAAACGTTTGGAAAATTTATTAGCCAAGAATATGGCACAAATCACTGCCAAGATTTTAGTTCTTTCAAATAAAGGCGGTGTCGGTAAAAGTTCAACGGCGGTAAATATTGCTATAAGTTTAAGCAGAAAGGGTGCAAAAGTCGGATTATTAGACGCTGATATGCACGGACCATCGGTAGCAAAAATGCTCGGTTTTGAAGATAAAAAATTAACCATAGCGGAAGACGGCAAAATATTTCCTTTTTCGGTCAATCCGAATCTGGTTGCGATTTCAATGGCTTCTTTTCTTGAAAATGTTGATACACCGGTTATCTGGCGAGGTCCTCTGAAGATGAGTGCGTTAAGACAATTTTTGGCTGAAGTTGATTGGGGCAAATTAGATTATTTAATTATTGACTCTCCGCCCGGGACGGGTGACGAACCTTTATCGGTATGTCAATTAGTTAAAGATTTAACCGGAGCAATTATTGTTACAACACCTCAAGATATAGCGTTATTGGATTCAAGAAAATGCGTCGGTTTTCTCCGTCAACTTTCCGTACCGATTTTAGGAATTTTAGAAAATATGAGCGGTCTGACCTGTCCTCACTGCGGGAAAAATATTGCTCTGTTCAAATCCGGCGGCGGTGAGAAGTCAGCAAAAGAATTAAATGTCCCGTTTTTAGGACGGATTCCGTTTGACCCGCGAATAGTAGAGGCAAGCGACAGCGGTAAATCCTTTATTGAACTCTATCCTGATTCCGAATCGGCAAAAACTCTGGACAAAATTTGCAGTTCAATTGACAAAAAAATTAGAAAATTATTGTAAAATTAGTGGTTCGGCGTCGAACAAAAAAAAGTATGAACGATTTCAAGCGAATTGACGAAGCGAGAAAGATATTAGGATTAGGCGAAACGGCATCTCTGGAGGATATAAAAAAGGCATACAGGGAAAAGTGTCTTAAATATCATCCGGACAGATGCAAAGATGCGAGAAAAAAAGAATGCGAAAAGATGATGAAGAATATAAACGATGCCAGAAACATTGTTCTGGATTATTGTATAAATTACAAATTTTCTTTCGCCAAACAGGAAATTAAAAAAAATACAAAAGAAAAAGAACTGAACGACCATTTGGAGAGGTTCTATAACGGCTGGTGGGGTGACTTGGATTTATGAAGAATGTTTTTGATAGATATTTCAAGTATTACGACGGCTGTTACGAAAGGCACAAATTTGCCTATTTGTCCGAAGTAGCCGGGGCGAAGCGAATAGGAGGTGATTAAAAATGGAGATTAAGTTAACAGACGAAAATTTCAAGAAAGAAATTCTTGAATCGGAGTTGCCGGCATTGGTGGATTTCTGGGCACCGTGGTGCGGTCCCTGTAATATGGTGGCACCGATAGTAGAAGAAATCGCCAGTGAATATCAGGGGAAACTAAAAGTTGGAAAGTTGAATGTTGACGAAGCACCGGAAACAGCATCGGCATATACTGTTATGGCTATTCCAACTTTGATGATATTTAAAAACGGTAAAGCGGTAGAAAATATTGTCGGAGTAACCCCTAAAAAAAATATAGAAGAGAAAATAAAACTGTACATTTAGAATATGGAACAACATATTTCTGTTATAATTGCTTTTTTTTCCGGGCTGGTGTCATTTTTTTCACCGTGCATTCTGCCGTTGATTCCGGTCTACCTGTGCTTTATTACCGGTTTGTCAATAGATGAATTAAAAAATCTCGGTGAAAACCGGAATGCTCCAAAAAAAGCTTTAAAAGAAATTATTCTGTTTATTTTGGGATTTTCTATTGTATTTGTATCTTTGGGTGCCTCTGCCGGTCCAGTGGGAAACTTTTTAATAAAAAGTCAAAAGATATTAAGAATAGTCGGCGGTGTAGTCATCATCATTTTCGGATTGCATATTGTCGGATTGTTCAAAATAAAATATCTGGAATATGAAAAAAAAATCCATCTCAAAAATAAACCGATGTTGGGCGGCTTCGGTTCTTTTATTATAGGCATTACATTCGCAATCGGTTGGACTCCCTGTATAGGGCCAATACTCGGCTCAATTTTAACTCTTGCTGCGACAAAAAAAACTTTATCACAGGGCGTATTGCTATTAAGCAGTTACTCTCTCGGATTGGGTCTGCCATTTTTAATTACGGGTTTGGCTGTGAGTAAAATTATGAAACTATTCACTAAATTAGGAAAGTATCTTCGGATAATATCACTCTCAACCGGAATATTACTTATTGTTGTAGGCGTATTAGTTTTGTTCGGGAGAATACTATGAAAAAACTTATGGTAATTTTAATCGGTTTTGCGGTATTGTTCAGTGCTTGTAAAGGAAAGATGGAGCAAAGGGAACCAGAAAAAAAACAGGAAAAAAGCGAGACAAATTTTGATATTGGAAAAAGATGTGCAACTACCGTTGTACCCATAGAAAAGAAAAAAATAGCGGAGAAAACCTGGGGCGATGCACCTGACTTTACTTTGCCAAAAATAGACGGCGGAACTTTGACCCTTTCTGATGTCAGAGGCAAGTTGATTATTCTGGATTTCTGGGCGACATGGTGTCCGCCCTGCAAAGCGGAAATTCCGTCTTTTGTCCAATTACAGAATGAATATAACGACAAACTGGCGATTATCGGTGTTTGTCTGGACGAAGGCGACCCCGGAAATGTTAAAAAATTCATAGAAAAAATGCAGGTGAATTATCCGATTGTTATAGGGAACAACAAAGTGGTTGCAGATTACGGCGGAATAAGGGGAATACCGACAACTTTTATTATTGCTCAAAACGGAGACATAAAAGAAACCATAGTCGGTTATCGTCCTAAAGAAGTATTTGAGAATAAAATCAAAGCCCTGTTAAAATTATGAATACTATTTTTGATATTAACTTCAAAGAGTATGACGGCTGGTACGAAAGGCACAAATTTGCCTATCTGTCCGAAGTAGAGGCATTAAAAAAAGCGATTCCGAAAAAAGGGAAAGGACTGGAAATCGGCGTCGGAACGGGCAGGTTCGCCGTGCCGCTTGAAATAAAATACGGCATAGACCCGTCGGCAAAGATGCTGAAAATTGCAAAGAAGCGGGGTGTAAAAACTTATCACGGAATCGGTGAAAAATTGCCGTTTAAGGACAAGAGTTTTGATTTTGTTTTGATTGCGATTACGCTTTGTTTCGTAAAAAATCCGGGTAGCGTAATAGCGGAATCAGGCAGGGTGCTTAAAGACAACGGGAAAATAATCCTCGGTATCGTTGACAAAAACAGTTTTTTGGGCCGGTTTTATCTGAAAGAAAAAAAACAGGGACACAAGTTTTACAGATATGCGAATTTTTTTTCAACGGATGAAGTTGTTAAATTACTGAAAAAACACAATTTCGGGAAAGTCCGTATTTTTCAAACGGTTTTTCAATTACCCGAAAATATCAAAAAAATAGAAAAACCGAAAAAGGGCATAAATCCCGGCGGTTTTACCGTTATTGCCGGAGAAAGGTTAAAATAATGTTATATTCACCCGTGGTGACGGAAAGAGATATAGAGGAAAATCATCGCATTTATGTAGAAAGACGCAATATCTATAAAGAAAAAGGTTTTGATTTTGCCGTCGGCAGGGAGTTTATTCTCCGGAAAGCCGGTGAACTGTCCGGCAGTATTCTGGAAGTAGGCACGGGGAGCGGCGATATGACCGTTACTCTTGCAAAAGCGGGTTATAAAATAACGGCGGTTGACAAAGATGCGGAGTCGTTGAAGAAATCCGCATTGAATCTCGTATATGAAAACCTGCTTTCAAAAGTCGTTTTTTACGAAATGGATGCGGAAAAATTGGATTTTCCCGATAAAAGTTTTAACAATATCGTTTGCGTGAACTCTTTTCATCATATAAAGTCCGTTGACAGAGTTCTGTCGGAAATGAGCAGGGTTTTATGCAAGAACGGGAAATTGCTCTTGGCCGATTTCAATGAAAAGGGTATGGCTGTCGTCGGCGAGGTTCATAAAAATGAAGGGCGGGTTCACGAGGATATCGGGCCCGGTCGGGCTCACATATATTCCTTTCTTGCTAAAAACGGTTACAAAATTGAGAGTTACGAAGAGCAATACCACTGGGTTCTAATATGCAGTAAAAATCCGGAATAACCGGCTCGGAGGCAGATTATGTTAAATCAGATTATCAAAGAGTTGAAAAATCATGCCCCGTTCACTATATTCGGAGCGTTTACCGGAATAGCGGTTATGTTCCTTTTTCAGAAACTGCCTGCCGGAGTTTCATATAATATTTTTTACGTACTCCATCCCGTTCATGTCCTTTTAAGCGCACTGGTTACCGCCGCGATGTATGAAATTCATAAGTGCGGCATGGCAAGGCGGAAATGCAATATCTTTTTACTGCTTTTCATCGGATATGTCGGTTCCGTCGGCATTGCGACTTTAAGCGATTCGGTAATTCCTTATCTGGGCGAGATTCTTTTAGATATGCCCAATAGAAAAATTCATCTGGGATTCATTGAAAAATGGTGGCTGGTCAATCCTCTGGCGCTCATAGGTATTTTAATAGCATATTTTAAACCTGCGACCAAATTTCCGCATGCGGCACATGTCTTAATAAGTACATGGGCATCGCTTTTTCACATAATAATGGCTATCGGTTCGCCGTTAAATCTGCTTTCATATATCGCCGTTTTTTTATTTCTTTTTGTTTCCGTATGGATTCCCTGTTGCGTCAGCGATATAGTATTCCCGTTATTGTTTGTGAAGGATGAGGTTGACAAAAATGTCTAATCCCGAAAGAGAAAATGAATACATTCAGAGATATGAAAAAATTCCTTAAACTTTTGAAGATGTTCAAAAATAGTAAAGTGGTAGTGTAATCTAAAAAATGAAACCGCAGATGAACGCAGAGGGACGCAGATAAAATTATTTAGAAATAAAAAATCTGTGTTCATCTGTGTGTATTTGTGGTTCCAAGGTATAAAAAAATGAACTCGCCGCGTCGCCGAGGAAGAAAGAGAGAAAGACAAAATGCATTTCTCTGCGGACTCTGTGCCTCTGCGGTAAATTACAGAACCAGTAAAGTGAAAGGAGGCAACTGATATGCCATTCGGAGACGGAACAGGACCGAGAGGAAAAGGACCGATGACCGGCAGAAGAGGCGGCGGTCGGGGTATGGGTGCGGGAAGAGGTGCGTGCCGGGGAATGGGTGGAGGGATGGGTATGTTCGGCGGAGGTATTTTCGCCGGTCGCGGTGTAGGTATAGGGAGAGGGACCGGAACCGGTGCGGCGAAATCCGGCGCGACCCCGTCCCGGTCAAAAAAAAAGGCGAATGTTGATGCCGAAAAATGCACCGGTTGCGGAATATGTGTTGATGTTTGTCCGGTTGGTGCTATTAAACTTGACAATGTTGCTGAGATTGATGTAAATAAATGTACCGGTTGCGGAATATGTGCCGAACGATGCCCGAACGGAGCAATTGTCATGAGGTAATCGTTGGTACTGTCAAAAATCTTATGAATACCACTGAAACGCTGAAGAACGGAGACACAGAAAAAATCTTTTAATTCAGTGCTTCCTAAATTCCGCGTTTCTGTGGTTGGTTTTGACAATACCTAATCGTTGTGGAGGAGGCGGTAAAAATGCCGATTTATACTTATATTTGTAAAAATTGCGGTGAGAGTTTTGAGTTGCTCGTCGGGCTTAACGATAGCGGGAAAGATTTAAAATGTGAAAAGTGCGGGAGTAAAAATATCCAGAGAACGGTCGCTTCTTTCAATGCGGGTTCCGGCAAAGGTTCGTCTTCCGCCCCCTCCTGTCCGACCTGTTCGTCGGGTACATGTAATCTGTAAAGGAATAAATTCGGTAAGGGGAGGCGAAAAATGCCTTGGGTTGATAAAGAAAAGTGTACCGGTTGTGAAACATGCGTGGAACAGTGTCCCGTCGGGGCGATTTTTATGACGGATTCTATCGCTATGATAGATATGGAAAAATGTATCAGGTGCGGTGTGTGCCATAATATATGCCCGCAGGATGCCATAAGACACGACAGCGAAAAGGTGCAGGAAAATATAGATGCCAATGTGGAAAAGACAAAAAAATCCATGGGACTTTGCGTAAAATATCTCGGTAATGTTGAAGAAAAAGATAAATGTTTGAAGCGAATGCTCGGTCATTTCAGACATGAAAAAGAAATCGCCGAAAAGACGATTGAACGGCTGGAAAAGTTAAAAAATGTCTAATTTCTATAAACTTTTGCTCTTTACCTGTTACGGTGGATGTGCTACCGGCGTTGCTGCTTCCAAAGTATGCATCAGGATATGGGAAGAAAACCCCGACGATGTTAAAATCGGATGCCTCCCTGCGGTTATAATTCCGTGGAAGTTCAGAGAAATTATAAAAAATTCCGGGAAACGTATTCTGATAGACGCCTGTGCCATTCAATGCGGCAAGAAACTTTTTGAAAGCAAAGGAATGACGGTGGATAGTTACCTTGAACTGACCTCTCGACTCGGCATCAAAAAGGAAAAAAAATTACCTTTGAAGGAATTAGAGGAAAAGGTCTACGGCATTATCAACAAAGAGGTGAAAAAGATTTTATGAAAAAAAAGGTTGACATACTTGTTGTCGGTGCGGGTCCTGCGGGAATGGTCTGCGCGATTACGGCCCGCCGGTATTATCCGGATAAGGATATTCTGGTTATTAAAAATGTGGCTAACGGATGTATTCCCTGCGGCATCCCGTATATGTTTTCCAGTTTAAAAAATCCCAAGGATAATGTTTTAGGGACGGATGCTTTGGAGAAAAGTGACATTAAAGTAGTAGTGGACGAAGCGATAAAAATAGACCGTCAGTCAAAGATTGTGGAAACGAAAAACGGGGACGGGTATGTGTATGAAAAACTGGTTTTAGCCGCCGGCTCTTCTCCCATAATCCCGAATATTCCCGGTATTGATAAAAAGGGCGTTTATCCGATATTCAAAGACATGGATTACCTTAATAAATGCGTTGAAGAAATTAAAAAGTCAAAAAATGTATTGATTATCGGCGGTGGTTTTATAGGAGTGGAATTTGCGGACGAGATTTCAAAAATTGCCGGTCTTAACGTATATCTGGCTGAAACATTACCGCATTTGCTGGCGAATTCCTTTGACGAGGAGTTTTCTCTGTTAGTTGAAAAAAGAATTGAAAATAGAGGCGCCAAGGTTTTTCTTAATACAAAGGTCGCCGAAATTTTGGGCGGCAATAAAGTTGACGGCGTCCGGTTTGAAAATGGCGAATCGTTAAAAATAGATAGTGTTATTCTGGGGATAGGGGCCGTGCCAAATACAAAATTAGCCACGGCTGCCGGTTTGGATTTGAGACGGAGCAAAGGTATATGGGTTGATGAATATATGCGAACGGTTGACCTTGATATATTTGCCGTCGGGGATTGTGCGGGTAAACGGGATTTTTACACGCGCAGGACAACGGCTGTTATGCTTGCATCAACGGCTACCGCCGAGGCTCGGGTTGCCGGTGCGAACCTTTATCAATTAAAAGTTGTCCGTGAAAACAAAGGAACGATTGCCATCTATTCCACTTATGTAGACGGTTTGGTTTTGGGTTCGGCGGGTCTAACGGAAACAAGTGCCAAAAAAGAAGGATTTGAAATCATCGTCGGCAATACCGAGGGTATGGACAAACATCCGAAAGCGTTGCCCGGCGCGAACAGGATAAAAGTTAAGTTGATTTTTTCCAAAGCATCTGGTATACTTATGGGCGGTCAGGTTTCCGGAGGCATCTCCGCCGGCGAAATTATCAATATCATCGGCATGGCGATACAACAGAGGGTTTCCATAACCGAGTTGGAAACTTTGCAGATGGCGACCCATCCTTATCTGACCAGTGCGCCCACTATGTATCCGGTTGTTTTAGCGGCACAGGATGCTATGGGAAAATCGGTATAATCGCGTTGAACCGTAAATTGTTGAAAGGGAGATTCCCTATTAGAAGTCAAG
>DHFT01000016.1 GCA_002402375.1 Elusimicrobia bacterium UBA4817 | reverse complement strand
GCATATGTATTGTAACTTATTATGTATGCTTTTAATTTTCAATTTATTATCGTCTAAATCAAGCATGCTGTTAATTAACGCCGCTTCTTGGAAGTGTTTCAAATCGCTTATCTTAATTTCATCCTGAACAATTTTTTTCTCCGACAATAATTTTTCTCTTTTCGTTCCTTTTAACAAAGGTTCGGAAGGTGTCACCCATTTTTTACCGTCGGAAAAAACCACATTACTGAAAGATGTGTCCGTTATTTTTCTGTTTTTTACTACTAAAATATCGTCGCAGTTTTGCTTCAACGCCAAAAGTTCATTCAAGCACTCGCGATTTTCATATTTGTAATTATATTCTATGCTGTCGCAGACGACAACTTTCAAATTTTTGATTTTTCTTTTCTGATATGGCAAAAATTCCGGTTTTTTTACGGTATCGGAATAGATTAAACGGCATTTGTATGTGCCTGTTTTCATTTCCGCCGGAACTTTTATAATATTTTCTAATTTAATGAAATCACGGCAACCGAACAGTTCTTTTCTTGAATTGTTCAGTCGCAAATTATGAAAAAAAATGTTATACGGTTTCCCGTTTTCAATCTTAATTGTTTCCAGCAATAGGCACATAGACCTTGTCAATCAACTCCCGATATTCCGATTTCACATCGCTGTAAGTGGTTATTCCGCCGCCGCTTTTGTAGAAAATTTTGTCGCCGATTTTTTCAAGATACCTTATCATAACCGCACAGTCCAGATTTTGTCCGTCAAAATAACCGAAGACACCGGTATAATAGCCGCGGTCATAATTTTCAACTTCTTTAATAATCTCAACCGTTTTTTTCTTCGGGGCGCCGCTGATAGAACCGGCGGGAAGCAACCTGAAAATTATATCGCCGATTTTTTTATGATAATTTTCTGGTAAATCGCTGACGATTTCGGAAGAAACCTGCAGGATATTTTTATTGAGTGTTTTTATCCTGTCAATATATCTGAATTTCTTAACTGCGACATTTTTTGCGATGATGCTTATATCGTTCCTTATCAGGTCAACTACCGTTATATGTTCCGCAAACTCTTTTTTGTCCGATAAAATTTTATTTGCGGCATCAGGTATGTCGGCATCAATAGTTCCTTTCATCGGGTATGACGAAATTTTTCCGTTTTTTATTCTAACAAAAATTTCCGGCGAAAATAACACAAACTTATCCCTGTAAAACAATTTATATTTTGCCGTGCTGTTGAAAAAAATCTCTCTGAATGTAAGATTGGTTTTAACCTCCGTCGGAAAGGTCAAATTTACAAGATAGGTGTGCCCTTCGTAAAGATGTTTTTGAATTTTGTCAAACGCTTTTTTGTATTTACGGAAACTTACGGGATATTTCCTGAAAGTAATTTTTTTGTTTAATCTCAATCCGCCGGTATAGTTTTTTATTCCGCTTATATCATACAAAATTTCATCGGATTTTATTTCAGCCAACGGCAGGATGACGGGCTTTTTGCACTCAAAATCAATAATAAACAAAAACGGGATTTTATTTCTCCCGTAAAAATTCATCTTTTCAAGCATAAAAAGTAGTGAATCTAATAATTATGCAATCCTTAAACTAATCCCTAACGAATTGATTATTTTGACAAAATTTGAAAGACGAGGATCTGACTTAAAAAATGAACGATAAAGATTTTCTCTGTTTAATCCTGTATCTTTGGATAATTTTGCCACTCCGCCGCGAACCTTAGCTGCAACTGCAAGTGATGCAAGAAAAGCTCTTTCATTGCCGTCTTTTTGAAATTCCTTAAGGGCAACTTCAATGTAACTTTTAAGTTCTTTGGGATGCTTTTTGTAATACTCAACCTCAAATTCATCAAATGTTCTAAATTTTCTTTTGCCCATGATAAACCTCTAATGATGTTGTAGCATATTTGCTACAATATGTCAACAGAAAAATTTAATTAATCTAACCTTGTCCAAAGTTTATTCTGTAATCTCAAAACCTTTTTATTTTTTATAACCTTATGATTGCAATTGATCTGGCGTAGTCATTTATTTGAGTATGTCGAATTATCATGCGGGCCTTGAATTCTTTGATTGATTTAAAAGAATAAAATAATCCGGCATTATAAATAGCGGCTTGATTGCAGGGATAATCAACACCCGAAAATTTTAACGCATCGCAAAAATCTTTAATTGCTAATTTATATTTTTTTAATCTGAAATATGCAACGCCACGATTATTAAATGCCTCACTATGCTGGGGAAATACTTCTATATCTTTGTTAAAATCTTCTATGGCTTTATTATATTCTTCCATATGCAAATATGTGGTGCCCCTGTTGTAATAAAACGCTTTTTCGTTTTTATCCGGAACTTTGTTATACTCTTCTAATGCTAATCCATATTGTCCAAATTCTGAACGTATTATCGCGTTACTAATCGCATCGCCGGATTTTTTCATATCATCATTTGCTTCACTTAACCTATTTAATTTGCAAAAACAAAAACTTCTTACAATGTAAGCACTTTTAAAACCCGGATTTAATTCTATTGCTTTCGTTAAAAAACTAATTGCCTGTAAATAATCGCCGTGCAGAAAAGAATCCACGCCATATATATATTGTGCTTCATAACTTTTTGAAGAGTCAAAACCTGCTCCAACTTTAGAAAAAGTTAAAGAAGGAAATAAAAGAAAACTAATGGTCAATATTCCAATTACCTTTTTTACTCCTAATGACAGATAAACTCGGATATCTTTCATTCTCATCACCACCTAATTTATTTCGGTTTAGAACCTGTTTCTTATACAATAAAAATAGTTATAAGTTTTTATATCAAATTTGCTTCATCGGCAACAAAGCAAAATGGTGGAGGTGGCCGGAATCGAACCGGCGTCCGAAAATACTGTGTGACGGTTACTACAGACATAGTCGGTGTTTTATTTCGCGCAAAATCACTTCCGCCGACAGAATCAATTTAGCGCCAGCCGTTAAATTTCGCTCCGATTTGCACGGCAAAAACCGGAACTATTCCGCTTTATGACACTCTACCCTAATCTCGCAGAAAAAAGATTAGGAGAGCGGCTCATCGCGGTTTAGGCGTGAGCAACTACCGGTGAATAACTGGCAGTTATTTTGTTTAACCGATTTTTAACGCAGCCGTTCGGTTAACTGCGGCCTGCAACACATCAAACGAATATTCCCGTCGAACCCTGTTCACCCCCAAAATTCGCTCGCAAGCAAATTTGTCGGAACCGCTCATCCGACCGCCCTGTCGGATTTCGCTCTAATCGTCGCTCTTGAAAGCGTAGTCGCTCCTCAAGGTTCCTTGCAAATTTCTTGCTTCGCTCAATAAATTTTCCTTATCTCTCTTTCTACTTCTCTTTTTTTGATTGCTTCTCTTTTATCCCAAAGTTTTTTACCTTTTGCGACGGCTATTTCAACTTTCACCAAACCGTTTTTGAAATATACTTCCGTCGGAACGATTGCAAAACCTTTTTCATTAACTTTATTTTGAAGTTTTATTATTTCTTTTTTATGAAGAAGAAGTTTTCTGGGTCTCTGGGGATTATATTTTAATTCCAGCCCGCCGGAAGTAAATTTATACGGGCTTATATTTACATTATACAAAAAAATCTCGTTTTTCTCAAGACCGACATAACCGTCATTTAAGTTGACCCCGCCAGAACGGGCCGATTTTACTTCACCTCCGTCAAGTACGATGCCTGCTTCAAGTGTCTCAAGGAGCTCATAATTAAATCTTGCCTTTCTATTGGTTGCAATTATTTTTTTGTCCCTACTACGGGACTTCATATGGTCGCCCATATTATTGATTTTATCAAATTTAATTGACTTTATCAAACCATTTTGCTAAAATTAAACTGATGGGCGCGTGGCGAAACTGGCAGACGCGCTAGCTTCAGGAGCTAGTGCCCGCAGGGGCTTGGAGGTTCAAATCCTCTCGCGCCCAGAAAGGCAGTAAGTGGTAAGTAGTAAGTGGTTTTAACTACTCACTACTTCCTACTCGCTACTTACTGATTTTATATGTCAATTCTTGTTGTAGGTTCTGTTGCGCTGGATTCTGTTAAAACGCCGTTCGGAGAAAAAAAAGACATTCTCGGCGGTTCTGCAACATATTTTTCTTACTCGGCAAGTTTCTTTACCGATGTGAACCTCGTTGCGGTCGTCGGCAGCGATTTTCCGAAAGAACATCTTGAACTTTTACGAAAAAGAAATATCAATCTTGACGGGCTTAAGACCGTTGAAGGTCAGACGTTCAGGTGGAGCGGTTCTTACGAATACGATATGAACGAGGCAAAAACGCTTTCAACCTGTCTAAATGTGTTTGAAACATTTAGACCGTTCATTCCCGACTCATACAAAAACATTGAATATGTTTTCCTGGCGAATATAGACCCCGATTTACAGATGGATGTTTTATCTCAGATAAAAAAACCGAAACTTATCGCCGCAGATTCAATGAACCTCTGGGTAAAAATAAAAAAACAATCTCTGCTGAAACTTCTCTCTAAAATTGATATTTTAATCATTAACGACGGCGAGGCGCGGCTTCTAACCGAGCAGCCGAGTTTAATAAAAGCAGGGAGAATTATTCTGGATTACGGACTGAAATATGTCGTAATAAAAAAAGGGGAACATGGTTCAATGTTGTTTTCAAAAGGCGGATTTTTTTCGGCGCCGGCATATCCGCTTGAAGACGTTTTTGACCCTACCGGCGCGGGCGATACTTTTGCCGGCGGATTTTTCGGCTATCTCACAAAACTAAATAAAAAACCTACCGAGCATGATTTAAGATGTGCGGTAATTTACGGAAGCGTTATGGCATCATTTAACGTTGAGGATTTTTCGCTGGAAAGATTGAAACGGTTGCAACCTGCCGAAATAGAAACCCGCTACAAAAAATTCAAAGAGATAACGCACTTCAAGTAGAAAATCATTTTTATAATTTAATAAAATTCCAAGGAAGCGGTTTGGTAGATTCTATTTCCTTCAGATACTCGTCTGGATTTACGCTGCATTTTGAGAAAGCATCAAGCCATTTTTCGTAGGAAAAAAATTCGTTCCAGTTATCAAACTTACACCCGTTTTTATGTGCTATTTCTAAAACGGAACATAACTTTTCATCACCTCTGGCAAAAATCGCTTCAATAGCGGACATTTCCGGTTTATGGGATTTTACTTCTGCGTGAAGTTTCTTTTTCAGATAAATTCTTTTTTCGTTAAAATATTCAATCCCAAAAAATTTTTCTCTCTCAAAGACGGTGTGTGGCTTCGGAACAAACGGGGAAATAGTAATGTTCAAATTTAGTTGAGGTGTCTGTTTTTTTATGTTTCTTACAATTGATACAATCCCTTCTATATCTTCATCGGTTTCCGAAGGTAATCCGAGCATAAAATAAAGTTTGAGCAAACGCCAGCCGGATTTGAACGCATAATTTGTCGTCTGAAAAATTTCCGCATCCGTAATAAACTTTCCGATATGTTTTCTCAACCGCTCGGTTCCGGCCTCAGGCGCAAATGTCAAAGATGTTTTTTTGAAAACAAGGGTTTTTGCCGCTAAATCAACCGATGACGGATGGCATCTCAATGACGGCAGCGCAACTGCCACTTTTTTTGCCACACAAACTTTCAGAACATCATCCATCAACTCATTTATTTTCGGATAGTCGGAACTGGACAGCGAAAGAAGAGATATTTCATCGGAGCCGGTTGAAGCAAGCCCTTTCTCTATAATTTCCAAAATTCTTTCTTTGCTTCTTATCCTACGAGGAGAATACAGTTTTGATGCCTGACAAAAAGAACAGCCCCTTGCACAACCCCGCATTATTTCAACATTGAGGCGGTTTTGAGTTATATTTAAAAACGGAACAACGGGCTCTGTCGGATATTCAGCCGTCTCTAAATCAACAATGTTTTTCTGAATTATTTTTTTACCGTCATGAAAAGAAGGCACATACACCGACGGTATCTTTGCCAAATCTTCAAGTATTTTTAATCTTTCAATTTTTGAATCTTTAAATCTTTCAATTATTTTCAGCACGACATCTTCCCCGTCACCGATAACAAATGCATCTATAAACTCGGACAGCGGCAGAGGATTTGCGCAAGCAGGACCGCCGGCAATAATAAGCGGATATTTTATTGAAGCAACGGCTCTTTCTTTTGATTTCAAAGGTATTTTCGCCAAATCCAAAATGTTAAGAATGTTAGTATAACACAATTCATGTTGGATATTAAAACCGATAATATCAAATTCATTAAGCGGTGTTTTCGTTTCAATAGAAAAAAGCGGGAGATTATTTTTTCTTAAAATCGTTTCCATATCGGCAGCAGGGGAAAATGCCCTTTCACAGACGATATTTTCGGTTTTGTTCAGGATATTGTAAATAATCTGCATTCCAAGGTTGGACATTCCGATTTCATAAAGGTCGGGAAAAACGAGACAGAATCGTAAGTGGGAAGTGGGAAGTGGGAAGTGGGAAGTGGCATTCCATTCATGCCCGATATATTGAGACGGTTTTTTTACAAACGGCAAAAATTTTTCAATTTGCATTTTTAATTGCCTTTAGTAAGCGTATCTTCTTATGTGAATATTCATCAAAAGCCCGACGGCGAGCATATTGGCAATCAAGGAACTTCCGCCGTAGGAAAGAAAAGGAAGCGGCACTCCGGCAACCGGCATAATTCCGGTAAGCATTCCGAGATTTAATATAATGTAATATGAAAACATAATAACAATTCCTACCGCCGTCAAACTTCCGAATCTGTCGGCTGCATTTCTGGCAATTATTATGCCCCTGGTAATTAAAACGGCATACAACAAAATAACAATAAACGAAAAGATAAGACCGCCTTCCTCAGAAATAACGGCAAAAATATAATCGGTGTGTTGGTCCGGAATAAAACCTAATTGTGTTTGTGTTCCCTGAAAAATTCCTCTGCCTGTGAGTTGTCCGCTTCCTATGGCAATTCTTGATTGTAAAATATTATAGCCGCTGCCTAACGGGTCCAAAGACGGGTCCAAAAAAACAATCATTCTTCTTCTCTGATAGTCCTTCAAATAACCGGATATGGAAATAGATGTTATAAGCCCGAGAAGAATAATTAGAATTACAGTTTTATATTCCTTAAACGTTACCTTAAATCTTAAAAATTTTATAAAAAACCAGACGAAAATTGTAAGCAATAAAATCGTGCATAAGTAAATAATTCTGAAATTTTCTATTAAAAAACCATAAGAATTGTTTATCGTCAGATATATTTCTAAAAATGGAAGCCCTAAACTTATCACAAAAAATATAATTGCAAAATTTATTATTTTTTTCGAGAGACCGCCGGTGTACATCATACCGAGAAAAATAGGAATAAAAACTGACGCTGATGAAAAATCCGGTTCAAGCAAAATCAAGATAATACAAATTGATGCGGTAAGAAACGCAGTAAAAAGTTGCGATATTTTTTTCATCCGATACCGGTTTTTTTCAATAAATCCGGCAAAATACAATACAAACGCTATTTTTGCAATTTCAGACGGTTGAAACGCAAATCTGCCTAAATCAAACCATGATTTGGAACCGCGGATGCGAGTGCCGAAAAAAAGAACGGCAAAGAGAAGTAATACCGCAAAAAAATAAAAATGTTTTGTGTACTCGGAATACAACTCGTATCGGACGCTTACAACCAAAAGCATTAAAGCCACACCGATGCCCAAAGCGGTTGATTGTTTTGCGACATAAAACATAGGATTACCCGAACGCAGTTGTGCCGAGAATATAAAAAGTAATCCTATAAATGTGAGCAAAAGCACATCTATAAAAAGAATCCAGTCAAATTTTTTTAATGCTAATTTCATATTTTTATTTCTGTAACCGCAGATACACCCCCGATAGAATCACTCGGGGGCAGGCTCCGATTTACGCAGATGTCATGCTGAACGAAGTGAAGCATCTCGTCTTTGAGATTCTTCGGGCTTTGCCCTCAGAATGACATCCTTGCTGTTATCTGTGTTCATCTGCGTCCATCTGTGGTTTCATTTTCTTTTCAAATATTTCCGCGAGTATTTTTCCGGCAATTGGTGCCGCTACATCGCCTCCGCCGCCGCCGTGTTCAACCATAACCACAAGTGCTATTTTCGGTTTTTCTGAAGGTGCGAAACAAACAAACCATGCATGGTCGACGCCTTGAGGGTTCTGGGCGGTGCCTGTTTTTCCCGAGACGGATAAACCGACCACTTTCGCATTTTTGCCCGTGCCGTAGCGGACGGCCTCCATCATTCCTTTTTTTACGGCCGAAAAATTTTCCGCAGTAATATCCAATTCTCTTTTTATTTTCGGTACATTTTCAAATTTAACATTACCTTGTGCATCAATTATTTTTTTAAGTATAAACGGCTGAAAAATTATTCCGTCATTTGCTATTGCCGAGGTGAACTGCGCTATTTGAATCGGCGTCGTCCAGATATATCCCTGACCGACCGACATATTAACGGTATCGCCGTCATACCAATCCTGATGAAGTTTTGCTTTTTTCCATGCTCTATCCGGAGTAAGTCCTTTTTCTTCCGACGGTAAATCTATATCCGTTTTTTTTCCAAAACCGAATTTTTCAGCCCAGTCGTTAAGTTTTGTGGGACCAAGTTTGAGCCCTGTTTCATAAAAAAAAATATCGCAGGAATGAGCCAATGCTTCGGAAAGCCGCATATCGCCGTGACCTTCTCTTGCCCAGCAACGAAATCTCTGTTTATATTTTCCCAATTCAATAAAACCCTTGCAATTTATAACTGTCTGCGGTGTAATGACGCCGCTTTCAAGTCCCGCAAAAGCAGTAACCATTTTATAGACAGAACCCGGAGGATATTGCCCCTGCAGGGCGCGATTCCACAGCGGTTTTTTGTCTGACCTTAAAAGATACCGCAACTGCCAACTTTGCAGTCCGGAAACAAATAAATTAGGATTATAATCGGGATACGACGCAAGTCCGAGAACTCCTCCGGTATTGGGGTCAATCGCTACCGCAACCCCGATATGTCCCTGTATATGATTTGAAAGAGCCGTCTGAATTTTTTTGTCAATTGTTAATACTATTGAATCGCCGTCAATCGGTTCAACCGTTTCTAAAATTCTTTTTTGGACGGCACGAGCATTTACTTCCACCTGACTCCCGCCGTTAATACCCCTCAAAATTTCATCGTATTGTTTTTCAATTCCGTTTTTACCGATAACATCGCCTGCTTTTAGAACTGTGTTTTCCGATAATTCGCCGAGTGATGCCTCCCGAACATAACCCGTTATATGAGACGCAGATGTTCCCCATTTATAAACCCTCACCGGTTCAATCCTGACCACAACGCCCGGAAGTTGCGGAATTTTTTCGGCAAGACGCATTGCCTGCTCTTTTGAAATATTTTCTGCGATTTTTATCAGCGAGAAATTTTTACCGGGAATTGTTTTTGTTTTTTCAATAAGAGTGTGAGCGAACTGGTCGTTTCGTTGCAACAACCGTGCGACTTTTATTATTACATTTTTTACCTCTTCATCCTCCATTGTCTGACGGGAAAACAGAACCACAAACGAGGGCTTGTTGTCAACAACAACATCCATATTTTTATCAAAAATTTTGCCGCGGGTGGCGGGTTGGGAATAAATTACAATTCTGTTTTCTTCCGATATTTTTCTGAATTTTTCGCCTTTTATCACTTGAAGCGAAATTATGCGAAAAAAAATAATTCCCAATAAAAAAAAGATACCGAATTGTAAAACATTGAGACGGTCCGAGAATGATTCTGCCGAATAACCTAAATTTTCACCGTGCCACATAATAACGTCAATTAAAAAGATTGAAAAATTAAAAAATTAGAAAGATTAAAAAATCAATTAAAAAATTAAAAAGATTATAAAAATTATAAAGATTAAAATCTTTCAATCTTCCAATCTTTCATAATCTTTTAATTGCTTTTCTTACCTTTCCACATCCAAACGGTTAAACCAGAGCATCCACCATTTCTTAAAAATTAAAAAAAATACAGGACTAATTATTACGGGAATAATAAGCCATATAATTGAAAAAATTCCCGGAATACCGGTAAAAAGAACCTCAATTATTATGTTAATACTGTCGGAAATGACGACCCCAAAAAAAATAATGGAAATTTGAGCAAGCGGATTTTCTTCGTCTATTCGTTTCGGAAGACGGCCGGACAAATATCCTATAATTGAGTATGAAAAACTCAAAGCACCGAAAGTAGTGGCAAAAAAAACGCCCTCAATGAGCCCGATAAAAAATCCGACTGTGCATCCGGAGTATGAGCCCCTGTATAGTCCGATAAAAATAATAAAAAAAATTCCGAATACCGAGAATTTGGAAAATAAAATCTCAAGAAAAATTATTATTACGATACTGGTAAAATAAAATAGGAACTTTTTCATAATTTGCTTCGCTTTCAATTTGGAGCGAGGGAAAAATTTCTGAAGAGCCTCAATTTACGACTTATTCGTTCCAGGAGTAAATTGCAGAGCGAGTTCTAACGAGCGTCTCAAAGAAATTTGTTCCTGAGCGACCTTTACTCAATAAAAACATCCGTCAGTTGAAATGCCGGTATGTGCGGTTTTATGGATGCTTTTACAAAAGGAAGATGGCCTGTCCGGTTTATTGACACAATAATTCCGATAGGGATACCGGAAGGAAAAATATCCGATGCGGAAGATGTCACAACTTCATCGCCTATTTTTATTTCGCTATCTGCGGGAATCCAAATCATTTCCAATTCCGACGTTTCTTTACCTATAACAATTCCGTCAACGGCACAGGACACAATCCGGGCCGGCACTTTTGAAATGCGGTTTGTAATAGTTAAAACCATTGAGACATTTTTTTCAACATTTGTTAACTGCCCGACCACGCCGAATTTTCCTTTATAAAATCCGAAGACCGCCCTGTTATCCGATAAACCATCTTCTGAGCCCTTGTCAATGAGCAATGATTTATAATACTGCTGCGGCGGTTTTGCTATTATTCTGGCGATTACCGTTTTGCGGTTTATGTTTCTTTTATAACCCAAAAGTTCCGTCAGGCGTTTGTTTTCAATTTCAAGTGTTTTTAACTTGACCAAATCATGCAATAATTTTTGATTTTGGTTTTTAAGTTCCAGAACCTCCTGATGTGAATTAACCATTTCTTTTATATTGGCGCCGAGATTCCCGACGGAGGAAACCGTATAATTTACTTTTGAGTACGGAGTTACCACGATGTAAAATAAAAAATCCCGCATCGCCTTGACTGTGGGATTTAAGTTGAAACTTAAAATTATTATGGATATTACCAGATAAAGCGAAAGTATAACAATGGGATTTTTTTTAGACACACGTAAAATCAATTAAAAATGTAAAATGAAAAATGTAAAATGATAATCCAAAATCAAAAATTTTTGAATTTTAATTTGTCATTTTGATTTTTGATTTTTAATTTTTTAATTACCTCTCTATTCAAGCCGTTTTCGCGCTTTTTTTATATTCTCAAGTTCTTCCAAGTACTTGCCCGTTCCCAAAACGACACAGGTGGTAGGGTCTTGCGCGAGATAAACGGGAAGATGTGTTTCTTTTGAGAGCAGGTCGGTCATACCGCGGGTCAAAGAACTTCCGCCAGCCATAACGATTCCACGGTCAACCAATTCCGACGCAAGTTCGGCGGGAGTTTTTTCAAGAACCCCTTTTACCATTTCAACGATTGCTTTAACCGGCTCCATAAGTGCGGTTCTTATATCTTTGCTTGAGATATTTATCGTCCTCGGAAGACCCTGTATTACATCAAGCCCTTTAACATCCATTGTCTCCTCTTTCTGAAGAGGAAAGACGGATCCTATCTGTATTTTGATATTTTCCGCCGTTCTGTAACCGATAGCCAGATTGTGATTCTTCTTGAAAAACGAAACGATTGCTTCGTCAAATTCGTCGCCGGCAATTTGAATTGAGTCGGAAACAACCATCCCGCCCAAAGAAATAACCGCCGCCTCGGTGGTACCGCCGCCGATGTCAACAACCATATTACCCGACGGCTCGTGAATAGGAAGACCTGCGCCGATTGCCGCAGCCATCGGCTCTTCAATAAGATGAACTTCGCGGGCGCCTGCCTGTTCCGCCGCCTCACGGACAGCGCGGCGCTCAACCTCCGTAATTCCCGACGGGATACCTATTACAATTCTCGGATGAAGAAGAGTTTTTCTGTTGTGAACTTTTTTGATAAAATACCGGATCATCTTTTCGGTGATGTCAAAATCGGCGATGACTCCGTTTCTTAGAGGTCTTATGGCTTCAATTGATGCGGGTGTCTTTCCGACCATTTTTTTTGCTTCTTCCCCGATGGCCTCTATTTCCTGATTGTCCCTGTTATACGCAACTACCGATGGTTCTCTTAAAACAATGCCTTGACCCTTTACATAGACAAGCGTCGTAGCCGTGCCGAGGTCAATTCCCATATCATTTGAAAAAAGCGAGAAAATAAAATCAAACATAATAAAATCAATTAAAAATGTAAAATGAAAAATGTAAAATTGAGGTAAAAAACATTTTTAATTTTTAATTTTTAATTGCCTTTTATTCCACCAACTTCACAACCGCCATCTCGCTACCATCGGAAAGACGACGGCCCAATTTGTAAATACGGGTATAACCGCCGGAACGGGTTTTGTATCTTTCAGCAAGAGGACCGAATAATTTTTCCATTGCCGGCTGCGATTTTATATCTATTAAAACGCGCCGCCTGTTTGCCATACCGCCTTTTTTCGCAGCGGTTATAATTTTTGAAACAAATTTTACCAGTTCCTTTGCTTTGGGAAGGGTGGTTTTAACCAACTCGTTTTTAACAAGCGAAACGGACATGTTTCTCAACATTGCAAAACGATGCTCGGTTGTTCTTCCTATTTTTCTGTTTTTTTTGTTTTTCATATAAACACCAGAGGCGGTAAATGGTAAACGGGAGACGGGAGACGGAAAATCATTTACCGTCTACCATCTACCGCTTACCTGCCTTTTTACTCCTTTAACGAAACCCCTAATTCCTTAAGTTTCATTTCTATTTCATCAAGCGATTTCTTTCCGAAATTTTTATATGCGAGAAGTTCTTCCTTAGTCCTCTGAGTCAACTCACCTATTGTCTTTATTTTTGCCTGTTTTAGACAATTGGCAGCGCGGATTGAAAGTTCTATTATTTCAACCGACTGATTTAGAATATCACCGGAAATCCCTCCGGATTCTGCCGGTATTGATGGCGCCAGCGCCTTTGATGCCGCTTTTTCCTCTTCATCATAACTTATAAAAATTTTAACGGAATCGCTTAAAAGTTTCGCCGAAAAAAGAAGTGCATCTTCGGGATTTATTGAACCGTCGGTCCATACTTCCAGAATCAGGCGGTCATAATCGGTCGCCTGACCCACACGGGTATTTTCAACCTCATAATAAACCTTTTTAATCGGCGTGAAAACGGCGTCTACGAGCATCGTGCCGGCGGGCTGTCCGGGTTTTTTATTTTTTTCGGCAGGCGAATATCCCTTGCCCTTTGCAACATCAATTTCCATAACAAGAGAGCCGCCGGATTCAAGCGTAGCAATGACCTGTTCACCGTTGATAATCTCTATGTTTGAGTTTGCTTCAAAAGAGGATGCCAGAACCGGACCGCTTTTTGAGACGGACAGTTTCAGCGTCTGAACTTCATCATTATACATCTTAAATCTTATTTTTTTAAGATTAAGTATTATGCCCATCACATCTTCAACAACACCCGGCAGAGTTGCAAACTCGTGCGAGGCGCCTTTTATACGGGTGGCAATAACGGCAGCGCCTTCCAACGACGACAAAAGTATGCGACGAATAGAGTGCCCGACCGTGTGCCCGTAACCCTTCTCAAATGGCTCAACAACGAACTTTCCGTAAGTCCAATCAGAAGAAATATTTTTTTCAATCTTCTGAGGTCCAACTATGTCAGGAAGCCGCATTTTATATAACCCCCATTTAACATCAGGAAGTAGTGAGTAGTAAGTAGGGAGTAGTAAAACCACTTCCCACTTCCCACTTCCCACTTACTGCCTCTATTATTATTTGCTGTACAACTCAACAATCAACTGTTCATTAGGTCTTTCTTCGTCGTAAGGAACGGACATTTCTTCTCTCAACGGTTGTCTTACAACGCTACCGGATAAAGATGAAACATCCAACGATAGCCACGGAGACACGCCTTTTTTTGAAGATGCATCCGCGGATTTTTTAACAAATAAATTTTCTTTCATTTTATCGGTAAGTTGGATTTTATCATTTACTTTCACAGGGTACGACGGTATGTTTATTATTTTATCATTAACTTTTATATGTCTGTGAAGAACCAACTGACGGGCGCCGGAAATTGCCGGTGAAAATCCCATGCGCCTGACGACATTATCCAGCCGCATTTCCAAAGACAACAAAAGATTGAAACCGGTCATGCCTTTATGTTTCGCTGCTGTCTGAAAATATCTTCTGAACTGCCTTTCCATTACCCCGTAAGTCCTTTTTACCTGCTGTTTGGCTCGCAACTGGGTGGAGTACTCCGTCGGCTTTTTCATCATTCTTCTGTGAGGGCCGGGAGGTCCTTTCTTTTTGGTAACGGGACACTTGGGCGTATCGCACCTTTCACCTTTTAAGAACAAAGGCATACCTTCTTGTCTGCATCTTCTACATTTAGGTCCTAAATATCTTGCCATAATAACACCTTTTATATCGCAAGCGAAGCAAGAAATTTTTGAAGAGCCTCAATTTGCGACCTCTTCTTTCCAGGAGCAAATTGCAGAACGAGTTCTGACGAGTGTCTCAAAAAAATTTGCTTGCGAGCGGCTACACTCTCCTTTGTTTCGGCGGTCTGCATCCGTTATGCGGAATGGGCGTAATGTCTTTAATAAAAGTAACGGCTAAGCCGGATGACTGTAATGCTCTTATAGCCGTTTCGCGGCCCGAACCGGGACCGGAAACAAAAACCGCTACCTGTTTCAAACCCATTTCAGACGCTTTTCTTGCACAATTTGCCGACGCAATCTGGGCGGCAAAAGGCGTTCCTTTTTTCGTTCCTTTGAAACCGGAGGAACCGCTGGAACCCCAGTTTATGACATTGCCCTTATCGTCGGTAATTGTGATGATTGTATTGTTAAAAGAGGATTTGATATAAACCCTGCCGCTTGTTGAAGTTAATTTTTTCCTTGATTTATGTTTTGGGGCTGACACCGCGCGTTTAGTATCCGCTTCTTTTGTTTCTTTTGAAACGGATGCCTCTTTTACCAACGGCTTCGGTGACTTTGATTCTTTGATAGCGGGCGAATTATCATTCGCCTCTTTTGGTTTTTTTCCGCCAGAGGCGGATTCGCCTTTGGCGAAAATTTCCTCTGATTTTTCTTCAGCCATAATAAAATCAATTAAAAATTCAAAATTAAAAATGAAAAATTGTGGATAAAATTATTAAACCTTTTTACCTAAATTTTTAATTTTACATTTTACATTTTTAATTGCCCCTATTTCACTTCTTTTTCTTTCTTAACTTCCACTTTAACCGCACCGACCGTTTTTCTCTTTCCTCTTTTTGTTCTCGCGTTTGTCTTCGTTCTCTGACCTCTGACCGGTAAATTTCTGCGATGTCTCATTCCTTTATAAGTCCCTATCTCCTGTAAACGCTTGATATTGCTGACAATCTCACGACGCAGGTCGCCTTCAACCTTATAGTCGGATGAAATAATCCCGGCAAGTTTTCCTACTTCCGCTTCCGTTAAATTTTTTACTCTTTTTGACGGGTCAATCTTCGCCTCGTCTAAAATTTTTTTTGCAAGAACCCTTCCTACGCCATATATGTAGGAAAGACCTATATCTATTCTTTTCTCTTTTGGTAAATCAACACCAGATATTCTAGCCATATTAACTCCAATTAAAAATTAAAAATTAAAAATTAAAAATGTTTTTGACTTTAATTTTACATTTTACATTTTACATTTTTAATTGATTTTATCCCTGTCTCTGTTTATGCTTCGGATTTTTGCAAATAATATACAAAACACCTCTGCGCCGGACAATTTTACATTTCTTACAAAACGGTTTTACAGATGAACGCACTTTCATGATAACATCAATTAAAAATTAAAAGTTAAAAATTAAAAATTGCGGATAAAATCATTATTAAATCTTTTCACCTACATTTTTAATTTTACATTTTACATTTTTAATTGCCCTTTTACCTGCCCTTCTCCCTGTAAGTAATTCTTCCCCTCGTTAAATCATATGGCGAAAGTTCAACTTTTACTTTGTCGCCGATAATAATTCGTATATAATTCATCCTCATTTTTCCGGAAATTCTCGCCAAGACGCTGTGCCCGTTTTCAAGTTGAACGCGGAACATCGCCGACGGCAAAACCTCTTTTACTATGCCCATTACTTCAATTTTTTCTTCTTTTTGCATAACACCGCGCGGATTATCGCTAATCTAACGCTAATATTCGCGAACATTCGCGTTTATTTATTCGCGTTTATTTCGTTAATATCTCGCAGCCGTCCTTTTTTACCAAAACAGTATGTTCAAAATGTGCCGAAAGTTTTTTATCAAGTGTTTCAACTGTCCAGTCGTCCTCTAGGATTTTCACGTGCCAGTCACCCTGATTGAGCATAACTTCAATAGCAAGACAGGAATTTTCCGGGATTCGCAAACCTATTCCGGCACTTCCGTAATTGGGTATTTGCGGGTCTTCGTGCAACTCTCTGCCGATGCCGTGTCCGACAAAATCCCTGACAACGGAAAATCCGTTTTCTTCGGCGGTCGTTTGAATTGCCGACGAAATATCCCCGACACGACAACCTGCGATACAACTTTTTATAGCGTTACAAAGTGCATCTTCGGAAACAGACAGGAGTTTCTTGGCTTCTTGTGAAATTTTTCCTACCGGAAAAGTTTCGGCAGTATCGCCGAAAAAACCGTTATATTTTACCCCGACATCAATTCCTACAATATCGCCTTCTTTTAACTTTTGCCGGGACGGGATACCGTGAATTACGACTTCATTGACGGAAACGCATAAGATTCCCGGATAACCGCGGTAGCCCAAAAACGCCGATTTTGCACCGAGCGACTTTATCTTTTTTGCGGCAACATCTTCAAGTTCTTTCGTCGTAATTCCGGGGCGTATACTTTGCCCGACTGCGATGCGAACTTCCGCTGCGAAACGACATGCATTACGCATACCGATAATTTCATCCGGCGATTTTGTATAAATCATATAGTTCTACAATTTGTAACCGCAGATACACACAGATTGACGCAGATAAAATCTCTTTTGAACTTATCCGCGGTCATCTGCGTTCATCTGCGGTTTCAGGTTTTATATTACAAATCATAACGCAGCGGCTATATCGCGGGATATTTCTTCAACCGAACGGTTGCCGTCAATAGTTACCAAAATGCCCTTGCTTTTATAATATTCAATGAGCGGTTGGGTTTCAATGTAATAGACGGAAAGGCGATGCCTGATGGTCTTTTCCGTGTCATCCTCTCTCTGAAAAAGTTCGCCGTTGCAATTATCACAAACACCGTCAATTTTCGGCGGAAGCGTTTCCAAATTAAACTTGGCGCCGCAACTCCTACAAATTCTACGGGAAGAAAGCCGTTTTACTATATTTTCTTCGACGACATCCAGCGAAATTACCTTGTCAATTTTTTTACCTATTGACAGAAGTAAATTGTCAAAACCCTTTGCCTGAGGAAGCGTTCTCGGGAATCCGTCTAATAAAAATCCGTTTTTGCAATCCTCCCTTTTTATGCGTTCCTCAACTATTTTAAGGACTATATCATCCGACACAAGGGAACCCTTTGACATTATTTCGGTAATTTTTAATCCGAGCGGAGTTTTTGACGCAACGGCTTCACGAAATATCTCACCGGTGGAAATTGACGGAATCCCTTTTTCTTTGGAAATGAATTCCGCCTGCGTCCCCTTGCCCGCACCCGGCGCGCCGAAAATTATTAGATTCACTTTTCCCACCATTTCCCCATCGCAAGCGAGGGAAAAGTTTCTGAAGAGCCTCGGTTTGCGACTTATTCTTTCCAGGAGCGACCGAAGGAAGTCCCTTTAGGGGCAAACCGCAGAGCGAGTTCTGACGAGCGTCTCAAAGAAACTTGTTCCCGAGCGACTACTTCACATTAAACCATCTGCCCTTAATTCTGCCTTTTTTCAGAAAACCGTCATAATGTCTCATTATGAGATGGCTTTCTATCTGGCTGATGGTATCAAGTGCAACACCGACGACAATCAACAGTGCGGTGCCGCCGAAAAAAAACGGGACATTAATAAATTTTTGCAGATAATCAGGCAGTATTGCTATGAATACCACAAAAAGCGCACCGCCCAAAGTAATTCTCGCCAAAATCCACTGGATATAATTAGCCGTCGGCTCGCCTGGTCTTATGCCGGGGACAAACCCGCCCCACTTTTTCATATTCTCGGCGATGTCTTTCGGATTAAGCGTTATTGAATTATAAAAATAGCAGAAAAAAATTATAAGTGCGGCATACAGAACTTCGTACAAAACGCTCCCTCTCATCCACCAGTCAACAAATTTTCTCATAAATCCGGAATCGCCGGTGAACTGTGCGAGTGTCATCGGAACCGACATCAGGGAAACCGCAAAAATAACGGCGATGACTCCCGATTGGTCAACTTTAATCGGCAAGAACGTTGACTGTCCGCCGTACATTTTTCTGCCGACAACCCTTTTTGCATACTGGACGGGAATTTTTCTCTGACCCGTTTCAACCCAGACGACAAGCGCCATTATCACGAAAACCATTCCCAAAATCAAAATGCCGGTAAAAAGCGACATCTCGTGGGTTCTTATCATATCAAAAAGATTTTTTACCGCCGACGGAAGACGGTCAACAATTCCGGCAAAAATAATAAGCGAAATTCCGTTGCCTATTCCGCTTTCCGTAACCTGTTCGCCGAGCCACATTATAAAAACGGTGCCGGTGGTCATCGTCAAAACTGTGATAAAAACAAACATTGCTCCGGGATTTGCCACAACGGACACTCCGCCGGGTGCCTTCATAGGCATTATCATAAAAAGTGTCAAGCCCAGCGATTGTATCACGGCAAGAACCAGAGTAGCGTATCTTGTCCACTGCGTAATTTTTTTTCTTCCCGTTTCGCCCTCTTTGGAAAGTTTTTCAAGATACGGAACCGTCGCCTGCAAAAGAGAAAAAATAATTGATGCGTTTATGTATGGCATTATGCCGAGAGTAAAAATTGAAAGCCGCGAAAGAGCGCCGCCGGAAAACATATCCATAAATCCAAAGAGCGTATTTGACTGCTGAGCAAAAAATGCCTTAAAAGCGGCGATATCAATTCCCGGAATGGGTATCGCAACGCCGATTCTGTAAGCGATAATTATAACCGCAGTGAACAGAACTCTTTTTTTTAATTCCGGAACCTTAAAAATATCACCGAATGATTCAATCATATAAAATCAATTAAAAATGTAGAATGTAAAATTAAAAATTGTGGTAAAAAATCTTAATAAAAAATTCCTTAATTTTTCATTTTTAATTTTTCATTTTTAATTGCATCTATCGCTTCTCCGCCGGCTTTCTTGATCTTTTCAACCGCACTTTTTGAGAATTGAGCCGCAGTAATTTTCAACGGTTTCTTTATTTCGCCATCACCCAGAATTTTCAGAGGTAATTTGCCGTTTATCAGTCCTTTTTCGGCAAGTATTTTTTTATTAACTTCGGCGCCGGATTCAAAAATTTTTTCAAGGACGCCGAGATTTACAATTTCATACTCCTTCTTGAAAATGTTTGTGAATCCCCTTTTCGGGAGACGGCGCATCAGCGGCATCTGACCGCCTTCAAACCCCGGACGGGTGCCGCGGCCCGAGCGGGAATTTTGTCCTTTCATACCCCTTGTGGCAGAACCGCCGTGACCGGAGCCGCGGCCGCGACCTACTATTTTTCTTCTATGTTTTGAACCAGATGCCGGTTTCAAGTCAGATAATTTCATAGTAAAATCAATTAAAAATTAAAAGTTAAAAATGAAAAATTACGGCTAAAATTATTATAGAAGACCTTCGCCACAATTTTTAATTTTACATTCTACATTTTTAATTGCCCTTTGTCTTTCCTCTCAATTTTTCTACATCTTCCCTATTTCTTAACTTTTGCAACCCGTCAATTGTGGCATAAACAACATTAAACGGATTTGGTGACCGCAACGATTTTGTAAGTACATCCTTAACGCCAGCGGCCAACAAGACAGATCTTACGGCACCGCCGGCAATAAGGCCTGTTCCGGCAGAGGCAGGTTTCATAAAAACTCTGCCCGCACCGTAAGCGCCTGTAATCTCATGCGGAATTGTCGTATTTTTCAAGGATACCGTAAATAGATTTTTTTTTGCGGACGCGGTCCCCTTTTTTATTGCCGACTGAACCTCTTTCGCCTTGCCCAGACCGACGCCGACGGTTCCGTTGCAGTCGCCGACTACAACAAGCGCATTAAAGGAAAACCTCTTACCGCCTTTCACAACTTTCGTCACACGACCAATTGTTACAACAATTTCTTTTTTTATATCCATAATAAAAACCAATTCAAAATTAAAAATTAAAAGTTAAAAATTTTTCTAACCACAATTTTACATTTTTCATTTTACATTTTTAATTGCCTCTTAGAATTTCAATCCTGCTTTGCGGCAACTTTCGGCAAAAGCCCGAACCTTCCCGTGATATATATATCCGCCCCTGTCAAATACGACCTGTTTTATTCCGGCCGAGAGCGCTTTTTTAGTCGCTGCTTCACCAAGAGAAACAGACGCTTTGACATTTGCGGCATTTTTTTTCGCCTTAGGCGAATCCGCCTGTGGCGGAAATTTAAGCGATAATGTAGAAACGGACAGTAAGGTTTTTCCCTTTAAGTCATCAACAAACTGAACATATATATGTTTGTTTGATTTATGAATTGCCATCCGCGGTCTCTCGGCAGTGCCTTCAACCTTTTTTCTTATTCTTATTTTTTTTCTCAGATGTGCTCGTGATTTTTTTGATAACATATTAAAATCAATTAAAAATTAAAAGTTAAAAATGAAAAATTGCGGATAAAATTATTATTAAATCTTTTTACCTACATTTTTACTTCTACATTTTACATTTTTAATTGCCTTTTTTACTTCTTTGCCGGGGCGGCTGCTCCCGGAGCACCGACTCCGATTGCCGATTTGCCCGGCTTCTTTTTTATGTATTCTCCGGAATACCGGACACCTTTACCTTTATATGAATCGGGGTCTTTACTCTGTCTTATCTGGGATGCCACCAGTCCCAATTTTTCTTTATCGGTTGATTTCAGCGTTATAAGAAGTCCTTTCGGGTCAAGGGCGATATCCACACCGTCGGGAATGTTGAACTCAACCGAATGAGAATACCCGACCTGTAAAGTTAGTTTTTTCCCCGCAAGTTGCGATTTATAACCAACGCCCTGTATTTCCAACTTTTTTTCAAAGGGCGTAACAACTCCTTGTACCATATTGTTGAGCAGAGCGCGCGTCGTTCCGTGAATCGCCTTGAAATCATCCGAACTTCTTTTTAACACTATGGAATTGTTCTCCGTCTTGATTGAAATTTCAGGCCGGAATTTTCTTTTGAGCGTACCGGCAGGACCTGCCACGGAAATTTCGTTTCCTGTTATATTTATTTTTACATTATTCGGTATCGGTATCGGACTGTTTCCAATTCTGCTCATTTTAACACAACGCTGAATAATGCTGATATTTACGCTGATTTACGCTGATTTTCTTCGGCGTTTATCCGCGTTACTATCCGCGTTTATCCGCGTTCCTCTCACCAGACATAACAAATAACTTCACCGCCGAGATGTTCTTCTCTTGCTTTCTCGTCAGTCATAAGCCCGCGGGAAGTTGAAATTATTGCTGTTCCTATACCTTTTAAAACCCTCGGCAATTTCGCTGTTTTCGTATACACACGCATTGACAATTTAGAAACCCTTTTGATGTCCGTTATTACAGGTTTTTTATCAGGCGAGTATTTTAAGAAAATTCTCAAAATACCCTGTTTTTTGTCATCAAGACGTTTGTAATTTGAAATATATCCTTCTTCCTTCAAAATTTTGGAAATTTCTTCCTTTATGTTTGAAGCAGGGATATCCACTTTTTCCTTGGATTTTTCACTGGCATTTTTGAGCCGACAAATCATGTCTGAAATAGGATCGTAAATCATATTAACACCTTAACAGCGGGAGACGGTAGACGAGAGATGGTAGACGAAAAATCATTTACCGTTTACCTTCTACCGTTTACCGTTTCACGCCCCTTGTTATTACCAACTGGATTTTGTAACTCCCGGGATTAAACCCTTGTGTGCAAAACTCCTGAAACAGATTCTGCATAAACCGAAGTCCCTCAAAAATCCGCGAGGGCGGCCGCAAATACGGCATCTGTTATACCTTCTTGAAGAGTATTTAGGAGTTTTTCTCTGTTTGATGATAAGACATTTTTTAGCCATTTTAACATCAGCGAGTAGCGAATAGGTAGTAGTTAAAACCACTTCCCACTTCCTACTTCCTACTTACTGCCTTTTCTGAACGGCATTCCCATCATTGATAGAAATTCTTTTGCATGTTCATCGTTTTTTGCCGTCGTCACAATTGTTATGTTCATTCCTCTTGCTTTGTCGGACTTATCAAGCACGATTTCCGGGAAAATATACTGCTCGGTTAAGCCCAGATTGTAATTACCGCTTCCGTCAAATTTGGACGGTTCAAGCCCCCTGAAGTCCCTTATTTTTGGAATAGATATGCTGACAAGCCGGTCAAAAAATTCATACATCCTGTCGCCGCGCAAAGTAACTTTAAGCCCGATAGCCATACCTTCCCTTAACTTGAAAGCGGAGATTGATTTTTTGGCGCGGCGCAAAAGCGGTTTCTGTCCGGTTATGGCGGCAAGTTCCGCTTCTGCAATATCCATCGCCTTCGGATTTTCTCTGGCATCCGAAACGCCCATATTGATAACTATTTTTTCAAGTTTCGGAACTTGATGAATATTTTTTAGGTTCAGTTTTTTCATCAACTCCGCAACTATAACTTTTTTATATGCTTCTTTTAATCGCGCCACTTAAAATCAGTGATTAAGTGATTAGTGATTAAGTGATTAGTAAAGACCAACCACTTATCCACTTATCCACTTTTTCTTTCACTGCCTCTAAACAATCATCTCTCCGCATTTTTTGCACAAACGGGATTTTTTACCGTCAGGCAAGAGCTCCCATTTCGGTCTTGTCGGCTTATCGCATTTCGGACAGACAAGCATAAGTCGTGAAACGGGAAGCGGCGCCTCTTTTTCTTTGATGCCGCCCGGGTCTGTCTGCGTCGCTTTTGTATGCCTTTTTACAAAATTAATCTTTGAAACAACGGCAGTTTTTTTATCCGGAAAAATCTTCAGAACCTCTCCTGTTTTACCCTTATTTTTACCGGCCAAAACAATAACTTTATCTTTCTTTTTAATATGCACTTAACATCAGTATTAAGGATTAAGTCGCTTCGCTTTAAGGATTAAGTTTTAATCCTTACCACTTACCACTTACTACTGCCTCTTATACTACTTCCGGGGCAAGAGAAATAATTTTCAGGAAATTTTTTTCGCGTAATTCCCTTGCCACCGGCCCAAAAATACGGGTTCCGCGCGGCTCGTGTTCATCATTTATTATAACCGCAGCATTATCGTCAAATTTTATGTAACTTCCGTCGGGCCGGCGGGTTTCTTTAACGCATCTCACTATCACCGCTTTAACTACTTCGCCTTTTTTTATTGTCGCCGTAGGCAATGCATCAAAGACGGATGCCACGATGACATCACCGAGCGATGCGTATTTTCTGTAACTTCCGCCAAGCATTCGGAAACATCTTATTTTTTTGGCTCCGGTATTGTCTGCAACTGTTATAATAGAACGTTCCTGAATCATGATAATATCAATTAAAAATTAAAAGTTAAAAATGAAAAATGTTTTTCACCACAATTTTTAATTTTTCATTATACATTTTTAATTGCCTTTAACTATTTTCCACCTTTTTAGTTTTGAAATCGGTCTCGTTTCTATTATATCAACCTTATCGCCGAGACGCGTTTCGTTTTTTTCGTCGTGAACATAATATTTTGTCCGCCGACGAATAACTTTCTGATAAAGCGGATGGCGGGTAGTCCAGGACACCTCTACCACCCTCGTTTTATTCATCCCGTCTGAAATCACAATGCCTGTTTTTGTTTTTCTCATATCTAACACCGAAAGCGGTAATCGGTAAACGGGAGACGGGAGACGGAAAATCATTTACCGTCTACCTTTTACCTTCTACCGTCTACCTGCCTTTTCATTTCATTATTGTTAAAATTCTTGCTATCTGTCTTCGCAAATATCTTATCTCCAACGGATTTTTAAGCGGAGTTGTCTTATGCCCGAATTTAAGATGGAACAACTTCTCCTTTGATTCTTCAAGTCGCGATTTTAATTCATCCGCCGTAAGTTCCGTTAAGTTTATTTCTTTTTTTTCTTTTGAATTTTTCATTTTTAATTGACGCTATTGTCCTCTTTCCAAAAACTTTGTTTTTATAGGAAGTTTGTGGGAAACTAACCTAAACGCCTCTTGTGCCTCATCCTTTTTTAAGCCGGCAATCTCAAACATAACCCGACCCGGTTTTACTACGGCGACATATTTTTCAACAAGTCCTTTGCCTTTTCCCATTCTGGTTTCGGCAGGTTTTTTTGTGAACGGTTTGTCGGGAAAAATTCTTAACCAGACCTTTCCGCTTTTTTTAATTGCTCTGGTCAGCGCAATTCTGGACGCCTCAATCTGATTTGCCGTAATCCATGCACGCTCCAGCGCCATAATGCCGTATTCGCCGAAACTTATCTCTGTTCCGCCGGAGGCATTGCCCTTCATCCGGCCGCGCTGCTGTTTTCTATATTTTACTCTTTTCGGTGACAACATTATTATTCGCTCCGCTCACCCCCGACTAAAGTCGGGGGCTAAATTTATTTGATTTTTATTATAGAATCTTCTTCTTTTATATCTTCCTCTTTAATTATTTCCTCGTCCAGTTCCGGCGGCTTCTCGTCTTTAACTTCAATGTCTTCCGGTTTTTCAATGAGACGCGCATCGGCGAACATTTCTTTTTCCGTTTTTTTGAAGAGTTCTTTTTTGAATATCCAGACCTTAACGCCGATGATTCCCATAGTCGTAAGCGCTTCGGCAAAACCGTAATCAATATCTGCCCGGAATGTATGAAGAGGAACTCTGCCTTCTCTCATCCACTCCGTTCTCGCTATTTCATTTCCGCCGAGCCGGCCGGCAACCATAACCTTTACGCCGAGCGCACCGGCCGCAAGTGCTTTTTCAATCGCTTTTTTCATAGCCCGGCGGGTCGAGCCTCTTTTTTCAAGTTGAATAGCGATGCCTTCGGCAACAAGTTGTGAATTTGTCTCCGGTGATTTTATTTCCATTACATTTACAATGGACTTTTTATCCGAGATTTCTTCAATTTCTTTTTTAAGCGCTTCTATATCCGCACCGCGTTTGCCGATGATAAGTCCGGGGCGGGCGGAAAAAATGTTGACTTTCAGATATTTTCCCGCTCTTTCAATTACAATTTTTGAGACGGCAGCAAATTTCAGCCGCTCTTTCACGAATTTTCTTATGCGAAAATCTTCTTCTAAAAGATCGGCCATATTGCGTCTGGAGAACCATTTACTGTCCCAGTCGGCAACATAACCTAATCTTAAACCTTTTGGATGAATTTTTTGTCCCACATTAACCTCGTTTGTCGGAAACGACAATCGTAAGATGGCAGGTCTTCCTTTTATACGGATTGCCCCGGCCCTGAGCACCCGGACGCATTCTTTTTATCGGAGGACCCATTGTAGCAAACGCCTTTTTAACGAAAATTAACTCCGGATTTTTGAGATGACCGCTGTTTGCAGCAGCCGATTTTAGTGTCTTTTCTATAAGGGCAACCGAACCCTTCTTAACAAATGATAATATATGAATTGCCTCAGAAACCCGCTTCCCCCTTATAAGTGAAAGCACCTGATTGACTTTTCTGTATGAATTTCTTGCAAATCTTGATATTGCTTTTGATTCCATGTTAAAATCAGGGACGAGCCACGAGCGACGAGAAACGAGTTAAGGATTTTTTTAACTCTGTCCCTCCGTCCCTCTGTCCCTGCCTTTTTATGTCTTTTCCAATGCCTCTTTTGTATGTGCGGCACCGTGACCCCTGAAAAATCTGGTAGGTGAAAATTCTCCAAGTTTATGTCCCACCATATTTTCGCTGACATAGACGGATATAAATTTTTTGCCGTTATGGACTCCGAATGTATGCCCCACAAACTCCGGCGGAATTACAGATGCACGGGCCCATGTCTTGATAAGCGTTTTCTGCCCTGATGCATTCAGTTTTTCAACCTTTTTAAGAAGTTTTTCGTCAATATACGGACCTTTTTTTGTTGAACGGGACATTATCTGACTCCCTTCGGTCTTCTGTTAATAATATACATATCTGTCCATTTCTTTTTTGAACGGGTTTTAAAACCCTTCGCCGGCTGGCCCCACGGTGATTGCGGCTGGTTGTTTCCTTTTGATTTCCCACGGCCACCGCCATGCGGATGGTCAACGGAATTCATAGCAGTTCCTCTAACGGTCGGTCTGATTCCGAGATGCCTGCTTCTTCCCGCATTGCCCAGAGTTATATTTTCATGGTCAAGATTGCCTATCTGTCCGACCGTCGCATAACATTTTACGGGAATCATTCTTACTTCACCGGACGGCATTTTTATATGTGCAAAATCGCCTTCCTTAGCCATAATTTGAGCAACACCACCCGCCGAGCGGACAAGTTTTGCACCAAAACCAGGTACAAGTTCCAAATTGTGAATTTCAACTCCTACGGGTATATTTGAAATGGGAAGTGAGTTGCCGATTTTTATTTCCACATTTTCCCCGCTTTCAATTTTATCGCCTACTTTTAATCCCAAAGGACAGATAATATATCTTTTTTCACCGTCGGGATATTTAACTAATGCGAGACGCGACGAACGATTGGGGTCGTATTCAATGGCAATAACATCCGCCGCAACATTTCTTTTATCCCTTTTGAAATCAATGATGCGGTACATCTTTTTGTGACCGCCTCCCTGATGACGAACCGTAAGATGCCCCGTATTGTTTCTGCCTCCGGTTCTTCGCAACGGGACTAAAAGCGACTTCTCCGGAGTTGATTTTGTTATATCCGAAAAATCATCGCTTGTTATAAACCGCCTTGACGGCGTGTATGGTGTGTAAGATTTTATGCCCATATTAACACCTTAAGGGCGTAAGAAAGTGAAAAGGTGATAAAGTGAAATCGTTTTCACATTCTTACCTTTTTACCTTTTCACGCCTTTCTGCTTTCAGACGCCTTCCACAATTTTTATCGCTTGTCCTTTTTTTATATTCACAATCGCTTTTTTGAAATCGGATTTATAGCCCGCGTGGGCACCCTGCCTTCTTAATTTTCCCGGCAATATAACAGTGCGGACTTTCTCAACATCAACATCAAAAAGTTCTTCAACCGCCTCTTTTATCTGTCCTTTTGTAGCGGTTTTTGCGACGACAAACTCGTATTTGTTTTCTTTCTCTTTTAACTTTGTTGCTTTTTCCGTGATAACCGGTTTTATTATTATGTTGAAAGGATTGAGCATCTGTCTAATGACTCCTTCGTGAATAAAATTTTATCCGAATTCAAAACATCATAAGTCGTCAAGTCCGTTACATCGTGTAAAAATAAATTTGCCATATTTCGCGATGCCATATTCAGTATTTTGTCCCTTTTTGAAACAAGAAGGACCTTATCTTTTAATTTCAGGTTCTTTATTATTCCCGCAACATTTTTCGTTTTCGGCTCTACTATTTTAAGTTCATCAAGAACCATAACCGACCCGTCTTTTGCTTTTGAAGAAAGCGCCGACAAAAGTGCAATGCGGACTTTTTTCTTCGGCATTGAATAAGAAAACTCTCTCGGTTTTTTAGCAAAAATTACGCCGCCGTGGCGCCAAAGCGGGGAACGGATGCTTCCCGCACGGGCGCGTCCCGTGCCTTTCTGTTTCCATGGTTTTTTGCCGGAACCGGAAACTTCCGCCCGGGTTTTTGCAGAATGCGAACCCTTCCGCCAATTTGCAAGATACCATGTAACCACCTCATGCATCAGCGGAACATTTATCTTCGCATTAAAAATATTTTCCGGTAACGGAGTACTGCCTGTTTTTTCACCTTTTATATTGTAGACATTCGCTTCCATAATTATTTTTTAACTTCTTTTTTTACGACTTTTTTTGCTTCTTTTTTTACTTCCGGTTGAACTTTTTTGGCGGCAATTTTTTTGACTGTTGAAGAAATGAGCAGTTGCCCGTTTTTTACGCCCGGAACCGGACCTTTCACAAATAAAATATTTTTTTCCGGTATAACTTTTACGACTTTTAATTTCTGAATGGTAGAACCGACGCCGCCCATTCTGCCGGCCATTCTCAAACCCTTTTTTACTTTTTGGGGACGCTGGGGACCTATTGCGCCGGGCGCGCGAAGTTTATCCGACTGACCATGCGTCTGCGGCCCGCCGGCAAAACCGTGTCTTTTAACTACACCCTGAAAACCATGACCTTTTGAAACACCGGTTACATCCACAAAATCACCGGCGGAAAAAATATCCGTCTTTATTTCTTGATTTAATTTATAATCAGACGGATTATCAACACGAAACTCTTTCAGGACATTAAACAATCCTGTGCCGGCCTTTTTGAAATGACCGAGCTGCGGCTTGTTAAGTTTTTTTTCCGTCGTAGAACAATATCCGACCTTAATTGCATTATATCCGTCGGTCTTAACAGTTTTAATTTGGGTAACAACGCAGGGCCCGGCGGAAATCACCGTCACGGGAATCGCTTCACCGATTTGCGAATATATTTGCGTCATACCGATTTTTGTACCAAGAATTGCTTTCATTGTTCGCTCCGCGAACACGCTGAACCGACGCAGAACTTTGAAAAACCCGCGGAACTAACGCTGAATGTTCCGCGTCTGTTCTGCGTTTTAGTTCCGCGTCTGTTTCGCGGTATCATGCTTTTATCTCCACATCCACGCCTGCCGGCAAGTCCAACTTCATCAGTGCATCCACCGTTTGAGGCGTCGGATGAACTATATCAACAAGCCGTTTGTGTATTCTCATTTCAAACTGCTCACGCGATTTTTTATCGGTATGCGGCGACCTAAGAACGGTGTATTTTTTTATCCTTGTAGGCAGAAGAACGGGACCGGAAATAGACGCACCCGTGCGTTTCGCCGTCTGAATAATTTCGGAAAGCGAGGTATCCAGCATTTTATGGTCATATGCCTGCAACCGAATTCTTATTCTTTGTGATTGTGCCAACTGTTCCGTTTTCGCCATGCTAAAACCTTAACGGCGATAGACGGTAAAAGGTAAATGGTAAATGACTTTTCATCTACCATCTCTCGTCTACCGTCTCACGCCTTTTGTAACTTTATTCAATAATTTCCGAAATAACACCCGAGCCGACAGTATGACCGCCCTCTCTGATGGCAAACCTCAATTCCTTCTCCATCGCGATGGGCGATATAAGTTCTCCGACTATTTCTACGTGGTCGCCGGGCATAGTCATTTCAACGCCTTTCGGCAGATTGACAACGCCCGTAACATCTGTCGTCCTGAAATAAAACTGCGGTCTGTAACCTTGAAAGAACGGGGTATGCCTTCCGCCTTCCTCTTTTGTAAGTATATAAACCTGCGCTTTGAATTTTTTATGCGGCGTGATGGAACCGGGAGCCGCTATTACCTGCCCGCGTTCAATCTGGTCTTTTTCAATACCTCTTAAAAGCACACCGACATTGTCGCCGGCCTGGGCTTCGTCTAAAATTTTTCTGAACATTTCAACGGATGTCACGACCGACTTTCTTGTTTCCTGAATTCCGACAAGTTCAACCGCATCGCCGGTTTTCACTTTCCCGCGTTCAATTCTGCCGGTTGCAACCGTTCCCCGTCCTGTGATAGTGAAGACATCCTCAACGCTCATCAAAAACGGTTTGTCTGTTTCACGCTTCGGGTCGGGAATTGTAGCGTCTATAGCATCCATCAGTTTCCAGATTGACGGTTCTCCGAGATCACTTGTATCACCCTGCATTGCCTTCAGGGCGCTTCCGCGGATAATCGGCGTTTTGTCGCCTGGAAAACCGTATTTATTTAAGAGCTCTCTTATTTCCAGTTCAACTAAATCAATAAGTTCTTTGTCGTCCACAACATCAACTTTATTGAGATAGACAACGATGTGGGGAACATTTACCTGACGGGCAAGAAGAATATGCTCTCTGGTTTGAGGCATAGGACCGTCGGCGGCTGAAACAACAAGTATTGCACCGTCCATCTGGGCGGCGCCGGTTATCATATTTTTAATGTAATCGGCATGTCCGGGGCAGTCAATGTGGGCATAGTGCCTCTTTTCCGTTTCATACTCAACATGTGAAATTGCGATAGTCAGGATTTTTGTCTCGTCGCGGCGACCCTGTGATTCCGATGCCTTCGCAACCTCGTCATAACTTATGAATTTTGAAAAACCCTTTTTTTCCAAAACCTTCGTTATTGCCGCTGTTAGTGTGGTTTTACCGTGGTCAACATGACCGATTGTTCCGACATTGACATGCGGCTTTGTCCTTGCAAATTTTTGCTTCGCCATAAAAACCTCCTATTTTATTCCCAATATCTCTTGCGCTAATTTTTCAGAAACTGTCTCGTAAAATGCCGGCTCCATCGTATAAGTTGCCCGTCCCTGAGACAACGAACGCAGCGAAGATGAATAGCCGAACATTGCTGCCAAAGGAACAGAACCGTCAATTGTATGAATTTTTTTATTGGTTGACATATTTTCAATTCTTCCGCGACGCGAGTTTATATCACCCAAAATGTCACCGAGATATTCGTCGGGTGTAATTACTTCCAGTTTCATTATCGGCTCTAATAAAACGGGACCCGCTTTTTTAAGCGCTTCCTTTGTCCCGATTGACGCCGCCATCTTAAAGGCAATGTCCGACGAATCAACCTCGTGATACGAGCCGTCCAAAAGCGTTACCTTGACATCCACAACGGGGAAACCGCCGAGGACTCCGGTTTCAAGCGCCGAAACAATTCCGTCCTCAATTGATGAAAAAAATTCACGAGGGATTCTGCCCTCTCTAATGTCATTTATAAATTCAAAACCCTTGCCTTTTTGATTCGGTTCAACAGTCAAGACGACATGCCCGTATTGTCCGTGACCGCCGGTTTGACGAACAAACTTTCCGACTGCTTCGGCGGTTCTTTTCACCGTTTCTTTGTAAGCAACCTGAGGCGCACCGATATTCGCCACAACGGAAAATTCCCGCTTCATTCTGTCAACAAGAATTTCCAGATGCAATTCGCCCATTCCGGAAATAATCGTCTGGGCGGTTTCAGTGTCTATTTTAAACTTAAATGTCGGGTCTTCCTCGGAAAGTTTTGAAAGCGCTTTGGAAAGTTTTTCCTCATCTGATTTTGTTTTGGGTTCAATCGCAAGCCAGATAACCGGCTCCGGAAATTTTATGTTTTCAAGAATTATCTGTTCTTTTTCGTCGCAGAGCGTATCGCCGGTAAACGTTTTTTTGAAACCTACCACACCCGCTATATCGCCTGCTTTTACTTCTTCAACTTCTTCACGGTCGTTGGCATGCATTTTTACAAGTTTCGCTATTCGTTCACGGTGAGCCCTTGTTGAATTGTAGATAGAATGTCCTCTTTTGATGGTTCCGGAATAAACTCTGATGTACGTCAGACGTCCCACAAACGGGTCGGTCTGAATTTTGAACGCAAGAGCCGATGCAGGCGCTTCCTCATCAGCAACCCTTTTTATTTTTTCAGTTGATTCGGCTCCGGGACTGAGACCCTCCATAGCAGGAATATCAAGCGGCGATGGTAGATATGAAACAATCGCATCAAGTAAAAACTGGACGCCTTTATTTTTAAGAGAAGAGCCGCACAGGACGGGAACTATTTTTCCGGAAATCGTCAACACTCTTACCGCTTTGATGAGTTCCTCGTCGGTAATTTTACCTTCTCCGGTTACGAACTTATGCATAATGTCGTGGTCTGCGTCGGCGGATGCCTCAAGAAGTTTTGCCCTGTATTCTTTAACGAGCGGTTTCAGGTCAGCGGGAATCTCCGTTTCCTCAAATTTTATTCCCAGTTCGTCGGTATACTGAAACGCTTTCATTCTTACTAAATCAACCATTCCGTGTAATTTATCTTCACTGCCGATTGGTATCTGTAAAAGCACCGGATTTGTATTGAGTTTTTTTCTCATCGCATCCACAACGCCGAAAAAGTTTGCACCGGTTCTGTCAAGTTTATTTATAAATGTAAGGCGCGGAATTTTGTATCTGTCCGCCTGACGCCAGACCGTTTCCG
>DHFT01000050.1:36458-36648 GCA_002402375.1 Elusimicrobia bacterium UBA4817 | reverse complement strand
TTGGTGGGCCGTTACCTCACCAACTGCCTGATAGGACGCAGGTACGTCATCAAGCGTCCCGACTTGCGTCGGAACTTTTACCTCTTCCCCGTATGGGGACGTGGTCTTACGGGGTATTAGTACGGCTTTCGCCATGTTATCCCCCTCTTGACGGTTGTTGACCTGCGCATTACTCACCCGTTTGCCACTA
>DHFT01000050.1:0-36397 GCA_002402375.1 Elusimicrobia bacterium UBA4817 | reverse complement strand
CTACTTCCAACTCGCTACTCGCTAAATTGATTTGAGTTGTTTGAAAATAGGCTCTACATTTTTGAAATTAACTTTTGTTTATTTGTAACCTCATCACAACTATTCAGTTTTCAAAGAACAAATTAAGCGATAAAAAACCACTTCTCAACTTTTTACTACTTTTCGTTGAGTTCAATTTTATTTCGTTTTTCAAACTGCTGTCCCTTGCGGGACTTCGGAGGCACGACATTTTTCGTACCTATTGTTACTATAACAAAAAACTAAAAATTTGTCAAGTACTTTTTTTATTTTTTAAATTTTTTTTGTTTGAGGTAAGCATAGCGACAGTTTTGCTCGTCGGAAATGGCACTTTGATGCCAATCACAATCCGCGGTAAACTTCTTTTCTGTGACGAATTCTATAAATTACAATTGCTTTTTGTTCCGTATTTACTGTATAAACTATTCTATAGGTACTAACCCGGTATTTATATAATTCTTTTCCCCTGTAATCCAACTTCGCACCGGCAAACGGATTTTCTTTTAATACCGTTTCAATTTTATTCAACAAACGCTCAACGATTTCGCGGGGTAAATACCGCAGGTCTTTTTCAACATGGTTGGCATATCGGATATTAAACATTCAGCCGTTTTCTTAACTCTTTGGAAGAAATTATCTTGGTTTCAGGAACAATTATTCTTTGATATGCAATTTCCAAATCTTCCATTTCTTCTAAAAGTTGTTTAACCGCTTTTTCAATTAACCATGATCGGGAGCGTTCTTCTCTCGCACAAAACTCATTGACTTTTTTAGATAGTTCTTTATCAAGTGTGGCTGAAACATGAACATACTGCCTCATACAAATCACCTCTGTATTAAAGTTTAACAAAAATGTTAAAATCTGTCAAGTACTTTTTTTATTTTTTTTATTTTTTATTTTGGAGGTAAGGGGTTGCGGGATTTCCCCGTTTTCACGGGGACAAGTTTTATCGTCGGAAAAACGGGATTGCTTCACCCTTCGGGTTCGCAATGACATTGAAAGCAGACCAAGGGTCTGCAACTACAAAGCAGGGCTAAAGCCCTGCCCTACATTGTGCGATCGCAATCGCACCGCTACAACTATTCGCGTGTATTCGCGTTGTTTTTTATTCACTTTTATTCGCGTGGCTCTCAAAACTTGGCGCCGAAAGAGACACGGTGGGTGTCGCCTAAATCGCCGAACGGAACGAATGCGTAATCAAGGGTTACGCCCCAGATTTTTACGCCGGCACCGGCTCCGAGACCGACTATGTCGCCTAAAGATGAGGTGTCATATCCGAAACGGTAACCGCTTCTTAACGCTAAAACATTTTTTATCCAGTACTCTGCACCGACGGAAGCATAGAGTTTGTTGTCAATAATGTATTCGTCCAAATCAACCGCTACTGTCAAATCCTTCACCGGTTTATATGCCGCACCGACTTTAATGTTCAAAGGAAGCGAGTCGGTTTCGTCAATAAACTTTACGCCGTAAGAAATGTTCTGAATGTTGAAAGCGAAGGATAGTTTGTCATCCGCCGGGTAATAAGCGGACAAATCCAACGCTACCGTGAACGCTTTTTCATCATCTATCGTCTGATTGATAAGTTTTAACCCGCCGCCCACGGCAAGATTTTCAAGCAATTTGCTGGCGAGGTCTTTTCTGGCGTAATTCAAGAACAAGGCAATGTCTGTCGCTCCGAAATCGCCAAGTTTCGCTTCGTTCACATCCCGCTCTTCAATATCTGTCACCTGAAGATATGTGACGCCGACGCCGACATAATGTTTTTCCGAACAGGAACCGGTATAACCGATAAATCCGGCGTTGACATCCTCAAAATATTTTAAGTATGTCGCCGAGACCTCTTTATTCTCGGTGCGGGTTAAGGACGCGGGGCTGTAATAAATTGAATTGACATCATCCGCAACCGCGGAAAAAGCGCCCGCCATAGCAAGCGGTCTTGCTCCCATTCCTATTTTAAGAAACTGGGCGCCGGTCGTGCCTAAACCCTTGCCGTAAAGGCAGGAAGTAGAAAGTAGGAAGTGGGAAGTAAGAACTGCTAAAACCAAACATAAAAACTTTTTCATAAAAACCTCCGTTTAACAGCAGGATTAAGTAATAAGTTATAAGGATTAAGAGATTGCTTCGCCCGTACGGGCTCGCAATGACAACCTTAAATTCTTAATCCTTAATCCTGCTTATTTTATTATCGCCAATTTAAGCGGCTTGCCTTTATTTAGCGTTTTGTTGCCGACTTTCAATATTGCGAAATATACGCCGGACGCACATTCGCCATCTCTGTCATTTCTGCCGTCCCAGTCAACATAATAGATATAACCGGCATCACGAATGCCGTCATCCAACTCTCTTACAAGTTCGCCGGCGAGGTTATATATAAAGATTTTAACATCACCTGAGCGGCCGGCGGGCAGACAGTATTTTATGAGCGTCCCTTTTGTGGAAAGATTAGTCCCGGCAAGCGTTGTATTGGTATCCGCTATGCTTCCCGGATTTGTAAGCGTTACCGTTTTATCTTTCAGATTGAACGGGTTGGGGAAGTTGAACATCTGGAAATCACCGCTCCATGCAACACCTGTAGGCGGCTGCGCCTTGAATACTGCAAAAACGCCGGTTTGCGATGTAGAAGCCGCACGGTTAACTACGAATCTTCCGTTTTGGACAACGGCTCTGCCGGCAAGCCGCGTAGAAGTTGTAGAACTTGCTGCATCGGCGATTGATTCAACATCAATTGAAACGGTCCCTGAAACTGGGTCAATCGTCTTGTTGCCCGGCACTAATTCCCAAACCCTTTTATCGGAATTATACTGATAAACCTTTAATTTTTCAAGGTCGGTTTCGCCGACTTTTTCCTTGTCGTAATTCAACGAAAGCGTTACGGATTTATTCATCTGGGAATTTGCCAAATCAACCTGATATACATCGCTGGCGACCGACGATTCATCCACATTTATAAGTTCCGTTGCGAGTGAACTGTCCGTTCCCTGCAACTTAAACGACGGGATGTTTGTTGAAAACCCGCCGATGGCAAAAGAAGGTGCGCCTCTTCCCGGCGCCGCGGAAACTGTTACCGTTGAAGCGGTGAGACATCCGGCATCAAGTCCTAACTGTGTATTGTCATCACCCAATTCATCAATCGGCACATCGCCGCCTTCCGCTATATTTTCAGCAACCTCTTTTTTCGCCTGTCTCTTGACATTTCCGCCGAATTTTATGTAATCAATATTTTTCTTGCCGCCGTCATCGGAAATTACCTGCATATTATAATTCTGGTTGATGTTTGACTCCAAAAGATTCACATAAAGCGAATAGGTGTTGTTGGGACCGGACAGCGGAAGCGCCTGGATTGCCTTGGTTTCATCATAACTATCGCCCTGATTATACCAGCACTCGGGCGCCGCAACCAGTTTCTTGGGCGATTCAAACATAAACAGATATTTTCTGGGATTTTCCGTTTTTTTGACTATTATTTTCAACCTCGGAGGAAGCGATTTTAACTCAAAATCCTGACTGTTGTAAGCCGCAGAGGAGGTTATTTCAACATATTCAACTATTTTGCCGGGATTCATCACATAGACCTTGTAAAGATGCCCCGAAATCAAGCCGGAAATATAGTAATTACCGTTTTTATCCGTTTTTGATTTATAGACCGGCAGATATTTTGTGGGATTCTGGGTATTGTATGTTTCGTCATAACAGGCGATTTTTGCATTGGCGATGGTCTTTGCAAAAGGTATTTTTTGAGAGAAAACTACTCCGGCAAGCACCGAATCGGCTTTCGTCAATTGGAAATTCTTCGCCGTAACACTATCGCCGATATTTATTTTATCTCCCGCGAGGGCATAACCGTCTCTGGAAACTGAGATACGGAAAATACCTTTCGGAAGTCCTGATATTGAATAATCGCCGTTTGCATCGGTAACGGCATATTTCTGCGCCGCCTTGTGATTAACCGAAACCTCAACACCCTCAAGTTTTACTCCGTCGGTAGATGTAACCGTTCCGGAGATTGTAAGACCGCTTCCCGCCATCGCATCAAAATCCAAATCAAGCACCGTCTCAGTTGAATAAATCACAACCTCTTTCATAAACGGCGGATAGTTGGGCGTTTCAGCCACCAGTGTGTATTTTCCCGGCGGAAGCATATCTATACAATAGTAAGGAGGTGACTTTGTCATCACATTATTTTTAGTTGTTTCATTGGGCTCCTTAAAGAATAATTCCCATGGCAGCGAACTTGCTAAATCATTTCTAGGTCTTGCGCCGGAAAATCCGCGCCAGGTACCGTTTATATCGTAAAGCATGACGGTCGGAATATTCTTAAATATGGTATCTTCGCCTTCTTTTTTGGCTTTTTCGTAGTCGGCAGTCGTCCAGATGTTCTGTCCCGTAATCATTCCTGTAATTTTTCCTTTTCCGGTAACCGCACCTTCAAAAGGAATATATGTGGTGGCATTCGGCTGAAGCGGGTCGTATTTTATTTCAAAATTCTTCGCCTGGGAAATGACGGTAACTGTCTGGTTTTCGGAACGCATCATATCCCAATCCATTTCTCCGGCACCGCCGAACATCTCATATTTTATAAGATACAGGTTGTATCTGCCGGGAGCGGCAAGGGTGGGCTGCCAGCCGAGTGCCCTCGTTTGTCCCCAACTTGTGTAAGTAGAAAGCGCATACTCAAATGAAACCGGCGTGTCGGAATCGCTGTCCATCAAGGCGTCTATTTTCTTACCGGTTAACACCTCATCGGACGGATAGCCCATTATGTAATAGTACCCGGTCGTGCCTGCGGGCATAGACGGCATCGTCGGAGCAAGCGCCTCGCATTTTACACCGTTAGGAAGCGGAATTTCAATATATGTCTCTTTGTTAGGTGAAACCATAACATCATTTATCTGAATTGTCCGCGGCCAAATATAACCGGGGCCGCTTCCATATGTGGCAACCTGATAAAGCCCCGGCACAAGACCTGTTATTTCAAAAACACCGGAGTCGGGAACATTACTACCGCCGCCGCTTACCATGGAATTGGCTCTGATTTCTATCCATCTGCCGTTCATATCATTAATCGGTTTGAAAATCGTGCCGTCGGGCAAACGAACAACGCCGCGTATTTTTCCCGCGGGGGCAAGTGTGAAATCAAGCACTTTTTCACCGGAAGGGACATTTGAAAAGTCGGCCCGCGTATCAAACCTGTTGACAATTCCCCAGTACTCCGATTTAACATCAACCCAGTATTGCGCACCGGAAGAAACATTTATCACATAGTCGGTCGTTCCGCCTTTCAGGAAATTGCCTGAAATTGATGTGAATCTTGATTTTGATTTATGGGTTGACCAGTCGCCCTGAAATTCTTCTCTTGCAATAACTATAATCGGAGAAGAAATGGAAATATTCGCCGCTTCAAGAAATTTTATGGTTCCTTTTATTACACAGGCACCGTCAACTTCCGTCAGTATATTGATAACAACACCATCAGCAAGAGTAGTAGGAATAATACCGCCGGTAGCACAGTAAACAATCCATCCCGGATTACCACCGACAACGCCAACAGCCGCGGGCTCTGACGAAATAGTAACACGAACATCGTCACCGGGTAAACCGGTAGTGGTGAGGCCGGTACGAAAACCATATGAATCCATTGCATCTCTTGCATTCCAGTCACCGTTGTAATTGTAAATAAAATTCATACCTATGAGGTCGGACCAAACACTTAATGTAATATTCCCGGTTGATAAACCGATGATGTCAAACTCGCCGTTGGCGCCGGTTCTAAAACGGCCATTTGAGGATGAACCGGTATTTGACCACGTATAAGTTGAAGAAGCAAACATATCGTTTCCCGCCCACTTGTCGTAATCGCCCCATACCTGAACATTGGCGAAAGGAAGCGGAATGTCACCAACTTTAACTATACCTTTAAGCCGTCCATAAACCGCAGGAAGTACATATTTATTATTGCCGGTAGCAGCGGCATAACTGTATTCAAGTGCATAACCGGTAGCAGGGGGTTGATTGAAAGGAACAACGATTTTCGTGCCGCTGTAAGTATAACCCCCATATCCTTCTCCGGGGCCTGGGTCAGCATAATAACGCGGACCATCACTGACGCCTTCATACCCCAGTCCGTTTATACTAATATAATAGTTGCTGTCCGCGGGAATATTGTAAAACGCAAATCTGCCGTTTGAGTCGGTCATCGTCTGAAAAGACCTTATTGGCTGATAAGTATTCGGCGGCTGGCAATACATATATATATTCATATCGGCAAGACCGGTGCCGCTTGTGTTGACAACAACACCCTCAAACGCGACATCTCCATCCGGAGTAATACCGGTGTCCTGCGTTTGGACGGCCATCGCTTCCTGCGTGTCAAAATCAAAGTGAACCGTTACGGTGCCGCCGGCGATGAGAGGGTCGGTAACCGGTTTACTCATACCTTCTTTATCTTTCGGAGAAAATATGTTGACAATATATGTATTCTCGGGCGCCGCGGGAATGTTTAAAGCGAGGACGTAATTGGTATTCGCGGCTGTTAGCGTATCAGTTAAAAACTCCATTATAAATGATACCTGCTCGTTGGTTGTAACATTTCTGATATCGCCTACGACGGGTGCGCCGGTAGAGATATTTACAAGCCCGATGTATATAATTCCGACATCATATGGGAGCGTTTCCGTTAAAGAAAAATAGACGGTCATATCCGACGCTGTCCGGACAGGAATCGCTTTTCCCATCATTACCTGGTCCCTTAAAGTCGGAAACCTACCCTGCTTATTCGCAAAAACGACGTAGTCGGTATCGGCGGCGATTTCCAAAACTGCTTTACCGGTAGCATCCGCCGGCTTGAAAACGGAGTTTGGCGACGGGTTGTGCATTGCATCAAAGTTCAATGCCGCTACCTTAGCATCTGCCTCGCCTGTTTCAACAGTTAAATGAACGGCGGAAAAGCAGGAAGTAGTAAGTAGTAAGTAGTAAGCAGTAACGGCGAAAACTAAACCGAAAAATCTTTTTACTCTACGGTAACTCAACATAAAACACCCCCAAAAAAAATTTATTTTCAACTGCTTAAACTATACCGTAAAACATGAAACCTGTCAAGTACTTTTTTTACACATACCCGTGTCCGGCATATTTTTATCGTCGGTAAAATACGGATTTGTGATTTTTTACACATCACTAACTTCCGTTTCCCATCATATTAAAATGTCTTCTGTATCTTGTCGGAATTTCTATCGGAACATCGTAGCCGATTTTTTTCAATGCTTTATCTATTACAATGATACCATCGTTATAAAACTGCTCTATACGACGGGTTTTATCAATGATGTTTTTATAACCGGAAGGACAAACAAATGTCCAGTCGCAACCGGAAGCATTAACGACAGCGCGGAAATATTTATCAATATCCTTTTCGTTTCTGTCCATTTTTTTCAACATTATGGAATGTTCCACTACTTCGTCTGCAGGAGCAACCAGAACCTCTTCCCCGTCATAAGAAACCAATAAAAACACCGGGTCGTCCTCTTTAATTATTTTACGGACATTTTTTTCATCCGGATAAAAAACGATTTTCACATTAATATTCCCAGTTTAGTCCGGCGAAATAGTTTGAAGTATTGTAATTGTATCTGTAATTCGCTTCGTATCTGTTATTGGATGTTGAATCCCTGTAACTGCCTGCGGTTTTTATTGAAACAGATTTATAGACGGGAATTGTTAAAGAAAGTCCGGTGGTGTTTGTGACCTGTGAAATTTCGGATGTTTTGTAATTTCCCTCTTCATCCTGCGACGGTCTGTTGATATATTTTCTGTAAGCGATGTCCCACCAGAGATTTAATCTGGAATTATTTTTTAGATTAAATGTTAACGACGGCGTTACATTATCCTGAATAAAATCGTAATAACCGGAATTATATTGTGTTCTGTTGGCATCGTAAGAGTTTTGGTTTGAATCATAATACTGAAAAGAGTTGTAAATTGATGCCGTAACTTTCGGCAGATTTTTCGCCACTCCCAAAGTGAGCAGATGCACCAGGTCATTTCTCTTTTTTGATGAGAAACTGCCGTCCGAACGGACGAGCGTCTGGTCTCTGAAATTTTTGTAGGCAATATCGTACATAATTTTGCCGGTTGTCGTTTCGTTGAATAAATGCAGCCCTTCAACAAAAAGCTCGTGGGTTGAGTAGTCCAGAACATCCTCGCCGGCGTTTTCGGAAATTTCAGTATATGTTGCGGTGTCAATTGAGGTTTGATAACTCGTAATAAGCGAGGAATAATTCGGATAACTCATTATGTAAAAATCATAGCCGCTCCGCAAGTTCCAACTTTCATATTTTTTTTCACCTTCAATTCCGCCGATAAGTCGGTTGTAATCAAACAAGCCGTCACCAAGTTTTTCATCCTTCGTTTCGGCAAGATATTCAAGTTTGTAACCGGCTTTTATTTTCCCCTTGAATGTATCGGAAAATTTGTGTGTAAGTTTAAGCGTTAACGAATTGTCTAAAACCTCTCTTGTTAAAGTTCCGCCGCCAACAAGTTCCCTGACGTCTTTCGTACCGGAATAAAGTCCCTGATAAATCGGCAAAAGCGCCGTGCTTTCGGAAAAATTGATAACCGGCGCGAAAAATATATCGGCATTGCCCGCAAATGAATCCTGCTCTCCTTCAAGGAAATACTGCCCGCCAAGAAGCGAAATGTTGGCAACGGGAGTGATTTTAAGTTCAGCGTAAAGGCGGGTGATAAGGTGATAAGGTGATAAGGTGATAAGTAAAAGCAAAAACACAAAACGGCATTTTGACATAAAAATCCTCCGAATCATTGATTTAAGGAACTGGGTAACTGTAAAATTCCGGCATCGGACAAAAGTTTAGACGAGAAAATCAGGTCAATTCTTTTTCCGAACCCGTCATCCGTGCTGTATTTATCCTCAAACAGAGATGATGTATAAACATTCTGGAAATTGAGCGTTAAAATTTTTTCTTTTATATCGTCGGCGGAAATATCTTCGGATGAAGCGATATCGGAAAACGTTTGAACCTTGCCGTCGTCATTTATAATATAGTTGTGTTTTTCAACCGTCGTCCCGTCGGCATAAACATCCTTGTAGGCAAAATGAAAAGTTGTATTCCCGTCAGGCATTCTATTAAATGTGGAGTCCGCAGGGTCTTTATGGGTCAGAAAAGTTTCGGAAATATTTTCAAATCCATTTGTCTGCAAAATGGAGGTATTTTTAATAAATGTGAATTCGTCCGGCTTGGCAATATTATCGCCGTTATCCGCAAACTGCCACATAAGTTTCCCGCGGCCGGAGTTTTCGGTTGAACCCTCGTTGGATATGTAAAATTTATAATCCGAAAAAAACAGCGACCAACCGGTAGGCGAAAACGGGTCGTCCGCAACCATTTTTCCGCCGGACGCCTCTTCTAAAATTTTATCGTAAGTATTTGACATAATGGAATCAAGGTTTGTCAGATACCAGTCGGGAGCGGTTGAACCCTCTTTATAAAACATATATTTCGTGGCATCATTTAAGTCGGACGGAAGTTCTTTGTTGAATGTAAAAAGAATTTTTCCAAAGTCAAATCTGTTTTCTCTCTCATTCAGGACGACATATTTGAACTGACTTTTGTTTTCAGGCGGGCGATATACATATTCTTCAAGACGAACGCGTGCACCTCTAACATCCATCAGCACTTTTCCGTTTTGATATTCCGCAAGTTTTATTTCATCCGCTGCCCGTTCCTTTACGGCATCGCGGGAGATTTCCATAAAAATTTCTCTCTGCGCCTCGGACTTAAAATCCTCTTTTTTTTCTTCCGTCTCACTTTTTACCTTCTCACCTTCTAACGCCTTTGGTTCTGCGGGCGCTTCGCCTTTTTGGACAGTTGTGAATTCGCCGGGATTAACCAAAACCTCTCCGCCGGTGATTTCCTCCTTCGCAGAAACAACACCTTCGTAGACCTCCAGTCGCGTGATTAAGTCCGCCGAGACATCAACAGAAAAATCTGTTCCTCTCACTGCACAAATCGTCGTCGGCGTTTTTATTTCAAACTTTTGTCTCGCTTTAAGTTTGTTAACCTTTGCACGGATTTTTCCTATAAGCACATTTAATAAAGAGGTTTCTTCCGTCAGTTCCGAAATTGTCGCTTCCGTTTTTTCGGAAACATTAACCGTGTGACCGTTGAGCATAATTACCGAATTAGATTGAGCGGATGTTTTAATCACATCATTTAAGTTAAGTTGCTGACCGACGATTGCCGAAACACCATTTACAGAAACATCGCCGGCAACCGTTTCAATTTTTGCATCTGCGAAACACAGATTGACAAACCACAGATTAACACAGATAAACACAGATAAAAATTTTTTCATAATGCACCTCCGGGCAACCTGTAATTATTATAAACTGTTTTTGAAAATTTGTCAATGTGAATTTTTACACATCTTTCGGGTTAACAACTATTTTAGAAAAATCTGCGATTTTTATGAACTGGTTGTAAATCGTGGAAAGCAACGCCAAACGATTGTTTTTTATTTCCTCGTTTTTGTCCATAATAAGCACTTTGTCAAAAAAGTTGTCAACCGGTTTCCTCAATAAAACAAGTTCATTGAGTATCGCCGTATAATCACCGTTCTTAAACAATTGTTCAATTTTATTTTTTGCTTCTTGTAATTTTTGATAAAGTTCTTTTTCTTCCGGTTCTTTCAGAAGATTTTCAACGACTTCGGACTTCGGACTTCGGACTTCGGACTTTTCAGATTGTTTCAATATGTTTCCTATTCTTTTGAATGAAGTCGCAATCGGTTCAAAATCCGGCAGTTTTCTTATGGAATGAACCGCAACGGTGCGATTATAGGCATCAAGAATATCAACGAGACGAACGGACAGAACAGAATCTACTTCATCCTGCAAAATATCTTTTTCCTTTAGATATGTATCAAGCCGCTGCTTTATAAAATCATCCAACATAGATATAATTTTTACTCTGTCGTCCGACTTCAATGGCAGATTTGTGAGCGATTGAATGAGCAACTCTTTAATTGAAAATGAGAGTTTTTTTTCAATTGCAATTTTCACAATTCCATAAGCGGCGCGGCGCAAACCGTAAGGGTCGGCGGAACCGGTTGGTGTTAGCCCAAGAGCAAAATCGCCGGTGAGCGTGTCCATTTTATCCGCAATTGAAACAACGGATGCTTCTATAGAATCCGGAATTTCCCCTTCATAATTTACGGGCCACCAGTGTTGTTCTATCCCGTCGGCAACTGTTTTATTTTCACCGTCTTTTAATGCACAAATTTTTCCGAAAGTTCCCTGCAATTCCGGAAACTCCGACACCGTTTCCGTCGCCAAATCCGCTTTGCATAAAAGGCAAAGGCGTTCAAGTGTTGATGTGTTGATGTGTTGACGTGTTGATGTGTTTTTGGATAACCACCCAGCAAGGTTTTTAATACGAAGAACTTTATCATAAATTGTTCCTAACTTTTCCTGAAAGACAATCCCTTTCAACCACTCAACTTTTTCTTCAAGTTTTGTTTTAGTATCATTCTTAAAATAAAACTCCGCATCTTCCAGCCGAGCGGTAATTACCTTTTCGTAGCCGTCTCTGATGATTTCTATGTTTGTTGAAATTCCGTCTTTTACGCCCACAAAATATGTCAGAATATTTTTTGTTTTTTCGTTCACAATTACAAAGTTTTTCTGTTTTTTTATTGTGTTTTTGATTATTTCTTCCGGCAGGTTGAGAAATTTTTGAGCAAACTGGCACAAAATCGCAGTCGGAAATTCAACCAGATTATTCACTGTCTCAAAAAGTTCATCGCTCTCCAAAATACCGCCGTCTTTTACATTTCTTATAGATGAAGCAACCGTTTTTTTGAGAGCGTCAAGGCGGTCTATTTGATTTACTATTACACTTTTATTCCTTAAAACATCGGAATGTTTTTTCGGGTCGGTAATTTTGATTTTTTTTAAGTTGCGGGCACAGGTTAAGTTTGATGATTTTACATCCGCTATCTGAAACTTTATCGTTTTTTTTCCATAAAGGGCAAGTATCCACCTTATCGGGCGGACAAATCTAAAACGGGAGGATTCCCAGACCATCGTTTTCGGAAAAGTAAGCGTTGAAATTATTTTTTTGAAAATTTCAGGCAACACCGTTTCCGTTTTTAACGACGGCTCTTTTTTAAGTATATGAACCTTGCCGTTGACAACTTTCAACTCCGATAGAGCGACACCGTATTTTTTTGCAAAGCCGATTGCAGCGGCGGTTGGCGTGCCGTCAACAAAAGCAGTTTTTTCCGGCGGCCCGGAGATTTCAGTTTCTGTGCTTATTTGTTGTGCGGCAACATCTTCACAATGTAAAATCAGACGGCGCGGCGTAGCCCAAACCTCCGCATTTTTATATTCAAGCCGCGCAGATTTCAATTCCGCTTCGGAAATTGTTTTTAACTGTTCAACTGCGCCGGGCAGATACCCCGCAGGAATTTCTTCAACGCCTATTTCCAATAAAATGTCATTGTTCATTTGTTTATTTTAGCCACAGATGGACACAGATTGGCACAGATTAAAAAACTATAAATTACTTTTGTTCCTTTGAGTTTATCCGTGTTTATCTGTGTGAATCTGTGGCAAGGTTTTTATACTTTCCTGTCCTTCAAGATATTTTTTTGCGACTTCCGAGGCAAGATTGCGGACTCTTGTTATGTATGAAACCCGCTGGCTGACGGAAATTGCGCGACGGGCATCCAAAAGATTGAATGTATGAGAGCATTTCATAACGAAATCATATGCCGGCAGCACTAAACCAGACGACAGTAATTTCTTACATTCCTTTTCGTATTCATCAAAATGTTTTTTTAAGAGTTCAACATCCGCTTCTTCAAAATTGTATTTTGAGAATTGCCTTTCATCCTCTAAATGAATCTCGCCGTAAGTCAATTCGTCGTTCCACATTATTTCATAGACCGATTTTTTTTTCTGAATATACATCGCGAGCCGCTCAAGCCCGTAAGTAAGTTCAACCGTTATAGGGTTTAATTCAATCCCTGCCATATTCTGAAAATATGTGAACTGCGTTATCTCCATTCCGTCACACCAAACCTCCCATCCGAGACCGGATGCACCCAAAGTGGGGCTTTCCCAGTCGTCTTCCACAAAACGGATGTCATGCAATTCCTGCTTGAGCCCGATGGCTTTTAGCGACGAAAGATATATTTTTTGAATATCCTTCGGCGGAGGTTTTATAACGACCTGAAACTGATAATAGTGCTGGAGACGGTTCGGATTTTCGCCGTATCTTCCGTCGGTGGGCCGGCGCGATGGCTCCACATAACATGCGGACCAGGGTTTCTCGCCGAGACATCGTAAAAAAGTAGCAGGATTGAAAGTCCCGGCGCCTTTTTCTAAATCATACGGCTGGACAACTATGCAGCCCTGCTTAGCCCAAAATTTCGTCAACGATAAAATAATTTCCTGAAAGTTCATATCTTTTTAGTGAGCAGTAAGCAGTGAGCGGTGAGCAGTGAGTTAGGGGTGAATCAATTGTTTTTCCTTACTTACTCACTTACTCACTTACTCACTATCTCTGCCTTTAAGGGATACGCCAAATGTTCCTGCAACGCCATATCCGCCGACATACCCACTTTTACTCCGAAGCCCGTCAACTTTAGGAGTTTTTCTGTAAAATCATCTTTTTGATTAAGAACATTTTTATTGAGAAGCGAAAGTTTTTCTTTTAATAAAAAAAATTTTTCGGTGTTCGGCTGTCTGTCGGGCGTTAGGGCATCAAGAACCTCGCAAATATAACACGCCTCATAATATTTTTGCACATTGTACCGGATTAACGGATTAGAATCAAGTATTACACCCCCCGTAATCTTTCCGAATGCAGCGTGCTCTCTCAAAAAAATCCGGAATTCGGCGAGGACAAAAAGTTCCGTCAGCGATGTTAGTTTCGCGCGCGGCTTTTTCACGCTGCGCACCTGCGCTTTTATTTTTCCGAAGTCCTTCGTGTAAAGCGTCAGCATACGGTCATATTCTCTGAAATCAGTTTTTTTGATAACAATCGCATGAGTATTGTAAATCATAAAAGTATAATAGTTGAAATTGTAAGATACGCCGTAAGCGAAACAATATCGGTTGCAGTTGCGACAAAAGGGCCCGAAGCCACAGCAGGGTCTATCTTAAACCTGTAAAACGCAACCGGTATGAGCATTCCGATAAGTGCGGCAAAAGTCATCGCCAACCAAATACCTGTACCTACTGCAAAAGCAAAATGGAACGCCGGAGATAAACCATGTTTCGTATAAGCGACAATACCTAAAAATAATCCGTAAATCAAACCGATAATAAGTCCTACCCTAAACTCCCTTAAAATTGATTGAAAAATTTTCCCGACTTGTAACTGCCCTATAACAATTGACCTGATGACAATAGTTGCGCTCTGGACGCCGATGTTGTTTCCCATACCAAGCACCACGGGAATAAAACTTGCAAGAGCGATTACTTCCGCAAGTGTGCGTTGAAATTTGGCGATTATGAAACTCGTCACCAGTCCACCAAGAAATGTCGCAAAAAGCCACGGCATCCTGTATTTAACTACTTTGACGACCGAATCTGCAGAAAGTTCTTTCGCGGAGGTTCCACCCATTTTCGCGATGTCCTCGGTCGCTTCCTGATTGATGACATCCACGACATCGTCAATCGTAATGACGCCGATTAGATGATTTTCGTCGTCAACAACCGGTGCGGCGGTAAGGTCATATTTTGAAAATTTTTTGGCGACTTCTTCCTGGTCAACATCAGCGTTGATTTTTAGTAACTGGACAGGCGACATAATTTCCGAAATTTTTATATCCTGCGGGGCGGATATCAGACGGCGTAGCGTAACACCTCCGATAAGAGAATTTTTATCGTCAAGCACGTACAGCGCATATATCGTTACAATTTTGTGAAGACGGGCACACGCCTGTATTTTTTCCAACGACTGCTTTGCTGTAAGATGCGGAGCGAGAGTTATAAAGTCAGCTGACATCAATCTTCCCGCCGTGTGCTCGGAATATTCGGCAATTTTTCTGACCACTTCAACATCCTCTTTTTTAAGAAGTGTGGACATTTTTTTTCGGATTCTATCGGGAAGATTTTTGAAAAGTTTTGCTTTTTCGTCGGACGCCATATCGGTTAACAATTCCGAAATGGACGTATCCTCAAGATTATTTAGTACGAATGATTGCTCCTCAAAATCCAGTTCCTCAAAAATTTCAATTGCTCGTTTTGTATCCAATAATTTGAAAACAACTAATTTTTCCTGAGATGAAAACTTATCCCAACCCTCCGCCAAATCAACGGGATGCAGTCCTTTGAGAAGTCTTTTTAACTCATTGAAATTCTTATCTTCAATAAGTTCTTTTAACTCGGGAAGAAACAACGCCCATGGTTGAATGTTGTTTTTTTTCATTCTTTATTCCCTGAACAATTCCGCCACATCATACTCGTCCAAAATTTCGCCGAAGACCTCTTCTATAATATCTTCAATTGTAACTAAACCGACGATTTTACCCTCGGCATTTTTTACAATAACAAGATGCGTCTCCCCTTTTTTGAACTGCCTCATCAGTTCGCTGACTTTTTTTTCCTCATCCACAAATATTACCGGCCGCAATAAATCGTCAACGGTAAAAACGAGACCGCCGCGCCACATATCCAGAAGGTCGCGGACATAAATTATTCCAACAATATTGTCGGAATTGTCTTTGTAGATAGGGACGCGGGAATGACCGGTTTCAACAATCAAGTCAACAAATTTTTCTCTTTCCGTGTCAAAATTCACCATTTCTATTCTATTGCGCGGAGTCATTATTGACTTTGCGGTTATCTGCGAAAAATTGAGAACGGAGTGCATCATCTTTTTTGTTTCAGTTCCGAAAACCCCTATCTCGTGCCCTACTGTAATCGTTGTTTTTATATCATCATATGTAAGTATCGGTATCTCTTTTCTTACGGACTTACCTGTTACCCAACCGGCTATTTTAGTAAATACCTTTGATACAGGAGATACCAGTTTATCAAAATAATAAAGTTTACTAATGGAAAATTTTACAACCTTTTCCGAATGATGAATGCCAAGTATTTTAGGAACTATTTCGCCGAATATAAGAAATGTCGCCCATACTATTACAGCAGTAACGGCAACAATTATAGATTCATTTAATCTATATCTTTGACTTATTTCAACTGCAACGGATGTTGCAATAGCGGTACCAATAATCGTAACAGCATCATTAGCTAAAAGTAAGGTTGTTAGATATTTATTGGGGTTCTCTAACCATATTTTTAAACCGACAGATTTTTTAGGATTCTCTTGCATTATTTTTTTTATTTTCACTCTGGACAGAGATACTAATGACGTCTCCACCATAGAACAATATGCGGCAGCAAAAAAAAGAATCAACAGCAGCAAAAGTTCCATTAAATAATACATTTCAGCACCTGTTCCTGTTTCTTCCACATATTTTTTTTTGTTTTCACGGAATAATCGGTATAGCCCTGCGAATGCAAAATACCGTGAATAACCAACCGTAAAATTTCCGTATAAAAATCCTGCCTATAAAACTTTGCATTATCTTTTGCCGTTTCAACCGAAATAAAAATATCGGAATCTTTTGGCGTATTTTTGAACGATAAAACATCCGTAGCACGGTCGGCCTGCCGGAATTTTTTATTAAGTTTTTTTATATTTCTGTCGTCTAAAAAAATTATGTTGTAACAATCATTTTTTGACAAAAACATTTTTTTTTCAACAAACGGCAAATACTTACGAATTTTGCGGACATCTAATTTTATTTTATTCTGTTTGTTAAAAATTTTTATCGCCATTTATTCGCTTTGCTCATTACGCGGAACTGAAGCGAAACTTTTCGTTTCTGTTCCATGTTCCTTACTTCCGTGCCTGTTCCGTACCTGTTCCGTGTTCTTCCGGATATTCTATCCTTGAATGATAAATCCCCGCAAGAACGCTTACAAATTTTTCTGCAATTTTACTCAAATCGGCAAGGGTTAATTCCACGTCCTGCAATTGACCGTCTATGAACTTATTATTAATTATTTTATGAACCATTTCCTGTAATTGCGAAAAATTGGGTTCTTCCAAAATACGCGAGGCCGCCTCCACGGAATCCGCTAACATTATAATAGCGGATTCTTTCGTTTTAGGACGGGGACCGGGATACCTGTAGACGGACTTTTCCGAATTTGCAACTCCGCTTTCAAGCGCCTTCATATAAAAATAATGAACCAAAGACATCCCGTGATGTTGCCGGATAATATCAACGAGAACCTTGTCAATACCGTATTCCTGTGCCAAGCGGACGCCTTCTTTGATATGTGAAATAATAACGAAAGACGACATCTGTGATTTCAAATCCTCATGCTTGGAAATAATTGCCGACTGGTTTTCTATAAAATACTCCGGCGTTGTAATCTTTCCAACATCGTGATAATAAGCCCCCACGCGGCATAAAAGCGGGTTGGCGCCGACGGCATCGGCGGCGGTTTCGGAAAGTGAAGCGACCATCAGAGAATGGTGATAACTTCCAGGTGCTTCTAACATTAAGCGTTTCAGCAACGGCTGGTTGAAGTCACCGAGTTCTAGAAGACGGATTGAAGTCGTCTTGGAGAAAAATTTTTCAAGATAGGGAAGAAATGCAGATGAGAGCATAACTGAAAAAACGCCGTTTGCAGCACCCCACATTACCGACGGCAGAAACATTTTTGCAGCCCAACCCTCAAGAAGTCCGACGGAAGTAATAACGATGATATTGGTCAAAATTAGATAATAGCCGATTTTAACGAGGTCGTGCCTGTTTTTGACTTTTGCCGAAGCAAAAATTCCGATTATACAACCGAGATATGAAACGGAAAATGCCGAGATGGAAAAATTAAATAAAATTCCGGCAAAAATGCTTACTATCAAACTACTGACTGTCGCAACCACCGGCGACACAAGTAGTGTTATCAAAATTGCAACAACCGGTGACGGTATAGCCCACGCGGAAAAACCATAAGTTTTCAACGCACCCGACAGAAAAATGACAAATACCAGAATAAACCCGACAAGCATTACGCTTTCATCGTCGTTAATAAAATCGGCATGTGATTTTTTTAGGTAAATTACGGAAAGCGACATAATTGCCGCAAGAAATATCACGAGTCCCAAAACACCGGTTAAGTTTAGCCCGAGTTCAAACGAAATTGTTAGAACCAAACTTACATAAATAAAAACAGCTATTACGCCCGTCGGAATATGAATGTCCCTTTTGAAAATCTTCATATTGAACTTCATTTTTTCAGGCGGGTTTGCCTTTTCCGTCCACAGAAGAATTTTTTTAATCGGTTCTTTTATGATTTTCTTTATAAAATTAAGCATGTCTTTTTTCCCACTTCTCAAACGCTCCGACGATTTTTCTGACGAGCCCGTGTCTTAAAACATCTTTTTCGGTAAAATTCACGAATTTTATCTGGGCGACAGAACGCAAAATCTCCGTCGCCAGAACAAGTCCCGATGATTTTTTGTTTTCAAAATCAATCTGGGTTATGTCTCCGGTAATCACCGCTTTTGAACCGCTGCCGAGACGGGTCAGAAACATCTTCATCTGTTCAAGCGTGGTATTCTGCGCTTCGTCCAAAATTACAAAAGCATCGTCAAGAGTTCTGCCTCTCATATAAGCAAGCGGAACTATGTCAACAATCCCCTCGCTTCTATATCTTGTGAAATTATGAGGACCAACAAGCGTATAAAATGCGTCAAAAAGCGGAGTGAGATACGGGTTGACCTTTTCATAAAAATCGCCCGGAAGAAACCCGAGTTTTTCTCCCGCTTCAACTATCGGTCTCGTTAAAACAATTCTTGAAATTTTATTTTCTTTCAGCAGTTTTACCGCCTGGGCAACCGCAAGAAATGTTTTGCCGGTTCCGGCTGGACCGACCGCAAAAACCATATCATACTTTGCCATCGCTTCAACATATTTTTCCTGATTCTTGGTTCTCGGTTTTATCGGTTTGCCTCTGTCGGTAACTATAATCGCATCCGGCGGGGCGGGGGAAATAAACTGTCCGATATCGTCGGTTCCCTGTTTCAGTTTCATCATGATATTTTTTAATGCATACTCGGTGTTGGCCACATTTTTTTTGCGGCCTCTTACGGTCACTTCATGCCCGCGCACGAAAATTTTCACATTGAACCTTTTTTCCAAAAGTTTCAGGTTTTCATCATATTCGCCGAAAAGCGACAACGCTTCGTCGGATGTGCCGATATAAATTTTTCTATCTATCATGGAATTATAAGTTTTTGTTTGGGATATATTTTTCGCGGGTCTTTGATTTCATCTTTATTGGCATCGTAAATAATTTTCCACTTCCTACCGTCGCCGTAAAACTTTTCCGCTATTTTCCAGAGACAATCCCCGTTTTCCTGCCAGACCCAGACACGGTATGTCTTCGGTTTTTGTTGAGCAGAAACATCAGTGAGTAAGTAAGTAAGTGAGTAAGTGAGTAAGAAAAACAGTATTTTTGTTTTCATTTTTTTGCCGTATCAATCTTTATTTTTAATTCTTTCAACTGTCTTTCGGCAACGAACGATGGTGCATTTGTAAGCAGACAACTTCCCGACTGGGTTTTCGGAAATGCGATGACATCTCTTATTGACTCCGATTTTGTGAGCATAGCTATTATCCTGTCAAGTCCGAGCGCAATGCCGCCGTGCGGAGGAGCGCCGTATTCAAGTGCGGAAAGTAAAAATCCGAATTTCATATCGGCATCCTCTTTTGTAATATTCAATATGTCAAATATTTTTTCCTGTACATCTTTTTTATGAATTCTTATTGAACCGCCGCCGAGTTCAACTCCGTTTAAGACAATGTCATAAGCACGGGATTTAAGATTTGAAAGATTGAAAGATTGAAAGATTGAAAGATTGGATATATCATCTTTTGGTGAGGTGAACGGATGATGCACGGCATCCCATTTTTTTTCTTCGGAATTATACGCAAAAAGCGGAAAATCTACCACCCATAAAAAATTAAATTTATCTTTCGGAATAATACCGAGCATTTCCGCAAGTTGAACCCGCAAAGCGCCCAGAACATCGCAGACAGTTTTTTCCTTGTCGGCGGCAAAAAATACAATGTCACCGGGCTTTGAATTAAATGTTCTCCCGATATTTTCAAGTTCGACCGGCGTAAAAAATTTTACGATATTGGATTCGAAACCCTTTTCCGTCATTTTCATCCATGCCAGGCCTCGGCCGCCGAATTTTTTGACAAAATCCGTTAAATTGTCAATCTGCTGACGGGAAAATTTTTCGCCGCAGGACGCACAAATCCCCCTGACAACACCGCCGGTCTTTATAGTTTCCGCAAAAACCTTGAAACCGGTATTTTTAAGCGTTTCCGATAAGTCGGAAATTTCAAGAGCAAACCTCGTATCCGGACGGTCAACTCCGTATTTCAGCAGCGCGGTATCGTAAGACATTCTTTCAAACGGAATTTTTATCTCAACACCGGCAACTCTGAAAATCTCAAAAATAAGTTTTTCGGTAACAGAAATTATATCATCCTCGTCAATAAAAGACATCTCAATATCAATCTGGGTGAACTCCGGCTGCCTGTCGGAACGCAAATCCTCGTCACGGAAACATTTTGCTATTTGGAAATACCTGTCAAATCCGGAAACCATTAAAAGTTGTTTGAAAAGTTGAGGCGACTGCGGTAGCGCAAAAAATTTCCCCGGCTCGTATCTGGAAGGAACAAGAAAATCGCGGGCGCCCTCCGGAGTGGACTTCGTCAACTGCGGCGTTTCCACGTCTATAAAATCATTTTTACTTAAATAATTTCTGACTGCAAAAATTATTTCGTGCCGCAAAAGAATATTTTTCTTCATTTCCTGACGGCGCAGGTCAATATACCTGTATTTAAGGCGAACCTCTTCGGAGGGAATGTTCACTGAATCAATTTCAAACGGCGGGGTTTTTGATGTATTCAGTATTTCAAATTTTTCAGCAGAAATTTCTATTTCGCCGGTGGGCAGATTTTTATTGACGGTGCCTTCGGGTCTTTTGCTTACGGTTCCTTCAATTGAAACCACATATTCCGGCTTCAAATCCTTCGCTTTGGAAAGTACATCGCCGTAACCGAAAACGACCTGCGTAATGCCGTACCTATCGCGTAAATCAATAAAAATAATTCCACCGTGGTCCCGACGGGTATGCACCCATCCGCAAAGAATTACCTTTTTTGAAATATCGGAACTACGCAATTGCCCGCAATTATGTGTTCGTTTCATTTATTCAGGTATGTTATAAAAAAAGGCAAGAAAAGTCAAGCAAAAATAGAAGGTAGAAAACAAACCTTTATTTAAAAATATCTTCGTAAAAACGGGAATAAATTTTGAGGTCTTTTTCGGAGAATAAAGCAAAAATTATTTTTTCAATAACTGGCTTTTTTTCAACGAAATTTTTCGTCGTCGTAAGAGCAATGGGAGCAGCCAACTCTATAGGAAACCGGTAAACGCCGGTTGAAATTGACGGAAATGCAATGGACTTGATTTTATTTTCCGCTGCGATAGATAAAGAATTTTCATAACACATTGAAAGCAGTTTTTTTTCGTTGTAATTCCCCTCGTGCCAGACAGGACCGACGGTATGAATGACGAACCTTGAAGGCAGGTTATACCCCTTTGTAATTTTTGCGAAACCGGTTTTGCATCCTCCCAGTTTACGGCATTCCTCTAAAAGTTGCGGGCCTGCTGCACGATGAATCGCACCGTCCACACCGCCGCCGCCCAAAAGCGTTTGATTCGCCGCATTGACAATAGCGTCAACTTTTACCTTCGTAATATCACCGAGAATAATCTCAATCTTTGTGTTCATTTTACCTTACGAAAACCCTGCCTTTTTTCGCTGACGGGGACGGTTTTAGAACTACCTTCAATCCCTTTTTTTTCCCACCAAATTAACTTTTTAATAAAACCCGTTTTCAAATATTTTTCATATGAGCCGTCTACAGAAGTTATCCAGAGTCCCTTATCGCTATCATCTCCACCTATAATAATTTCTGTTATGCGGGAAAGACTTCTTTTAGGAGAACCTAAATATGCAATAAAGCTACCATCGAACGACCAGCAGGTATCTCTAATTTTCCATGCCCCTTTGGTTGGAAGTATGATCTCTTTTTTTATAACAAGGTCAACAATTTTCAAACGGTCATTTAAACGTTTGCCCATTTCAATAGTTAATATTTTTTCATTATCTGGGCTAAATCTGGGCATTACGCCTAATGAAACAAAGCTTAATTTTTTATCTTTTAAGTCATAAATAAATATGGCTAACGGAACTACGGAAGTTATTGGTTTATTTTTTGCTATTTGTAAAGTATTAAGAAAATTTGTATCTAAATATTTTTTTTCAAATGTTGACACAAAAGCGATTTGATTACCGTCAATAGACCAAGTCGGATGGTAATACAGGGAGCCCACTAAAGCATTATCAGAAAGTATTTCATCTTTTTTTGTTTTCAAATCTAAAATGTGCAATTCTGCTTTGTATCCGACAGGTCTATATTTTTGTCTCTGTCCTTTAAGATATACTTTAAGATTTTTTTTATTATCAATTGTTTTTAGATATACTATTTTATCGCCTTGGGGAGAAATAGAAATGCTCCTTCCCTCATTATTCTTTAATGACAACTGCGGAAAAGGTGTGCTTTTTTTCCCAGTATTTGAAGTCCAAGTAATAATTTCATTCTTTGATAAATAAATAATTGAATTGGGTTTTATAAAACTAACACTTTTTACTGGTCTAAATGGTTCGAAAAAAAGTATCTGTTCTTTTTTAGAATTTACATCTAAACTTTTTATTTTTAATCCTTCGTTTGTTTCTTCAGAAAATATAATGAAATCTGAATCTAATGTATTTTGTGCTTCCGAATATATTAAATTTACAGTCAGTAATAATAAGAAAATTATCAATTTTTTCATAACCATAACATTCTCTATATTCTCCCTATTTTTTAACGTAAATCGCGTAAATCGGGACATCCTTGATTTCCACAACTAATTTTCAGGGAATTATTACGGAACAGTATAAATTCACTGTCCAACTCTTAATAACTTAACTTGTTCTCGTTTATAAATCTTTTTTAGGGAAAATCGGGACACTCCACATTTTCTATTTTATCTCTCTACAACTTATTATTCTCCTTGCCCAAGGGTCATCAAAATTGCAATAATTTTTGAGCCAACGAATGAAGTTCATTATTTGCCAAAGCATGTAGTTTCTTTTTTACCGTTCTTGAAAAATACTCTTTCTCGGTTTTCGTCAATTTTTCATTTTTTAATTTTTTGTAAAACAAATCTTTTTGCTTGGACGAAAACACCTGCGATAGAGCGAACTCTAAATTATACTCGTCTTTCAATTCTAACAACTCTTTGAGTTTTGTTTTTTCCTCAAGAGCATAATTTCTGAATGTTTCCTTTAATCTCTGACTTGACATTTTATGTTTCGCTACGAATAAATCCTCGCTATTTTCCATTTTTTTAAGATATGTATTATACTTGTTCTTATCATTTGAATTAAGAAAATTATATAACTCTTTTGACCAGTTATATTCAAGGTTTAAATTATGATAAAGTGCCAACGATAATGCCGTTAACTCGTAAAATGTATTTTTGTCTGATTCATTTTTCAGATATTTAACCGTTTTATGGAAATCAAACAAATCTTTTTTTAGAGCATTGGCTAACATAACGGGAAATCCGTCCCAGAGCCGCATATCCTTGCTTTTAACAACATCGACCAATACGGCGTTTGCGTCCAGTTTTGCTTCTTTTTTCATAACGGGAAAACCAAGTTGATTTAGATTTTCAGTAAGATTATTTTTCATCGTAAATGCCTTCCTTTTTCAGTTTTTCAATAAATGATTCAAAATATTTTATTACTGTATCTTCCGATACATCATAAGATGCCGTTTCGTAATAAAGTCGTTTTAATTTTTTGAAATCAATTTCACTTTTTTTTGCTTTAATCAATGTTATACAATCTTCAGTATCTACGCTCAACGACCGGAATATTTTGCTTATAATCAAATCATAATAATTTAAAGCGCCGAGATAAATATGATTTAATTCGGCAATAAAAATATGTTTATCCTCCTTAAGTGGCGAATCCAGGAGTTCCGTAGTATGAATACTTTTCCCTTTGAACAAATCAAATACAAAGTCGCCTTCTCTGGCCCAGCCATTACCGGTAACCGGTTTATAGCCGAGTTGCTTCAAAATATTTATGAGGTATTTATATTGCTTTGGCGCCGGGATTAACAAATCAATGTCTTTCGTTGAGTCCTTTATGCCGAGCAATGTCATTGCGGTTCCGCCGCAGGCAATGAGACTTACTTTTCTTTTTAAGAAACTCTCCCAAACGGATAATCTCTCTAACAGTTCCTGTTTATTTATTCTGTAATTCATACATATACTTGTATCTTATTATACATCTTTTTGTATTATTTTATACAATAATAGCAATTTTGTCAAGTGTTTTTATTATTTTAAAAAAATTTATTTTAGACAATAAACTTTTTTATGTTCCGCCGACGGTAATCTTGGGGATTCTAAGGGTGGGTTGGCCGTCAAGAACGGGAACGCCCTGACCGTCTTTTCCGCAGGTGCCGGGCTGCCAGCCGATGTCGGTGCCGACCATATCAATTGAATTTAAGATCTCCGGACCGTTTCCTATAAGCGATGCATTTCTTAACATTTTCCCTAATTTACCGTCTATAATTTCGTAGCCCTCTTCAACCTCAAAGATAAAATCGCCGTTTGCAGTATTCACCTGACCGCCGCCCATCTTTTTTACGAAAATTCCTTTTGGGACACTTTGTAAAATTTCTTCGGGATTGTCTTTGCCGGGTGCAATATATGTGTTTGACATTCTCGGAATCGGCTTATGATGATACGATTCCCGCCGGCCGTTTCCCGTGGATTTTGTGTTGTCTTTTTTTGCGGTGAATAAATCATAAAGATAATTTTTCAAGAGCCCGTTTTCAACAAGAACCGTTTTCTGCGAAGGCGTACCTTCATCGTCATACTGATATGAGCCGCGGGCGTTTTCAAGCGTGGAATTATCCACGACGGTAATTTTTTCATTCGCAACTTTTTTTCCTATTTTGCCGAGATAAACCGGCGAAATTCCTTTTTGCACCGCATCGGCTTCAAGCGAGTGCCCTATTGCCTCGTGAATCATAGTGCCGCCCGAGGAAGAAGAAATTACAACCGGCATTTCACCGGCGGGCGACGGAATCGCCACATTCAGCAAATCTGTCGCCCTTTTATACGCAATTTCAGACATTTTTTCTATGCTTTCAAATTTTATTTTTTGGAGTGAGTTCTCCGCTATAACTTCGTGGGCAGTTTGGGTAATTTTACCGTCTGAAACGACGAGCGCTACCGTAAAAATTGCGGAATTTCTTTTGCCTGATACATCTGTTTTTTGAGAATTGGCTACGAAAAAGTTTTTTCGCCCTGTTGATAAATGAAACGAAAGTTGTTTTATCTGCGAAGATTTCCGCCGCAGATTCTTATCAATACTTTCTATAATTTTTAAGTACTGATGCAAATCCGACGTCCGGTCAGAAATTGAAGGGGTTTCAATTATTATCGGTTGAATTGACTCCGACGGTTCAATGGAACTCCCCGAAAGTTTTGTAGCAAGCGCAAACATAGTTGCAACGGACGGCGACGACTGGGAGGCAAAATATGTTTCTTCATTTTTTATAAGCCGAAGCCCGCACCCGCTCGACGAGCCAGAAGACGCTGCATCAACCTTTTTGTCAATAAATGTGAATCCCGAGGATTCTGTTTCCTCAAAATATATTTCGGCAAACTCGCCGCCGTTCCGGAGCATTTTCTTAAGTATCAAATCAACTTCTGTTTTTTTCATAATATCCATATTCCAAAATGGAACATTTGTTCCGCTTCACCGTCTGATAAATTTCTTCGTGGGGGACAATCCGCCGTCTAATAAATGGAACATTTGTTCCATTTTATTTTTTGGGAATTATTATTGTGAATTTTGAACCTTCATTTATTTTTGAGGCAACCGAAATACTGCCGCCGTGGACAGAAATTATTCTTTTAGCAAGCGGTAACCCGAGACCGGCGCCGGCCACCTGACCTGTGAACGATTCTTCAATCTGATAAAACTTCTCAAAAATTTTTTCTTTTTCAGAAAGCGGAAATCCGGCGCCGTTGTCCTCAATGTTTATAGTCACCGCGCCAGCTTGAAGTTCACCGGTAATTTTCACAGATTTTTTAGGATTTTTATTAAACTTGACCGCATTTTCTAAAATACATTTCATCGCCTCTTTTATTTTTTCTTTATCAACAAAAATTTCGCCGAGAGCGGATAAATCCGAAACATCAACCGCAACATCTTTTAATTTTTTATTCAAATCGTTAACCGTCTCGGAAACAATTTTTTCAACGAAAACTTTTTCCTTTTTAAGTTCAAGCGCATCGGACTCAATCACTGTAAATCTCAACAAACTCTCCACAAGTTCAACAAGCCGTTCGCTCTGACTTTGCAAAACAGAAATCGTTTTTTGCTGATTGGGCGTCAGTTTCTCCTCCGCCAAAAAAGGAAGGTATCCTACAATACTTACAAGCGGGGTTTTGAGTTTGTGTGAAATAAGGGATAGAAAAGTCCGCTTTAGGAGTTCTTCTTTTTTCTCGCCGGTTACATCCCTTATTACTAAAATATACCCGTCAATTCCCTCGTCTCTGCCTGTAATTTTTGTAATAACGCAATTAAGAAAAATTTGCGAACCGGTCTTTTTTACAATTTCAGAAATTTTTGTTTTGCCGTCGAATTTAAGCAAATCCGGGGGTATTTCAAATCCTATATCGTTTAACATTTTTGAGAACAAAAGACCGGTAATATTCTCGGAATTTGTCAGATTAAACGCCGATTTATTCGCCTGCGTAATTGTCCCGTTTTTATCGGTCACAAAAACGGATTCGCTCATCCCGTCAAAGGCGGCGGTAATTTTTCCTTTTTCCTGAATCAATTTCATAAACAGACGAGCATTTTCCAGAGCAACCGCCGCCTGATTTGCAAACGCCTCAAAAAAAGGCAAATCATCGTCAGTAAAAAATTCTCTGCCGACAGAATTGATGCCCTCAATCACACCGAGCACTCTGCCCTTGTATCTTAAAGGCGTGCATATTATTGATTTTGTTTGGAAACCGGATTTAACGTCAGCGCGGCCTGTCCATCTGGTATCCTTTGCGGCGTCTTCAACGATTAAAGACCTGTTGTGAACGGCGCACCATCCGGCAATTCCTTCGCCGGTTTTAAGCCGAATTCTTTTTACCTCATCGGCGACAACACCCGTTGTCACATCAAAATAAAGTTCACCTGTATTTTCATCAATCAATAAAAGTGAAGATGCCTCGGCATTTACAACTTTTTGGGCAAGTTCCATTATCACGGTGAGAAGTTTATTTATATCAAGCGTGGAGGTGAGAATTCTGTTGGCATCTAAAAGAAGCAAAAATTTATCGTTCGATTGATTCATTTTGGATTGAAGGGAGGGACAACAATTCCGCCGGAAATTATCAGTTTTATCGCATCGTCAACGGACATTTTAAGCGGGATTATATCGTTCTTGGGAACGAGCATAAAAAAACCGGTCGTCGGATTAGGTGTTGACGGCATAAAAACATTTATAACCTCTTCTTTCGTTGCTTCCTGAACCTCACCCATCGCATCGGCGGTTATAAACGCAATAACATAAATTCCTTTGCGGGGCCACTCAATCAGGACAACCCTTTTGAAATTGGATTTATCCATAAAAAAGACCCGCATCAGTTTTTTTATCGCATCATAGATACCGCTCGCCATAGGAATTTTAAGAAGCAACTTTTCCGCCAAGTGAAAAAGTTTTTTCCCGATGAAATTAGAGGCGAGAATGCCGATAAGCCATATCAAAAAAAGTGTAACAACGGCACTGACAAATATGACAGCAAAATTGGGGATGTGCATCGGAACAAATGTTTCAAAAAGTTTTGTAAACGCCGGAGTAAAAAATCTGCCTACCAACTTAAAAACGATTAAAACGATATAAATCGTAAGGAAAAACGGAATAATTATGACAAGTCCGGTAAAAAAATATTTTTTCATAATTTTATACTGTTGAAAAACTTTACCACAGATACACACAGATTAACACAGATTTTTATTTTCTTAATCTCTTAATTTCTTAATTTCTGCCTTTATCTGCGTCCATCTGCGTTCATCTGCGTTCATCTGCGGTTGCGGTTCTGTCTTTCCCTCTTTATTGTTTCACGTTTAATCGCCCTTCTCTTTTGTTGATTCTTTTTTATCTGTTCAATCCGTTTTTCTCTTAATTTTTGGAATTTTTCATAAGCAAGTTGTCTGGCTTTCGCCCGTTTTTCCGGCGGGACCCGTTTTAACCGTTCCCTGAGTTGCGCTACCCTGTTTCTGATGCGAAGATTTCTTTCTTTGTTTTTCTGCATCAGAATGAGACGCGACGGCGGGCGAGGACGGACTCCTTTTCTGACGCTGGTTTCTTCGTCCGGTTTTACTGTTACCTCTTCAATAGTTTCGCCTTCCGTATTTTTTACTCCTACTTCGCCGTCAAAAACACCTACATCCGTTTCTTCACCTTTTGATTCAACCACAAACTCAGTGCCTCGAACCGCCACAATTGCCGTCGGAGAGTGAACCTCCATTTTTGTATTTTTTGATTTAGAAATGTTGGCGAGAATTTTTCCGAACCACAGGGAAATCTTTGAGCTGTGCTTGTCTGCCGTCAATTCAAGCATTTCAACCGATGCCTCAGTATTTTCGCCGATATAAATAATTGAACCGTCGTCAAGTTCCATATCGCAGGATGAATTATTCCCTGTTTTCAGACGGTCTTTTAACTGAACGGGCATTCCGGAAACGACAGACACCCATTCGGTTTCACCTTCTTTCAAAATTTCAACGGTGCCTTTAATTTCAGCAAGTTCGCCGGAAAAATCCTGCGGATAACAGAAAGTAAAAAAGTTAAAAAGCGAAAAAGTAAGAAAGAGTAATTTAAGTAACGGCTGAAAGATTTTCACTTTGCCTCCGATAAAATCTATTTATTCCTCTGAAAGTATATAAAAAAATTAAAAATTAATCAATAGTTTTCTTCCTTGTTTTTTTATTTCTTATATGCTCATCCGCATATTTTGAAAATTTATGGGTGCCGCTTCCATCGGAGACGAAAAACATATCTTCACTGACGGCAGGATACAACGCCGCTTTTATAGAGGCAACTCCGGGATTACTGATAGGAGCGGGCGGTAGTCCCGGATGAATATATGTATTAAACGGCGAATCAAATTTCGTATCTTTATAAGTTAAAAAATCCTTGTGTTTGCCGAGTGCATATAAAACCGTGGCACAGGACTCAAGATTCCAACCCCTTTTTAGACGGTTGTGAAATACAGCGGATATAAGAGGTCTCTCTTCGTCTTTTTTTGCTTCTTTCTCTATAATTGAGGCGAGAATTATTATTTTTTCTTTTGACATTTTTAAGACGAGCGCCCTTTTTACGAAATCATCAATAAAAATTTTTTCAAACTGACCGTTGAGCATTTGGGCAACTTTTTCTTCTGAAGAATCGGGCTCAAAAAAATATGTCTCGGGAAAAAGGTAGCCGTCTAATTTTTTATTTTTTACGATTGTCAGAAACTTTTTACCGTTGCAAACGCCTTTTTTTTCCAAAAGTTCCGCAATTTCTACGGCTGTAAAGCCCTCGGGAATCGTAACTTTTATCCTGTAAGTATTTCCGTTTATTATATCCCGCAAAACCGCAAAGGAAGTCATTCTTGTATTGAATTTATACGTTCCCGGCTTGAACTTTTTTTCGGTTTTTGAAAACCAAACGAATGTTAAAAAAACATTTTCGCTTTTTATTATATTTTCATTTTTTAAGATTTTGGCAACTTGTTTAGGCGTGGAACCATCGGGAATTTTTATAAAGACCTCTTTGTTTTCCGATATAAAAAACGGAAGTAACGCCAAAATAATTATCGCAACGATAATGATGATTTTTTTATTTTTCATTTTTTCCTGTCAAGATAATTCTGCAAAATAAGACAGGCAGCGGCGCTGTCAATTTTTTTCTTTCTTTTACGCCAGTTTTTTTCCGACAATGCCAGCTTGGACTGGGCATCCCTTGATGTCAGCCGTTCATCCGCAAAATCAACTTTAATCTGTAACCTTTTTTCAATCTCCCCCGCAAAACTCCGCACTTCTTTTGTCATCCCGCTTTCGGTTCCATCCATATTAAGCGGCATCCCGAGCACTATTTTGCCGACGGAATGCTCTTTTATAATTTCAGAAATTTTTGCAAACACATCCTCGGGTTTATCAGCCAAAATTGACTCAAGAGGTGTCGCTATAAATGTTGACGAAACCGCAAGTCCTATTCGTTTTTTTCCGTAATCAATCGCGAGGATAGACAATGTGTTTTCCTTTGCCCTGCGTGAGTAATTCCGAGAGTGTCGTGAACTTAAAATCCCTTGCTTTCAGTTTTTCTATGATTTTAGGAAGGGCATCAATCGTATCGGGAGGACCGTTATGAAGAAGAACGACGCTGCCGTCGCGGGAGGTAGTAATAACTTTTTCGTAAATTATCGGCGAGGGATTTCTGTGGTCTTCGGGAAAAACCGACCATAGCGCCATTTTGTATCCGCATGAATTCGCTTCTTTTATTACCCGTGAATTATATTGTCCGCCGGGCGGAGTATAAAGATACGAATCAACGCCGGTGATGTCTTTTATCAAAAGACGGGTTCTGGAAAGTTCCGATATAACTTCCGTTGTTGAAAGTGTCTTGAGATTTTTATGATTGTAGGTGTGATTCGCTATCTGGTGACCTCTTTTATGTATTTCTCTCAATAACTCCGGATATTTTTCCACCATTTTACCGACGACGAAAAATGTCGCTTTTATATTGGCATCGTCAAGAATTTTCAATAATTGCGGTGTAGATTTCGGATTAGGCCCGTCGTGAAAAGTCAGGGAAATTATTTTGTCATCGCAATGAAGACAGGTGATAAGGTGATAAGGTGATAAGGTGATAAGTAAAAGCAGAAACCACATCCTCGTTCCGCGTCTGTTCCGCGTCTGTTCCGCGTTTCTCATCTTTCCTCCAACTGAAATTTTTCAACAACTTCGTAAATCGGACCACGGGGCGTTAAGGTGCTTTTCATTAAATATACCGCCTCAACAATATCGGAAATTTTTTCGGACGGCATTTTACCGATAATACCGGATATTTTTTTATTCGCTTCGCTCACCCCCGAATAAATTCGGGGGCTACGAGTCAAACTCTTAAATCTTCCTAATGTCAAATGCGCCGAAAATGGCCTTTTCTCTTTTTCAAAATCAAGTTCGGCAGTGGACATCAATAAACTTTCAACTTTTTGAGCGAGATTTTCCAACTCTGTTTTTCCTGTCCCTGCACCCAGCCACAAAACCCTGGGAGATGTTTCATCAGGGAAAACACCGATTTTTTCAAAATCAATTTCAAACTTTTTTATACCTATAACGGCTTGTCTTAATTTTTCAGAAATTAAATCTTTTTTATTATCATCAACTTCGCCTAAAAATTTCAATGTCAGGTGCAAATTTTCAGGCGAAGTCCATTTTATGCCGTCGCAATTTTTCTTGAAAACCGATTGAATTCCGGCAATCTTATCTTTCGTTTCCGCTCTGATATTAACGGCAATAAACAGTCGCATTACTATGAAAGTAAAGAACGTATTATATCACGCCGCGAAATAATTCCGACCAGTTTTCCGTTATCAATTACGGGAACTCTTCTGAATTTTTTTTCGCTGATTAAAAGTGCCACCTTGTCTAAATCGGTATCGCTCGTCATGCTGACAACATTTTTCGTCATCGCTTCAGAGACAACCGTCGTACTTAAATTCCCGCTGAACATATAATTCATAATGTCTTTTTCGGAAAGAATGCCTGTAACTTTACCGGAATCGTCCACGACGGGAACGCCGCTTATTCCTTTCCCGACTAAAATCCTTATTGCATCTTTCAAAAGAATATCCGCCTTAATCGTAACAACATTTTTTGTCATTACATCTTTTGCTTTAAGCATAAAACCCCCATACAGGATTAAGAATTAAGTCGCTTCGCTTTATTTCAGCAGTAAGGATTAAGCCGTTCGCTCCGCTCACTTTAAGTATTAAGTTTTCTTAATCCTTATCACTTATAACTTAATCCTAATCTTTGTTTATTATATCAAATTCATTCTTAAAATGTCAAGTGCCGCAGTTGCAATTTTATCTTTGATTTCTGCTCTTGAACCCGTAAATTGGAACTGCCGAATTTTTGTCCCATCATTGGAAGCAAGTGCGATAAAAACAAGCCCGACCGGTTTTCCCGTAGACGAAGGTTTCGGACCCGCTATACCCGTTGTAGAAATTCCGAAATTTGTGCCGGAGATTTTTTTTATTCCTTCCGCCATTTCTTGTGCGACATCGCCTGATACTGCACCGTATTTATTGAGCGTTTCATCTTTAACGCCGAGCAGCCGTTTTTTACTGTTATCCGAATATGTAATAACGCCTTCTTTGAAATACATCGAACTTCCCGCGACATTCGTAAGACGGTGAGAAATCAGCCCGCCTGTGCAACTTTCGGCGACGGAAAGTGTCTTTCTTCTTTTGAAAAGAAGTTCGCCGACGACACTTTCAAGCGTTTGGTTATCCTCGCCGAAAATAAAGTTTTTAAGCACATTGTAAAATTCCTTTTTCAGATTTTGAATCGTTTTGTCAATAAGCATTTCATCGGTACCGGAAGCGATTATTTTTATATCAACGCCGGTATGTTTTGCAAGGATAGAGAATGAAACTTCGCCCCCCTCAAGTGTTCTCTCAACATCAACAATTTTTCTGATTTTTTCATCCACAACCGATTCGGCAAGACCAACGGTGTGCAAAACTTTTATTTTCAATAAGCCGCGTTCAAATCTTTTCTTGAGATGCGGAAGAACCGTCGCCTCAAACATCGGTTTCATTTCTCTCGGAGGCCCCGGCAGAAGGATTATTATTTTGCCGTTTATCTCCAAAATCTGGCCGGGGGCGGTGCCTAAACCGTTGGGAATAATTTCTGCACCCTCAAGAATGTATGCCTGTTTCTCATTGTCTTTCGGCATTTTGAGTTTCTTTTTTTCAAAAAATTCCGAAATTATTTTTAGTGCATCTTTATTCGGAACAAGTTTTTTGCCGGTTGCTTTTGAAACGGCTTCACGGGTAATGTCGTCAAAAGTAGGTCCCAGTCCGCCGGTTAAAATAATAATATTAGCACGGTTAAACGACTCCGAAAAGGCATTTTCAAGTTCCGAAAAATCATCGCCGACGGTAATTTCACGCTTGACTTTCAACCCTATAGTTGCAAGTTTTTCGGAAATGTATGCTCCGTTTGTATTTATAGTTCCAACGAGCAATTCCGAACCGATACAGATTATTTCAGTATGCATAAATCACCGCCCTTCAAGTTCAAATCAACTCCGAAACCTTTGTAACCGTTTTATATTCAACATCTTTAAATTCTTTGAAGTGGGCTTGACCGCATTTTATTTTTAGTCCCTCGCCGGCCCTTAAATCCGCTTTATCCAAACTGCCTTTTGTTTCTGCAACGAAATATAATTTTTTCTCATTTTTGAATACCAGCGCCCAGTCCGGGTTATAGTCGCCAATAGGAGTTTTAACTCTGAACCAACGCGGAAGTTTAAAATAAAATACAACGTTTTCGTTCGTCTCGCAGTCCTTTGCAAATTGCAACTCTCTTCCGGACATTGAACTTATTTCTATGTAATTCGCCAGTGTTTTCTCCTGCTTCGTTACCTTGTAAAGATTTTCAATGTATGTTTCAATTTCGTTTTCCTCAAAAAGCATCATTGCGTATTCCTGCCCGCCGATTTTTTCATATTTTATACCGTTAACCATAAAATCATTCAGAACATTTTTTATCTCAACAACAACCATATCCAAAAACAACTGCGAGTTTTTAAATACATCAGCCAGACGCTCGGATTCTTTAAGTATCCTTAAAATTGTTGAACGAGTTAATTCTGTTTTATTCTGAATGTAATTTAGGATGTCCGGAATACCGCTTATTACACTATCGGCGTTGTAAATCCCGACCCCAAGTTGATGTCCTGTAATTCCTTCCTTAACCATATCTACGCCTGTCTTCACCGATTTAATAACCGGCTTTCTTACCTCAGGCATATTTCTTATGGCTCTTGATGCGGTTTTTATCAGTTCTTCCGTATCATAATTTACCCTGTATGTCGTCCTGTATTTTATTTTATTCCACAATTCTATGAAATTAGGATCCAACGAAAAGTTCTTTTTCAGTTCAACTTTTACGCGTTTGTTCTTGTCTTTTATTCTGCCGATGAACTCAACTCCGCAGTCGTCCTCAATTTCTTTTTGCAATTTACCTGCAAATTCTTCGTAACTCTCATTTGCTACAATGGTTAGTTTATTTATATTTTTGTCAAACACTCTGTCCCCTGTCTGATTAACAGAAAGCCGAAGACCCCGACCGATTTCCTGCCTCTTTTTCAATTCCGATTTGGTTTCGTTCAATGTGCAAATCTGGAAAACGTTCGGATTATCCCATCCCTCTCTTAACGCCGAATGACTGAAAATAAATCTCAGCGGCTCATTTATATCCAAAAGTTTTTCCTTGTCTTTCATTATCAACTGGTAGGTGTCGTCGTCCGCCTGAGTTTCGCGTCTTTCTGACGAGTCCTTCAGAATGCCTTTTTTATCCTGCGCGAAATAACCGTTGTGAACCTGTTCGGCTTTGAAGGGTATAATTCCTTTATAAATCGGTTTGACTGAAAACTCTTTATAAATATCTTCAAACCATCCGGCGAATTTTCCTTTCGCGGCATTTCCGGATTCATCATAATGCCTGTAATTTGCAACCCTGTCTATAAAAAATAAAGTTAAAACTTTTATCCCTTTTTCTTTAAGATTTTTTTCCTTATTGAAATGCTCCTCAACCGCCTTGCGTATCTGCACTTTCATTACTTCGTCCCGCAACCCGCCTCTTGTTTCGCCTTTATTGAGCCGGTCGCCGTTTGAAAGTTCTATATATCCCTCGCCGACATCAATGTTGTTTATAATAAACCCGTCTTTATACCTATCCGATTTATTTGACAGTTCAAAAAGGTCATCGCCTATTTTAACGGAAACGGATTTTCGGACAACACCTTTCTCGGTATTAACATCAATTTTTAATCGGACACTGGTTTTTGTTTTTGTTGACTTCAGGTTTTCCAGTTGAATAAACGCCCGGTTAAAATCATTTTCAGCATATACGGAATCAACCTCTATCTGTTTGACAAGTCCCATGTCATAAGCCCGGACAGGGTTCAACTGGTAAACAAGATTATACGGATTCGTATGTGTCGCGGAATACCGCAAAGTGCATAGCGGGTTAAGATTTGCAATAGCAGTTTTTCTTATTTCCGTCTCCATATTCTGCGGCTCGTCAACAATTACAATAGGTTTTGTGGACTGGATAAATTCTATCGGTTTTTTTCCGGTCAGTTTATCGTTTTCTTTATTAATAATATTTACATCTTTGGCAAACGAATCAATGTTTATTACCAAAATTTGGATTGCATTGCTTAAAGCAAATCCTCTTAGATTGGATACCTTTGAAGAATCATAAACCTGATATGTCGCCGGCGTTTTATCGTAAAGATTTTGGAAATGCTCAAAAGTTATTTCAAGATTTTTTAACACACCTTCGCGGATAGCAACGCTTGGAACGACTATAATAAATTTTTTGAAACCGTATTTTTTGTTCAATTCATAAATTGTCCGAAGATAGACATAAGTTTTCCCGGTACCTGTTTCCATTTCCACCGAAAAGTTCAAGCCCTCCAGTGCAGCGGATACTGTTATATCATTTTGTTTCTGAACTTCTTTTAAGTTTTGTAATATCTGTTCTTCGGAAAGAACGAGGTTATTGCCGACACCATTCTCATTGAATTGCAAACTGCCGGAATCCTGTGAAATAGAGAATTCATAATCACCCTTGCTTAATGGCTGTCCTTCAAAAAGAGCAACCACCGATTTTATAGCGTCTAATTGAAACTGCTGATTCGCATCAAAATGTAATTTCATACAATTTATTTCTAAAATACTAATAATTTACTAATAAAATTTAAATATTTTACTTCTTAAATACTTCTAATTTATTTCTAATTTTGACCCTACCCCATTGTATGTAC
>DHFT01000010.1 GCA_002402375.1 Elusimicrobia bacterium UBA4817 | reverse complement strand
TGACATTCACATAGGAACAATCTCAAATTAAAAATTATGGATAAGAAATCAATTAAAAATTATAAATTAAAAATTAAAAGTTATAGTTTACTTTTGATGTTCATTTTTCATTTTGAATTTTTCATTTTGAATTGCCTTCATTCCGTTGATAATATAGACCGCGAAAAATTGACTCTTGAGACAAATATAGAAAAAAGGATAGCGGACTCGCTTAGTAAATTGTTAAACCCCCATGATTTCATCATAATAATAAAAATTGAACCGATAATTGAAGAAATCACAAAAGCGAAACCGCGTGAAAAATTGCAGATTGAACAGTTGACAACTCCCGAAACAAAAAAAATACAAAAGGACTATATCCTGCCCGGTGTTCCGACTAAAAAAAATCTTATGGAAGAAGAAAAGGTAACGCAGTCGCCGGTTCAGGTAATAGTTCCGCCGGCGGAAAAAGAAATTGAAACATTAAAACAATTCATCAAAAAGATAACTGTGACGGTGAAATTTGATAAAACTGTGCCTGATAATGTGATTGCAGAGGCAAGGAAAATAATAACAGGGCTTGTTGATTTCAACACAGTCCGCGGCGACCAACTCATCATTGAAAAAACGGAATTTTATAAAAAGAAAATTCCCTGGTGGCAAACCGCTACAACTTTTCCGTCAATGATGTGGCTGCTGGGAATAATTTTATTCGCATTTTTTCTGTTTGGTCCCCTGAATGTTTTCTTTAAGCATCTTTTGAGAACGCTTTCAACTAAACCCGCCGCGCAGTCGCCAATTGACAATTTCCTCTCGCGAAATCCGTCGCCGTCTTCCGGAGGCGGAGGGGGGGTCGGCTCGCTTACAATGTCAATGGACGACGGTAAATCCGGCAGACCGAAACTTTTCGCATTCATCAACGAGGGCAACCTCCGAAATCTTGCATATCTGTTAAAAGACGAATCACCGGATAGAACGGCACTTGTTTTAAGTTATCTGAAAAACGATTGGGCAAGTTATGTTATGTCCCAATTACCTTCGGATTTGCAGTCAAGGGTGGCGGTGGAATTGGCCAATGTAAAACAGTTAGAGCCCGACGATGTTGAAATAATGGAACTGGAATTGAAGAAAAAAATTGATTATCTTATCGGCGGAGCCGCCCAAATAATTGAGTTGTGCGAGCGCTCCGATAAAAAAACCTGCGAGAATATTTTAGCGGCGCTGCAACTAAACAATTCCGAACTTGCCGAAAATGTAAGGCAGCAACTTTTATCAATTGATGATTTGTATTTTATTGATTCCGCCGGTTTAAGAACGCTTTTCAGGGAAATACCGCTTCCCACCTGGGCAATCGGACTGAAAAATGCGAAGGACTCAACCCGCGAAGCAGTGCTGAAAACGCTTCCGACCGGTGCGGCGGAAATGCTTAAGCAGGAAATTGACTTAAATATGACAGTCCAGCAGGTAAGAATTAATGAAGAAGAAAAAAGAATTATTATGGCGATGAGAAAACTCAGAAACGAGGGACGGATAACTCTGATAAAAGGCGAAATGCCGACTGAACAAGCCGCGGAACAGACGCGGAACGGAACGCAAAACAGACACGGAACAGACACGGAACAAACTCTAACGAAGGAAAAACAGCAACCGCCCGTACGGGTGGGAGAAATAAAAACGGAAACCCGAGAAGAACGACTTGCAAAAATAAAAGAACGTTTAAAAAAGGAAAGGGGAGGATAAAGGGGCAATTAAAAGATTAAAAAGATTACAAAAATTATAAAGATTAAAATCTTTGAATCTTTCAATCTTTCATAATCTTTTAATTGATTTTACTATGGATCTATTAACAATTTTTGGGCTTGCACTCGGATTTGGGGCTATCTATTTCGTTATGTATCACGGCGGAATACTCAACCTGCTTATAAATCCTATTGCCGCGGTGCTGGTTTTCGGCGGGACACTCGCATCAACCTTGATTTCGGTGCCGGGTGACCAACTTAAACAGGCATTAAAAGCATCCATTTTCATTTTTTTTCCGAAAAAATACAAACGGCAACCGGAGGTCATAATAAATGCCCTGTTGCAACTCTGCGAAAAAGCAAAACGCACGGGGATTGATTCTCTTCAGGAAGACATCGGCAAAATGGACGACCGCTTCTTGAAGGAAGGAATACAGATGTTGATTGACGGACTGCCGCCGGATTTAATTCGAGACAATCTTGAGACGGAAATCGTTTTTATCAGAAGAAGACACAACGCCAATTCCTCGGTATTCAGAACGATGGGAACATATGCTCCCATATTCGGGCTTTTAGGAACTCTTATCGGCGTAGTTCAGGTGTTAAAAAATCTTGCCGACCCGAAAACGATGGGTGCCTCTATGGCGGTAGCCGTTACAACCACATTCTACGGAATTTTTTCAACCAACTTTATTTTCCTGCCGGTCGCTTCAAAACTCAACGCACTTTCCGAAGCGGAGATACTTTCCAAAGAGGTTATGATTGAAGGCATTCTTGCGATTCAGGCAGGCGACATTCCTTTAATTCTAAGAAAAAAACTTGAAGCATACCTCGCTTACAGAATGAGAAAAAGCAGGTAAAAAATGGAAGCCACAGAAAGACACAGAAGAACACAGAAAAAACTTCCGTGAAATTCTGTGAAATTCTGTGACTAAAAAGTGTTATGAAAAAAAAGTTCTCGTTCAGACGATTTTACGGCGGACAGCAGGCAAGCACGCCGATATGGCTTACCATCTACGGCGATATGATGACCAACCTGATGCTTTTTTTTATGATGTTATGGGGACTAACCAGAATGTCGTTTGACACCCAGATAGAAGCACAGAAATCATTTCACACGACCATCACCAAAACGGAAGTAAAAATTCCGACCGTTCGTGAAGAAAAAAAAGCGGACGTACAAGAGAAAAAATTTGACGAAGTCCTGAAAATAAAATCGGACATGCAGGGTATTCGCATAATTTTTGATTCACCCGTACTTTTTAAACTTGGGCGGGCGGAACTAAATACTGACGCCACAAAACCGCTCAATGAAATCGCCCAGTGGCTAACGGATGTGCCTTACACCGTAATAGTTGAAGGGCACACCGATAATACGCCGATAAAAAAAGGTCTGCGGTATTCGTCAAACTGGGAACTTTCTATGGATAGGGCAAGAAGCGTCGTCAAATATTTTCACAAATACGGCATTGACCCTAAACGGCTGGTTCTTGCAGGTTACGGCGAACATCATCCGCTTTATGAAAACGATACGCCAAGCCACCGTGCATTAAACAGACGAATAGAGATTTATGTGGTGTATAGGGAAAAATAGTCGCTCGGGAATTGTCTCGCAGAAACGCCTCGCCTCTGCAGGCGGGCTCTCACTCGTTCCGCTGAATGCGAATGCGGAACTCCGTGAAGTTCTGCTCAACAACACCCTCGCTCTACGAGTAAGAAGGTGAAAAAATAAATCAATTATGAAAAAGAAAACGGTATTTTACGGAAGAAGGTTCGGGGAATCGGCGGCAGCGGACCCGAATATGTGGGCGGTTCCTTACGGCGATATGATGACATCGCTGATGATATTTTTTCTTATTCTTTTCGCTCTGACATCGCTTCAACAGGAAGCGTTAAAAGTCAGCGAAAATCAACTGCTTGTGAAAAAACTTGAAAAGTTCGGAAAAATATCATTAACCGCCGAGAAAATAAATGTTACGTTCCCGCAGGACATTATTTTTTCTAAAGGCAGCCCCGAACTTTCCGACAATTTCAAGGTTGCGATTGCAGATATTTCCGGTTATCTTAGAAAAAATCCCGGCACAGTGATTATTTCTGGACATGCCGATTCCAGTCCGCTGCGCGGGGGTAAATACAAGGACAACTGGTATCTGTCGGCGGAAAGAGGCTGGAGTGTCGGCAATGAACTTATAAAAAACGGTATAGACCCGAAACGACTGCAGATTCGCGGCTACGGCGAATTCAATCCTGTAGCAGCAAATTCCACGGATGAAGGGAAAGCAAAAAACAGACGGATAGAAATGACGATACTGAAAATAAAAACGGAAGAACCGGAAAAATTTATTTATTACAAAACGACTGCCGGCGAAAATATAACAGATATATCAAAAAAGGTTTTAGGGGATGAAAAATTTTCACAAAAAATAGTTGAACTTAATAGCGGAAAAATTGACGACAAAGGACGGATAATTCAGGATACCGAAATTTTACTGCCTTTTAATCCAAAATAAAAAAGCAACCGCAGATTGATACAGATAAAAACGGGAATAAGTATCTGTGTTAATCTGCGTGTATCTGCGGTTACAAATAAAAAATAATGACAATTTATATTATTGACGGCAACGCCCACATACATAGGGCGTATCATGCAATACAAAATCTGACGACATCAAAGGGCGAGCAGGTCAACGCCGTTTTCGGTTTCACCAGAATGCTGCTTAAAATTTTACGGACATACAAACCCGACTACATTGCCGTCTGTCTGGATTATCCGGCTGCGACTTTCAGACACAAAGAATTTTCCGAATATAAAGCGCACAGAAAAAAAACTTCCGACGAATTAAAAAATCAGTTTCCGCTGGTAAAAGAGGTAATTTCCGCATTAAATATTAAGATTTATGAAAAAGAAGGATTTGAAGCGGATGATTTAATCGCTACTCTATCCGAAAAAGCAAAAAGCAAAGGAATAGATGTGATGATTGTAACCGGAGATAAAGACGCTCTGCAACTTGTGGATAAAAGTGTTAGTGTCTTAAATGAACCGAAAAATATTATCTATGATAAAGATGAGGTCTTAAAAAACTGGGAAATACCGCCGGAAAATATAGTTGACTATCTTGCAATCTCCGGTGATGCGTCAGACAACATTCCCGGTGTTCCCGGTATTGGGGAAAAAACTGCGGTAAAACTTATCCGTGAATTCGGAACTCTGGAAAACATTATAAAAAATCAAAATAAAATCAAGGGAAAAACCGGCGAATTAATCGCGGAGCATTCCGAGTCGGCGCTTCTTTCAAAAAAACTTGTAACCCTTGTCCGTGATATTCCTATGGATGTAGATTTTGAAAACCTGAAACCTAAAAATCCGGACAACGAAAAACTCATATCTATTTTGAGACGGCTGGAATTTTATTCGCTGCTCAAACTGCTCGTAAAAGAAGATGATGCGAATAATACAAATAACGATTACAAAGTAATATCAAATGACTCCGAACTTGAGTCCTTGGCAAACCATCTAAAAGGTTATAAGGAATTTTCGTTTCTTATTGCAAGAGACAATAACGGCAGCCCGGTTGGCATCGCTCTAACTGCCCAAAAAAATAAATGTTTTTACATACCGGTAGGGCATCTTACACTGACCTCTTCCGGACAATTACCGCCTGAAACAGTTTTCAAACACTTGAGAGTTATTTTTGAAAATGAAAAAACGGCGAAAATCACGCATAATATAAAATCACAATTTTCCGTTTTTGAAAAATACGGCATCCGTACATCAAAAATATTTGATACCGAAATCGCATCATATCTTTTAAATCCTTCCGGAAAAAACCACTCAATAGAAGATATGGCGATTGAATATCTCGGAATAAAAACCGACGGCACTGACGGCAGCAATTTTGAAAATATGGAAATTGAGGAAGTAAAAAATATACTCTGCAAAATTACCGACGTTATTTTAAGATGCCATGGAATTTTGGAAGAAAAATTAGAAAAAGAAAAACTGCTTCCGCTTTTCAACGATATTGAAATGCCGCTGGCAGAAGTTTTATATAAAATGGAATATACAGGCATAAAAATAGACGAAATGTATTTCAGAAAATTATCCGACGAATTTAACACGGAACTCAAAAAATTGGAAAAAGTAATTTATTCAACGGCAGGCGAGCAATTTAACGTTAACTCTCCGAAACAACTTGCCCATATACTTTTTGACAAAATGGGGCTGCCGCCGGTTAAAAAAATTAAAACCGGTTTTTCTACGGGAGAAGAGGTTCTCAACATACTTGCACAAACATCCGAACTGCCGAAAATTATTTTGGAATACAGGGAAATATCAAAACTTAAATCAACATTCATTGACGCACTAATTTCCAAAATAAATCCGAGAACAAAACGGTTGCACACCCAGTTTAATCAAACGGTTACATCAACAGGACGGCTTTCATCGTCGGAACCGAATCTGCAGAATATTCCAATAAAAACGGAACTCGGAAGAAAAATCCGGCGGGGCTTTATTCCCGAAGATAATTTTATTTTTGCATCTTTTGATTACTCGCAGATTGACCTGCGGGTGCTGGCTCACATCACAAAAGATAAGGCACTTCGTGCCGCTTTTATTGAAGGAGCGGACATTCATACCGCAACCGCAGCGGAGGTTTTCGGATTAAAAAAAGAGGAAATCACAAATGAAATGAGAAAAAGGGCAAAAGGCATAAACTTCGGTATTGTCTACGGGCAGCAATCGTGGGGACTTTCACAACAGTTAGGCATTACGCCCGAAGAAGCGCAAAATTACATTAACCAGTATTTTGAAAAATACAGCGGCGTAAAAAACTGGATTACGCAAACAACTAAAACGGCAAAAGAAACCGGATATGTAACCACTCTTACCGGAAGAATAAGGTATCTACCCGAGATAAACAGCCCGAACGCCCAAATACGCGCCTTTGCCGAACGGACGGCAATAAACACTCCTATACAGGGCACTTCCGCCGATATAATAAAAATTGCGATGATAAACATAAATAAAAGATGCAAGATGCAAGATGCAAGATGCAGGATGTTAATTCAAGTTCACGACGACCTTTTGTTTGAAATCAAAAAAGATGAGATTGATAAACATGTTCCAATGCTCAAATCCGAGATGGAAAACGCAATGAAACTTGACATACCCGTTGTTGTTGATGTAAAAATCGGCAAAAACTGGGCTGATATGGAACGGATAAAAAGTGAAAAATGATTAAAAAGAAGTTTTTATTTGGTTTTCCTGTATGGTTTTTTATTGTTGGGCCAATGACATACGTCATATTTTTTTTAGTATTTGGAATTTTCTTTGGTATATTTATTGTTTTATTTTATTATATGCTTGAATTTATAATTTTGGAAAGCTATACGAAATTTGCAATAACAGTTTTGATTTTGATTATTTATATTTTTACGATAAGAGTCATTTTAAGATATCTCAAGAAAAAAGAACTACCCGAAGAACCAGGAATATACATTTGAAATGTCTAAAAGAATTAACCAAAAACCAAGAATACTTGGTCTTACAGGCGGGATTGCATCGGGAAAAACAACGGTGCTGAACCAGTTCAAAAAACTGGGGATAAAAACTATTTCTTGCGATGAAATAGCAAGAAAAGTTTATACACGGGCAAATGTCCGGAAAAAAATTAAAAAATACTTTGGAACATTAAATAGAAAAAAAATCGCAAAAATAATTTTTTCGGATTTTACGAAACGAAAGCAGTTGGAAAAAATTTTACATCCGGCAATTATCAAAAACCTTAAAAAACAACTTAACCTTCTACCCTCTACTTTCTACCTTCTACCTGTTATCGTTGATGTTCCGCTTTTATTTGAAACGCATCTTGAAAAAATGTTTGACAAAATTATAGTCGTATATTGCAAAAAAAATCAGCAAATAAGCCGCCTGATGAAACGGGATAAACTAACAAAAACCGAAGCGATACGCAGGATTTCCGCACAATTGCCATTGAGTAAAAAATTAAAACTTGCCGACATCATAATAGATAATACCAAAAATTTGCTTGACAAAATAATTTAATTTTTATAAAATAGTAAAAGTTGAGATAACTTATCTGATTTCAAATCAAAAAAATCCTATCATTATGATAATCACACAAATCTTTCAATAAATTTTGACTGCGAAAGTATGCAACGAATAAAATAGAATTATACGCTCTTCTTCGCGATTTCGTGTTTTCGTGGTTTATGAAGTTCGGAGGAAAAATGGAACAGACAAACAAGACGGACATTTCTGCCTTGTCAAAAAAAAGCATGGCGGAATTGACGGAACTGGCAAAGCAATTAAAACTTGACGACATTGCGGGATTGAAAAAACAGGAACTGGTGTTTAAGATTTTGCAGGGACAGATTACCCAGAACGGACTTATGTTTGACGAGGGTGTTCTTGAAATTCTGCCGGACGGGTTCGGTTTTTTGCGTTCTCCTAATTCAAACTATCTGCCGGGACCGGAGGATATTTATATTTCGCCGTCGCAGATAAAAAAATTCGCCCTGCGGAAAGGCGATACCGTTTCCGGTGAGGTTCGCCCGCCTAAAGAGAATGAAAGATTTTTGGCATTATTAAAAGTTCAGGCGGTAAATTCCGAAGACCCTGAAAAAATCAGAGAGCGGGTTCTGTTTGACAATTTAACCCCGCTTTACCCTCAGGAAAAAATAAATCTTGAAACAAAAAAGGACGAAATTACGACGCGGCTTATGGACCTGCTTACGCCGATAGGCAAAGGTCAGCGGGGACTTATCGTATCGCCGCCGAGAGCAGGAAAAACAATGATTTTACAAAAAATAGCAAATTCTATAACCACAAATCATCCGGAAATTCACTTGCTTGTTCTTCTGATTGACGAACGGCCCGAAGAAGTTACCGATATGCAGCGCTCCGTTAAGGCGGAGGTAATTGCGTCAACATTTGACGAACCGCAGGACAGACACATTCAGGTTGCAGAAATGGTTCTGGAAAAAGCGAAGCGGCTTGTTGAACATAAAAAGGATGTCGTAATTCTGCTTGATTCAATCACCCGTTTGGCGCGGGCATACAATGCGTCTCAGCCATCGTCGGGCAGAGTGCTTTCCGGCGGACTTGATTCAAACGCTCTGCAAAGACCGAAAAGATTTTTCGGCGCCGCAAGAAACATTGAAGAGGGCGGTTCTCTTACAATAATCGCAACTTCTCTTGTTGATACCGGAAGCAAAATGGACGATGTTATTTTTGAAGAATTCAAAGGCACCGGCAATATGGAAATCCATTTGGACAGAAAACTTGCAGACAGGAGGATTTTTCCGGCAATTGACATAAACAAATCCGGAACACGAAAAGAAGAACTTTTACTAAGTGGCGAAGAATTAAACAAGGTCTGGATTTTGCGGAAAGTTTTGACGCCGCTTTCTTCCGTTGAAGTGATGGAACTTTTGACAGAAAAAGTATCCGCCACAAAATCAAATAAGGATTTTCTGAAATCAATGGAGTTTTCGCAATAAAATGTCGCTCGCAAGTAAATTTGTCGGAAAAGTCCCTAAAGGGATTCCCTTTGGTCACTTATCCGACCGCCCTGTCGGATTTCGCTCTTATCGTCGCTCTTGAATGCGTAGTCGCTCCTCAAGGTTCCTTACAAATTTCTTGCTTCGCGCCGGTAGAAAAAAATGGTTAGAAAATGAAATTATTTTACAAAATCCTGCCTGTTGTTCTTTTGCTATCCGCTATTATTACTTTAAATCTCACAGCAGTGCTGGAAAAACCTTCCTACGACGAACTTCTAATTACCAGCTTAAAACCGCAACATCCCGATTATGAATATCTTAGACAACTTGATGAACCCGTAATTTTAAATCATACCGTTAAAAAAAATGAGGACATAAAATCAATTGCAAAAAAATACGGTACAGATGTCTCTACTGTCAGAGGAATAAATAATCTTGAGTCCGTAATTCTTAAACCCGAACAGAAAATTTTTGTAATAAATAAAAAGGGACATATTCACACAATAAAAAACAACGAGACGATTGAAACGCTCGCAAAAAAATATAAAGTTAGTAACGAAACAATTTTATTGGCAAACGGGTTGGAAGATTTTGAAGAGTGCGCGGCGGGTGATAAAATTTTTATTCCGGGCGTGAAAATTCACTTTGCGGATTTTTTATGGCCTGTGCTAAACTGCCGGATTACAAGCAGATTTGGTTTAAGAAGACATCCCATTTTCAGAGACAGAAGATTTCACGAAGGGCTGGATTTGGCAAGATGCTACGGTGCACCTATAAGGGCATCTTCCGACGGTAAGGTTATATTCGTCGGGCGACAGACAGGATATGGAAAACTGGTAATCATAAAACATAAAAACGGATTTTCAACAAAGTACGGTCATCTTCGTTCTTATCTTGTAAAAAAAGGACAATATGTGAAAGCGGGGCAAATTATTGCTAAAATGGGTTCAACCGGTTATTCAACGGGACCTCATCTTCATTTTGAAGTACGGAAATATAACAGACCTGTAAATCCGTTAAAATATTTGGGAAAATAATTTTCTTGACTTTTAGATTTATTTTTATATAATTAGCATAAGAATTGCCAAAAATTAGCCACCGACTTTAGTCGGGGGTGAGCGTAGCGAATAGAGGTATCTAAAATGAAAGAAGGAATTCATCCGAATTATGTAGAATGTAAGGTAACCTGTGCATGTGGAAATAGTTTTATCACAAGGGCGACAAAACCGGAGATAAACTTAGACATCTGTTCAAAATGTCATCCATTTTTTACCGGCAAACAAAAATTGGTTGATACTGCCGGCAGGGTGGATAAATTTTTGTCAAAGTATTCAACAACCGGCGGTAAAACCGTAAAGCGAAAACCCAAAACGGTAGTAATGAAAATTAAACCGCTTAAAAAAATCAAAAAAGCGGTTCCAAAACACATACCTAAAAAGGATTTTGCCAGAAAATCAGATATGCCGCGAAATGTCAAAAAAGAAACGAAACCAAAGGAAGCATCGGAGAAGTAAATACTTTATAGAAATTTTTGTAAGGCAAAGTTATTCTTAAAAAGGGATTCTTTGCCTTTTCAATTGTATGATTACTGAAAAATTAAAAAATATTGAAAAGGAATACACCGATATAGAAAAATCGCTTTCTGACCCTTTGATAAATTACGATTCCACAAAACTTCGCGAATTATCAAAAAAAAGAAAAGAGTTATATCCTTTTATAGAAAAATTCAATAATTATAAAAAGATTGAAATAGAAATATCTCACCTTGATGAGATTTTAAAAACAGATGATTTGGAAATGGCAGAACTTGCGAAGTCGGAACTTTCCGAACTTGAAAATAAAAAAAAGATACTTGCCGCCGAACTTGAAGAAATGCTAAAACCAAAAGACCCTCTCGATAAAAAAAATATCATTATTGAAATACGAGCGGCGGCGGGCGGGGACGAGTCAGCACTTTTTGTTTCAGAGTTATACCGAATGTACACCCGATATGCTCAATCAAAAGGTTTTAAGACGGAAGTTCTGGAATTAAATTCAACGGGCATCGGCGGCACAAAAGAAATTATTTTTACTGTTGAAGGTGGCGGTGCTTACGGATTTTTTAAGTACGAAAGCGGAACGCACCGTGTCCAGCGGGTTCCGGAAACCGAGGCAGCCGGGCGGGTTCACACATCAACCGTTACCGTCGCCGTACTTGTTGAACCGGAAGATATTGATGTTGAAATAAATTCCAACGACCTGCGGATTGATACTTATCGTGCAGGCGGACACGGAGGACAGTATCTTCAAAAAACTGATTCGGCGGTAAGAATTACGCATATTCCGACCAATACCGTCGTGGCATGTCAGGACGAAAGGTCGCAGTTAAAAAATAAATTAAAAGCGTTGAAAATACTTAAAGCCAGAATATATGATGTAATAAAAAATCAGCGACAGCAAAAAGTTGCCGATGAGAGAAAAAAACAAGTCGGAACAGGTGACAGAAGCGAAAAAATCAGAACATATAATTTCCCGCAGGATAGAATCACCGACCATCGTTTGAACGAAAACTTTCATAATATAGAAACGATAATGGACGGCGATTTGGACGGTATAGTTGAAAAATTCAAAAAGGCGGAGTTCTTATGAATCCGACGGAACTTCTTAATTACGGAAAGGGACAATTGGGTGAAAGAAACTTAAACGATGCAAGAATATTAATTGAACATTGCCTGAAATTAAAACCGTCTGAATTTTACTTTTCTAAAAAAAGTATAAAAACCCGCGAAAAAAATTCATATCAAAAATTATTGGATAAAAGAAAGAATGGGTTGCCTACTGCTTACATTACGGAGGAGACGGAGTTTATGGGGCTTAAATTTTTTGTCAATAAAAATGTTCTTATTCCTCGGCAGGAAACCGAAATTTTAATAGAAGAAGTTCTTAAACTACTTCCTACTTCCCACTTCCCACTTCCCACTATACTTGACATTGGAACCGGATCCGGAAACATAGCGATTTCTCTCGCAAAATATATTTCCGATGCGAAAATAATTGCTACCGATATTTCCAAAGAAGCGTTGGGCGTTGCAAAAAAAAATGCAAAATTAAATGATGTTTCAGATAAAATAACTTTTTTACAAAGCAACTTATTTAACCTTCTACCTTCTACCTTCTACCTTCTACCTTCTTTTGATTTGATTATTTCCAATCCGCCTTACATAAAAAATTCGGAAATAAAAAAATTGCAAAAAGAAATACAGCACGAGCCTAAAATTGCACTTGACGGCGGAAAAGATGGACTGAACTTTTACAAAAAAATTGTTCTGATGAGCAGGAAACTTCTAAAAAAAAACGGGTTTCTTATGTTTGAAATAGGGTATCACCATTCACAGAAAATAAAAAAAATGATGGCAGCGGCTAAATTCAGAAACATAAAAATAGTAAATGATTATTCTCAACAAGAAAGAGTGATTTATGGACAAAATAGTAATTAACGGCGGTAAAAGGTTGCGCGGGGATGTTAAAATAAGCGGTTCAAAAAATGCCGCGCTTCCGATACTTATAGCCACGCTTCTTACCGACGGTAAATGTGTTATTGATAATGTACCCGAACTTGAGGATATAAATACCGTTGTCGCGCTGTTAAAACATCTCGGTAAAAAAATAAAAAAAGAAAAAAATAAGATAACAATAACAGCCAACGGCAAATTACAAACCGATGCACCGTATAAACTTGTAAGTAAAATGAGAGCATCCGTTTTGGTAGCGGGTCCTCTTCTGGCAAGATTCAAAAAAGCCGAAATTCCGCTACCCGGAGGATGTGCTATCGGAATACGCCCCATAAATATTCACCTTGACGGTTTGGCAAAATTAGGGGCAAAATATTTTGTTTCCGGCGGAAATGTTAAAATCTTCGCTAAAAAATTAAACGGTACTAAAATCATTCTTGATTTCCCGTCAGTCGGCGCAACAGAAAACCTTTTGATGACTGCAACAATTATCAAAGGTAAAACAGTAATTAAAAATGCCGCTACCGAACCTGAGATAACCGATTTGGCAAATTTTCTTGTAAAAATTGGCGCGGACATCAAGGGAATCGGAACTAAAACTTTAGAAATTAACGGAGTAAAAAAACTGAAGGGCTGGCCGGATGGATATGAAATTATACCGGATAGAATTGAAACGGGAACATTTATCGTTGCATCTTCTCTAACTTTAGGTAACATAAACATATCCAATGCGATTTTTGAACACAATGAATCACTTATTGAAAAGGTAAAACTTGCCGGGGCAAAAATATTAATGCTAAACGGAATTTTAAGAGTTGTCGGTCCCAAAAAAATAAAGCCCGTTGATGCCGAAACGCAGGTCTATCCCGGATTTGCGACGGATTTACAGCCGCTGTGGATGGCATTGATGTCAATCGCTTCAGGCAAAAGTGTTATTACTGAGACCATTTTTGAAAATCGTCTTCAGGCGGTCGCAGAGTTTCTCAAAATGGGAGCGGATATAAAAATAAAAGGAAACACGGCAATTGTCAAAGGCGTTAAGAATCTTACCGGAGCAAAAGTTGTTGCATCCGATTTAAGGGCAGCAGCCGCACTTATACTTGCCGGACTTTCTGCAAAAGGAAAAACCGAAATTACGGGACTTGAATATCTTGACCGCGGATATGAAAACATCGTTAGAAAATTGGAAAAACTTGGTGCTGATATAAAACGGGTCATTGACAATTAAAAATTAAAAAGGTAAAATTAAAAATTATGAATATTATTGTAAAAAAGATTATTGAAAAAGTAAAAAAAGAAGATGATTCCGCCGTTTCATATTTTACAAAAAAGTATGACGGCGTTAAACTTTCGCCGAGTGATTTCATGATTTCCGAAAAGGAAATAGATACCGCTTTAGAAAATGCCGATAATAATTTTTTGAACGCTGTTAAACAGGCAAAAAAAAATATAGAAATTTTTCAAAAGAAAATACTTCCAAAATCTACCGTTATTAAAAAAAACGGAATAATACTTAAACTAATTTTTAATCCGATAGAAAAGGTAGGAATTTATATTCCGGGCGGAAGATTTTCTTACCCATCTACGATTTGGATGACGGCGATTCCTGCAAAAATCGCGGGGGTTAAAAAAATCGTTATGGTTAGTCCGCCGAAAAATTTGACGAAAGAGGTTATTGCAACGGCAAAAATTTGCGGCGTTGATGAGATTTACCGTGTCGGCGGAGTTCAGGGGATTGCCGCTCTTGCTTGCGGAACAAAAACGATTCCTAAAGTTGATAAAATTGTAGGTCCCGGTAACGTTTTTGTTACTGAGGCAAAAAGACAGGTCTTCGGGGATGTGGGTATTGATATGCTGGCAGGCCCGTCGGAAGTTCTGATAATTGCAGACGACACCGCAAATCCGGATTTTATTATTTCCGACTTAACTGCACAATGTGAACACGATAAAAACGCAAAAGCGACTTTGGTTTCGGTCTCGAAAAAACTATCAGAGTTTGTAAAAAATAAAATATCGGAATACAAAACACAAATAAAAATTATCCGGGTAAAAAATATAGAGCAGGCAATAAAAATCGCAAATGAAATCGCACCCGAACATATTGAAATTATGACAAAAAATTCCGATAATATCTCGCGAAAAATCAGAAATGTTGGGGCGATATTTCTCGGGAATTATTCGCCCGTTGCAGTCGGCGATTATTTTGCAGGACCGAGTCATGTTCTTCCGACAAATGGAACCGCAAGATTTTCGTCCGGCTTGTCCGTATATGACTTTCTTAAATCATCGTCGGTTATCAGTTATGAAAAATCGGCATTAAAAAAATCGGCAAAAGAAATAATGAAACTTGCAGAAACTGAAGGGCTTTTTGAACATGCAAATTCGGTTAAAATAAGAACACTTGATAATTTGGCTAAATGAGCAAATGACAATTGACCTAACTAAACGAGAGATTGAATTACTTTTAATACTTATTGAAGAAGCGACAAAAGGAAAGTTCTCGCTTGACGGAGAAAGCATTTTAACAGACGAAGAGGAAAAAATAATAAAAAAACTGAAAAATGCAACGGAGGAAAAATGAGAAAAGTGAATATAAAAAGAAAAACTACAGAAACGGATATAAAACTTTCGCTTAATCTGGACGGAAAAGGAAATTACAAAATAAAAACGACGATTCCGTTTATGGACCACATGCTTTCACTTTTTTCTAAACACTCGCTGATTGATTTGGAAATACAAGCAACGGGCGACACGAAAATTGATAACCATCATCTTGTTGAAGATTTAGGAATCGTGCTCGGTGAAGCAATAAAAAAAGCACTCGGAAAAAAAACCGGTATTTCAAGATACGGGAATTTTTTGCTTCCTATGGATGAAGCGTTAAGTTATGTCGCTATTGACTTATCGGGCAGACCTTACATTTCGTTTGATGTTAAATTCGGAAAATCCGTAGATTTTGATTATTCGTTAATTGAAGAATTTTTCAGAGCAGTTTCATCATCTTGCGGAATAAACATTCACATAAAAAATCACACCGGGAAAAACAACCATCACATAGCGGAATCCATTTTCAAGGGTTTCGCAAAAGCACTCCAGCAGGCGGTTAAAGTCAACAAAAAAATCAAAGGGATTCCGTCCACAAAGAAGAAATTATGAGAATCGTCGGTAGAGTTAAAGAACCCGAAATAACATATCACGCCACCGCAGAAAATCTGAAAAGAGGCTGTGAGTTTAATGACTCATTAAGCAAGTTTTTTAAATCAAAACTATTCATACCCAAAGGCGTGTATTGTTATAAAACCCATAAAGAAGCTAATGAACACTGGGAAAAATATGTAATTAAGGGAATCCTTGAAAGACAAAAAGAAATAAAAAACAATGGACGAATTAACACCTAGACCGGCAACAATAAAAGTAATGGGGACGGAGGTAATTAAAAGGGCAAATGCATGTTTTTAGACGGTGGCAATATCCTGGATTGAATAATAGGGTCCGTCCCAATTAACATATTTATCATGGTTAAAGGGTAATCCTTTGGAAGGAACAAAAGCAAATAAAGATATGCTTGATGTTATTGAGAAATTAGAACAAAGCGCAGAAAAACAGCAGTTAAAATAAAAAAAATAGCCGTAAATTAGATCAATGGGTAAGCAAGACAGATAATATTGGAGACAACCCTGTTTATGAGAAAATTATAAAAGCAGTTGATGAGAATAAAAAAAATAACGAAATTTTTTCCAGGGCATTATTGGACATAAAAGATTCAACTACTTAAAAGACAATAAATCCGAACAGTAAGTCAAAAAATTTTTTCTAATGAAAGGAGGAAATGTTATGAGCGACAAAATAATTAAAATCATAGGCTCAGATGCTGAATATCTTTTGGAACACAAGTGTAAAACAATTTCAAAAGACAGCATTAATTTGCCAGGTCCTGATTTTATTGACAGGGTGTTTGCTATTTCTGATAGGACGAACAGTGTGTTGAGAAATTTACAGGCGGTGTTTAATCACGGGAGATTAGCAGGAACAGGATATCTTTCCATTCTTCCTGTAGATCAAGGTATCGAGCATTCAGCAGGGGCTTCATTTGCGCCGAACCCTATTTATTTTGATCCTGAAAACATAGTAAAACTTGCAATAGAAGGCGGATGCAATGCTGTTACTTCAACACTCGGAGTACTTGGAGCTGTTTCACGAAAGTATGCTCACAAGATACCTTTTATCGTAAAATTAAATCATAACGAGTTATTATCTTATCCAAATTCCTATGATCAGAGATTGTTTGCCTCTGTCCAGCAAGCTTTTGACATGGGAGCAGTTGGAGTAGGAGCGACTATTTATTTCGGTTCGCTGGAATCAAGAAGGCAGATAGAAGAAGTGTCTTCTATCTTCGAAGAAGCTCATAAATTCGGTATGTTTACCGTTTTGTGGTGTTATTTAAGAAATAAAGATTTTGAAACAAAAGAAATTGATTATCACACATCTTCTGATTTAACCGGTCAAGCTAATCATTTAGGGGTTACTATTGAGGCAGATTTAGTAAAACAAAAACAGCCGACAAACAACGGCGGATATACTGCCTTAAAATTCGGTAAAACAGACCCGCTTGTATATGAAAAACTAACATCTGAGCATCCTATAGATTTAACGAGATACCAGGTAGTTAACTCTTATATGGGAAGGATTGGTTTAATTAATTCCGGAGGTTCTTCAGGTAAAAATGATTTAGAGCAAGCAGTAAAAACTGCGGTAATAAATAAAAGAGCCGGAGGTATGGGCGTTATATCGGGCAGAAAAACATTCCAAAAACCAATGGAAGAAGGAATCAAAATTTTTAATGCTATTCAAGATGTTTATCTTTCTAAAGAAATAACAATAGCGTAAAATATTCCGTTCACCATTTCAAAAATAATTACGGGTATTATAATCTTGTTAATTCCCCGTAGTATTCCGGTAAATAAGGTATATAACATATTTTACAAAACACACCTGTCCGCTTAAAATTTGAAAAAAGTCCTCCAATCTGGTAAAATAGTTTTGGAAAAAACAAAATTTACCGAGAGGAGGACTGTAAGATGCATTATAACACAATTATGAGCCAATTGCAAACATTTATTCCGAGACATCATTTTGAGAACCTCACGAAAAATCATTTTGGCAACCGCTATGTAAAGAAATTTACATGCTGGAATCAATTCACCACAATGTTGTATGCCCAAGTAAAGGGATGCGACTCGCTTCGTG
>DHFT01000009.1 GCA_002402375.1 Elusimicrobia bacterium UBA4817 | reverse complement strand
GATTCATAATTGTGTTATAATGCATTTTATAGTCCTCCTCTCGGTAAATTTTGTTTTTTCCAAAACTATTTTACCAGATTGGAGGACTTTTTTCAAATTTTAAGCGGACAGGTGTGATAATGTATAGATATTATTTTTATCAAAATCAACGCGGGGATATACCTGCAAAGGATTTTATTGTAAATTTGTCGGAAGAAGTGCAAGGTAAAATTGTAAAGTGGATTTCGTTGCTTCAGGAATATGGGCCAACGTTAAAACGTCCGTACGCCGATAAATTGAGAGACAAGATTTATGAATTACGATTATCTTTTGGAAAGTTAGAGATTCGCATTTTATACTTTTTTTGGAATAGTTGCATTGTATTAACAAATGGTTTTATGAAAAAAACAAGAAATGTGCCTGAGTCGGAAATAGAAAAGGCAATAAATTATATGAACGATTTTATTAAACGAAATGGAGGTGGAGAAAAATGAGAGGCGCAGTTTCATTTGACAGCGTAAAAAAAGAATTATTAAAAAATCCAAGGATTAAATCCGCATATGACAAGGAACATGTACGTGCGGTAGTTGCATTGCAGATTACGGAATTGAGAGAACAGCATCGTTTATCACAGAAAGAACTTGCAGAAAAACTGCACACCACACAACAGACCATATCTAAAATAGAAAACCCTGATAATAATGTCACTATCGGTACTCTTGAGAAAATAGCAAATGTTTTTAATAGAAAACTGATAGTAAGATTGGCAAAATAGGGGCTTTGTTTATCTGTATCTGATAAAATTTGCAATATTGCGTATTTGCCGTAAAATAGGTTCGAACGTCGTCCAGCCCGAGGAGTGAACTATTTTACCGTCGGAGAAAATCGGAACCCCGGCTGGACTTCGAACCTAAAATAATTTTTCACCCGGCGTACCTCACGGTTTTTTAATTTACGGCAAAACTTGCAAATGCCTACCTCAAAACAATAAAAATAAAAACTATGAAAAAGTACTTGACAAATACATATAATAATATGTATAACTATATGGGTATAAGATATGGATATTAAAAATGGGGATTTTATCTGGGATAGAGAAAAGGAAATAGCGAATATCCGTAAACACGGAATAGCTTTTTGTACCGCCGCGAAGGCATTCAAAGACCAGAAGAGAAAAATATACATAGATTCCAAACATAGCAAAACAGAAGAGAGATTATTCTGCATCGGCAAAGTAGAAAACCATGTTGTGACAGTAAGATTCACCCATAGAAAAGGAAAAATCAGAATATACGGAGCAGGATATTGGAGAAAGGGGGCAAGATATTATGAAAAGAATGATTGACAATGATATGCCGGTTGGAAAAATGATGAGGGTCAGGGATAAACTTCCGTCGCCCGAAGAATTAGCTGTATCCGAGAAAAAAGTAAAAGTAACTATTGCATTGAGCAAAGACAGCGTCGGATATTTTAAGAAAGAAGCAAAACGATATCATACAAAATATCAGAAGATGATAAGAAATCTTTTGGATAGATATGCATTGCAGCATTCTCAGTAGTTGTATATAAGTTACAGATGTAAAAATCGGCAGGTTTCTGATTAAATAACCACAAAATTTTGCGTATTTGTCGTAAAATAGGTTCGAACGTCGTCCAGTCCGCGGAGTTTTTGATTTTACCGACGAGCAATCAACAAATCACCGACGATAAATAATTTCACTCACTCGCTTGATAATAAAAAAGAGGGGGCATTTTTGGATTTAATAATAAGTAATTTGAGAATACCCGTTGAAAAAGACGGAGTGGATGAGTACTTAAAATCTGCCTCGCGAAAACTAAACATCAGCGAAAAAAACATACAATTCGTCAAAATACTGAGCAAGTCGCTTGATGCCCGCAGTAAAAAACAATTCTACTACGAAATTTCAATAGTTGTAACTACTCCCGATAACTTCGCCGACAACGAAAACTTTCCAATATACATTGAAGAAATAAAATCAGTCAGAAAACCAAAAAACATTAAGATGCGACCTATAATAATAGGGTTCGGTCCTGCCGGAATGTTCGTTGCTCTTGAACTTATTGCTCAGGGGATTAAACCTTTAATATTTGAAAGAGGCAAAAAGATAGAAGACCGTTCCGTTGATGTCCGGCGATTTATTAAAGAAAGAGTGTTAAACCCCGAATCAAATATCCAATTCGGCGAAGGCGGAGCCGGTTCATACTCGGACGGAAAACTATTTTCCAGAATAAAAAATTCCGGATATGTAAACAGGGTGCTGGAGACATTTATTAAATTCGGTGCGTCTGAAGAGATAGGATATGTCAGCAGACCGCATGTCGGAACGGATGTGTTGTGCAAAATAGTTAAGAATATAAGGAATTATATCCTTGAAAGAGGCGGTGAGATATATTATAGTTCAAAAATGACGGACATTATTATATCGGACGGTAAAATCACAGGTGTTGTAATAAACGGGGAGAATGAATATCCTTCTTCAATTGTCTATCTTGCGGTTGGACATTCTGCGCGTGATACTTATGAGATGCTCCACAAAAAAGGAATTGCTGTTGAACAAAAGCCGATTTCCGTCGGTGTGAGAATAGAGCATCCCGTAAAAATTATTAATCTTATAAGATACGGCGAAAAATATAAGAATTTTCCCGGTATTGGCGCCGCTAATTATTCATTCACTCACACCGATAGAAAAATAGGCAGGGGTGTGTACACATTCTGCATGTGCCCCGGCGGTGAGATAGTAAATGCTTCATCTGAAAAAGGTATGCTGGTTGTCAACGGTATGAGTTACTCTAAAAGGTCGTCGGAATACTCAAATTCGGCGCTCGTCGTAACCTGTCATACCGATGATTATAAATCAAGCAATCCGTTGGCCGGCATTGAGTTCCAGAAAGATATAGAGCGGAAGGCGTTTGATGCGGGAGGAGGAAGATGGTTCGTTCCTGCACAGAACTTAACCGATTTTTTATCCGGAAGAATTTCTGAAACATTAAGTATTAATTCGTGTAAAACGGGGACAACAGCTGCTGATATGAATGAAATATTTCCGAAATTTGTGATTGAGTCGCTTTTGACCGCATTTAATAAATGGAAAGAAGATTATCCTTTATTTATTTCAGAACATGCGATACTGCTTGCTGCTGAAACAAGAACTTCGTCTCCTGTAAGAATTAAACGCGGCGAGAATTATGAGTCGGTAAATATTAAAAACCTGTATCCGCTCGGCGAAGGTTCGGGTTATACGGGCGGTATAACCAGTTCTGCCGCCGATGCCATAAAGGCAGTAGAGAGCAGTTTGTCAACCATTGAGCAGTTTTAGTTAGTATAAATTTTAATTTCCGTCGGTAGGCCCATTTTATTCAGCAATTCAATGAAAGGATCCGGGTCCAATTCTTCAACATTTACCATTGTCTTTACATCCCACACACCTTTTGACACAAGCATTGCCGCCGCCACCGGAGGCACACCTGCGGTATAACTGATTGCCTGTGACTCCACTTCATTGTAACATTCTTTGTGGTCGCAAACATTGTAAATAAAAATCTCTTTGTCCTTTCCGTCTTTTTTTCCTTTAATAAGGTTGCCGATGCAGGTTTTACCGGTGTAATTCGGAGCCAGCGATTGCGGGTCGGGAAGTACCGCCTTTACGACTTTTAACGGAACCACTTCCAATCCTTCCGCAGTCCTGACCGGTTTTTCCGAAAGCAGTCCGATGTTTTTTAGCACGGTGAAGCAATTGATGTAGTGGTCGGAAAATCCCATCCAAAACCGGATACTGTTTGCATCTATATTTTTTGAGAGTGAATGCAGTTCGTCGTGACCGGTAAGATAGACGGTCTGTTCGCCGACAACCGGGAAATCATAATTTTTTTTGACTTTGTGAACTTCCTCTTGCACCCATTTTCTATCAATCCAGGTCCACACTTTTTTGAATTCACGAAAATTTATTTCGGGGTCAAAATTAGTGGCGAAATATTTTCCGTGATTTCCGGCGTTGACATCCATAATATCTATGGTATCAATTTGAGTAAAATGATGTTTCACCGCCAGCGCACAGTAGGCATTGACGATTCCGGGGTCAAATCCGGCGCCCAGTATAGCCGTGACACCTTTTTGTGTGCACCGACCCTTTCTTTTCCATTCGTAATTGGCATACCATGGCGGATTTTCACAAACCTTGTCCGGTTCCTCGTGAATTGCCGTATCCATATAGACCACACCGGTTTCAATGCATGCTTCAAGGACGGACATATTGACAAACGAGGCGCCCAGGTTTATAACGATAGAGGAGCCGGTTTCTTTTATAAGTTTCACGGTTGCCGGAATGTCTAATGCGTTGAGTTGTCTTGCATAAATTTTTTTTGTCTTGTCTTTGAGTGAGTTTTTTCGTTGCACGCTTTTTATGATATTTTCTATCTTTGACAGCGTTCGGGAAGCGATACATATATCTCCGAGAATATCGTTGTTTTGAGCGCACTTATGCGCCGCCACGTGACTTACGGCTCCCGCACCGATTAGCAAAACATTTTTTTTCATAAGATACCGCTGAACTGACGCGAAACTTAACACAGAACTGACGCAGAATTTTTTAGCGTCTGTTCCGCATTTCGTTCTGCATCTATTCCGCGCCTCCTTTTTTAAGATAAATTGTTTTTGAAATCATTATAATCAAAACTGCGGACAATATCCAGTTTTCCGTTCAATCTCTTTACGACTATTGAAGGCATCCGGACGCCGTTGAACCAGTTTTTTTTCACCATCGTATATCCTGCTGCATCCGAAATTTTAATAGTGTCGCCTATTTTAAGACGGTTCTTAAACCGGTATGTTCCGAATACATCTCCTGCAAGGCACGAGTGTCCCGCAATCATATATTTGAATTTGCTGTTGCAGTCATTCTGACCCCGTACTTGATACGGGGGAAGAATCTCGGTGCCAGATAGTGCTTGAGACCCTTCACTTCGTTCAGGGCAGTTTTTGTTTTCAACAAAAACTGTTTTTGCCGGTGTTCTGTAAATCAATAAATCCAACATATGCGCTTCTGTTGAAGTGTCAACTATGGCTATGTCAAGTTCATTGTGAACGATATCCAATACCGTTGTCACCAATTCCGTTGTCTGCGTAATTACCGCTTCTCCCGGTTCTAAATAAACCTGAACCCCGAATTTTTTGCCGAACTCTTTTAATTTTTTGCAAAATTTTTCCAGCGGGTAACTGTCTTTCGTAAAATAAATTCCGCCGCCGAGTGAAATCCATTCCAGTTTTTTCAGCAAATCACCGTAGTTTTTTCCGATGAAATCCAACGCGGAAGAAAAATTTTTAAAGTCGTCATTTTCGCAGTTGAAGTGAAACATAACTCCGCTAATCATCGGCATTATTCTTAGTATTGATTTTTTATCTGCTTCGCCGAGCCGCGAATATTTTCGTGCGGGGTCTGCCAAATCAAAATGGGAATAACTTATTTTTGGGTTCACCCGTATACCGATATTCATACCGGAGACATATTTGTAAAATAAATTCAATTGCGTTCCCGAATTGAAAATTATTTTATTGGCATATTTTTTGATTTCTTTTATGTCATCTTTGGAAAATGCGGCGCTGTATGCGTGGACTTCTTTGCCGAACTTTTCGTATCCTAAACGCGTTTCATACAGAGAACTGCTCGTTGTCCCGTCCATATATTTTCTCATCAGGGGAAAAACTGACCATGTAGAAAAGCATTTCAATGCAAGCACGACCTTCGCGCCGGAATTTTTTCTGACATAATTTATTCTTTTCAGATTTTTCAGCAATTTTTTTTCATCAATTAAGTAATAGGGTGTTTTCATAAATACAAGTTTATTACAAGAATAAATATTTTCACAAAGCGTAACAAGATACTCTGCTTCAAGATGCAGAGTATCTTATAAAAAAAATTCTTTTATGTCAATAGACCGGTAAAACCCGAGAGCCGATATTGATTTTA
>DHFT01000043.1 GCA_002402375.1 Elusimicrobia bacterium UBA4817 | reverse complement strand
TTGATATGGGCGCTTTGATTGCCGGCGCGAAATTTCGCGGCGAGTTTGAAGACCGGCTTAAAGCAGTGTTAAAAGAAATTGTTGCCCGTGAAGGCGAAATAATTCTTTTTATTGACGAAATTCATACATTAGTCGGTGCGGGCGCTGCGGAAGGCGCAATTGATGCCGCAAACATTATGAAGCCGCTCCTTGCCCGCGGCGAACTGCGATGCATCGGTGCGACAACGCTTGACGAATACAGAAAACATATTGAAAAAGATGCCGCGCTGGAGAGAAGATTTCAGCCGATAATAGTCCAGCCGCCGTCGGTGGAGGATACGATTGCAATTTTAAGGGGGCTAAAAGAAAGATACGAAATTCATCACGGAGTAAAGATAAAAGATTCTGCGCTCATTGCCGCAGCAATTTTATCAAACAGGTATATCTCGGACAGATTTTTACCCGACAAAGCGATTGATTTGATTGACGAGTCGGCTTCCCGTTTAAGAATAGAAATTGACTCGCTACCGTCGGAAATTGACGACCTTGAGAGAAAAATCAGACAACTTGAAATTGAGAAACAGGGACTTCTTAAAGAAAAATCTAAAACAGACGAGGTTGACAAAAAACTTGACGAACTGAAAAAGGAGAGAAAAAAATTTTCCGACCAGTGGCAGAAGGAAAAAGAGGTTATCACAAAAATCCGACGGTTAAAACAGGAAATAGAGGAAACAAAATCAGAGGAACAGCAGGCGGAACGGGACGGCGATCTCGGGAAAGTGGCTGAACTGCGTTACGGGAAATTGCGCGAGTTCCAAAAACATCTGGACGATGAAAATAAAAAACTTCAGGATATACAGAAAACCGTAAAAATGCTTAAGGAAGAGGTTGACGAGGAAGATGTCGCCGAGGTTGTTTCCAAGTGGACCGGTATTCCGGTTTCAAAAATGCTTGAGACGGAAACGCAAAAACTTTTAAGAATGGAAGACGAACTGAAAAATCGGGTTGTCGGTCAGGACGAGGCGATTACTGCTGTTTCAAACGCCATTCGCAGGTCAAGAAGCGGGCTTTCGGATGTCAATAGACCCATAGGTTCGTTTATTTTTTTGGGTCCTACGGGTGTGGGGAAAACGGAACTTGCAAAAGCGCTTGCCGAGTTTTTATTCAACGACGAAAAAAACATAACACGGATTGATATGTCCGAATATATGGAGAAGCATACGGTTTCACGGCTCGTCGGTGCTCCGCCCGGATATGTCGGCTACGAGGAAGGCGGGCAACTCACGGAGTCGGTTCGCCGGAAACCGTATTCCGTAATTCTTTTTGACGAAATAGAAAAAGCCCACCCTGATGTTTTCAATATGCTTTTGCAGATTCTGGACGACGGGCGGCTTACCGACGGGCAAGGCAGAACGATTGACTTCAAAAACACAGTTATTATTATGACGTCTAATCTCGGCGGCGAACTTTATCAAAAAACAGCATCTCAGGTTCTGGAGTTTATGGAAAAAGATATTAAAGAAAAATTGCTTTCTGTTCTGAGGCAGTATTTCCGTCCTGAATTTCTAAATCGTATTGACGAGGTGATTATTTTTCACTACCTTACGATTGAGCATATCAAAAGAATCGTGGACTTGCAGATGGAACTTGTCAACAAGCGGCTTTCCGATAGAAAAATTTCCATTGAACTTACCGACAGGGCAAAGGTCTTTATTGCTGACAGCGGTTTTGACCCCGTCTACGGTGCCCGTCCGCTAAAAAGAACGATTCAGAGAGAAATAGTTGACGGTTTAAGCCGGCAAATTCTTTCGGGTGAAATAAAAGAGTATAAAAAAATTACCGTTGATAAACCTGCGAAATCGGAAAACCTTGAATTCAAAATAAAATAAATGGCTGAAAAAATAATTTTGGAAAATTTTAATTATTTCGGCGGAAAACACTGCCAGACAACGGCGTTAAAAAGTATTCTTGAATATCATAATTTGTCGTTGTCGGAGGAAATGCTTTTCGGTCTTGGCGGCGGAATCGGTTTTATCTACTGGCATACAAAAAAAATGCCGGCGCCGTTTATCGGAACCCGTAATTCAAAGGTTGATGAGTTTGTTGTAAAAATTTGTAAGCGTATCGGTGCGGAAGCAATTTTATGCCAGACAGTCAGCACCGAAAAAAGTTATGAAGAAGTAAAAAAACTGCTCGTCGCCTGCGAACCGGTTTATGTTTTTGTTGATATGGCGTATCTTCCGTATATGGCTCTTCCGTCGGAAGCACATTTCGGCGGACACTCTGTTGTTGTCTTTGGAATTGACGAATGCGAAAATAAAGTTTATATTGCGGACAGAGGAAAAAAAGCTGTTTTTGTTTCTATCGGTGATTTCAAAAAAGCCCGTTCATCAAAATTCCCGCCGTTTCCGGCAAAGAATAAACTGTTCAAAATAAAATGTCCGCCGGTAATCCCGGATTTGAAAGAATGCATCAAAGACGGCATAAAAGAATGTTGTGATGTGATGTTGCGACCGCCGATAAAAAACATCGGGCTTTCCGGAATGCAAAAATGGGCTGGACTTGTACCAAAATGGAATAAACAATTTAAGGGAATGAATCTGCTTGGTTGTTTGCTAAACACATTTATCTACATTGAAATCGGCGGCACCGGCGGTAGTGCTTTTCGTCCGATGTATGCAAAATTTTTAAGAGAGTCCGCAGAAATCCTGGAAAAACCTGAATTAAACCAACCCGCAGAACTGTTTGAAAAATCGGCAGCAATATGGAGTAAGATCGCTTCTGCCGCCCTGCCCGACGAAATTCAAGAACTTAAAAAAATAAGGCAATTACTTTTTCAAAAAAACAAAATTTTTGAGGAACAAAAAACTGATACAATTGAAGAAATGAAAGAAATCAATATTGAAATAAACAGGTTAACAAAAAAAGTAGTTAACTATTTACAAGAAAACCCCTCATTATTTATCAATCTTCAGCAAAAAATTTCGGATTGTTACGAAACCGAAAAACAGGCATTCATATTATTGAGTCGGTTGATTTAATTTCCTTGAAAACCCGCCTAAAAAGTAGTAAAATAACACTACAAAATAATCCGGAGATTGCCAAAATGAACTTCATCACTATTTTAGGTTTGACTGCGGGGACATTAACGACACTTGCTTTCCTGCCCCAATTGATTAAAGCATGGAAGTCAAAATCAACTAAAGATGTTTCGCTCAATATGTTTGTTATACTTTGCGTGGGCATTTTATTATGGATTGCGTACGGATTTCTTATCAAATCTTTTCCGGTTATTATTTCCAACGCAGTTACTTTTATACTTTGTTTGTTCATTTTATATTTCAAAATAAAATATAAATAAAATGGGAATGAAAGAAGAAGTCGTTGCCGACTTATCTGAAATTTTCACAAGAGTTCTGCTTAAAAAATTGACACGAAGTGCCGCGAAAAATGATTAACCCCGCACCTTCTTTACAATAAATCAGAGGGACTGGGGCTAAAAGAGATATGCTGTGAAAATGTTAGAATTATCAGATTGAAAAAGGGAAGGTGCTGGGTGAAAAAAATTCTCATTGCGGACGATAATGACGATATAAGAGAACTTCTTAAAACGATACTTTTTCCACTTGGTCATCAGATTCTTTTTGCCAAAGACGGTGCAGAAACTTATTCTATATGTCGCCGGGAGAAACCCCATCTTGTAATTTTGGACATAATGATGCCGTTTTTTTCCGGTTATCAGGTATTAAGACGCTTAAAAAAAGATGAAATGTTTAAACCTCACCCGAAGATAATAATTCTTTCCGCAAAATCCCAGCCCGAAGATATTAAGCAGGCGGAGATGTTAGGATGCGATTTTTACATTGTAAAGCCGTTTTCAAACGAAGAACTTGTCAGAAAGGTTGAAGAATTATTGTCTTCCAAGGACTACACGTTATAAAAATGACAGGAAAAAACTTGTTCCGAGATTGTAGAGGGATAATAATATATTTTTTAATAGCATCCATAAATACGCCTACGGTATTCTCGGAAGTAATACGAAAAACAACCCGGAACGGAAGTATAAAAGAGATTTTTTATTATAGCGGCGGTAGGGAAATAGCGAAAGAAATAATTGATGGAAAAGGGAATATTCGGACATCCGGTGTTATACCCGACGGAATAGTCAGACAGTACGCCGACAACGGTCAGTTATTTTCGGAAGCGAACTATAAAAACGGTTCGCAGGAAGGTATTATCAGGTTGTATTACGAAACGGGCACTGTGATGCAAGAGGCAAATTATAAAAACGGTAAGTTAGACGGTAAAACCAGAGATTATTATGAAAGCGGAAAATTGAAAGATGAGATAAATTATAGGAACGGGAAATTGGAAGGTACGAGCAAAATGTATTATGAGAGCGGAAAATTATTTCATAAAGTTAACTACAAAAATAATGAATTAAACGGAGCATATAAGACATATTATGAAAACGGGAAATTAAAGGAAAAGTCGGAATATAAAAAAGGCAGGTTAGACGGAGTTTGCAAGGAGTATTATGAAACCGGAGAGATAATGTACAAAGATACCTACAAAAACGGCGAAAGAATAAAAAGTAAAAAATACAATAGTAGAGGCAAAAAATGAAAAAAATTATTTTGGTTTTTGCAGTTTTTTTGTTTGGTTGTTCTCGCAACATTAAAGAGTTTTCCGGGACAAAACTCTTAATGGGGACAACCGTTGAGATAAAGGTCTGGATGTTTGAAGAAGTGCTCGCCAAAAAATCAATCTCGGATGCTTTTGATGAAATTGACAGGGTAGAAAATATTTTTTCCGTCTATAAACCCGCTTCCGAAATTTCACAATTGAATAAGAACGGTTCGGCGATTGTTTCGGATGAAGTAATTCAACTTATAAAAAAGTCAAATTATTTTTCCGAAATTTCGGACGGAGCGTTTGACATAACGGTTCTGCCGATTATTGAATTGTGGAAAAATTCAAAGAAAAAAGAAAAAATGCCGTTCCCGTCGGAAATTGAAATCGCAAAAAAACTGGTCGGTTGGCGTAACATTTTAATCAACGAAAAAAACAGAAAAATTACCTTCCTGAAAAAAGGAATGAAAATTGATTTGGGTGGCATTGCCAAAGGTTATGCGGTGGACTGTGCGGTTGAGGTGCTGAAAAAAAACGGTGTGAAAACAGGTTTGGTAAATGCCGGCGGAGATATCAGGGTTTTTGGCTCAAAAGTTTGGAAAATCGCACTTCAAAATCCGAGAGATAAGAATGAGTTTTTAACCGTCTTAAAAATCAAGGACCAAGCAGTTACGACAAGCGGCGATTACGAGAGATACTTTTTGCTTGACAAAACCAAAATTTCGCATATAATAAATCCGTTGTCCGGCTATTCGGCCGATGAGTCAATAAGTTCTACCATCATAGCGGATAATGCGGCGGATGCCGATGCTTTGGCGACTGCGACTTTTGTTTTAGGGCCGAATGCCGGAGTTAAACTTGCGCAATTGTACGGAGCCGCCGAATGCCTCATAATTGATAAAGAAAGAAAAATTTATAAAACAACAGGTTTCGCGCTTTATGAATAGTTTTGCCGGAGGAGTTCATCCTTCCCAATCAAAATCCACATCACAAATAGAGACGGAGGAAATCCCGCTTCCGAAAAAAGCGGTTGTTCCTTTATCACAACATACCGGTTCCCCTTCCAAGCCCATCGTAAAAATCGGCGATCTCGTAAAAACCGGACAACTAATCGCAGAGGCAACCGGATTTATCTCCGCAAATTTGCACTCACCTGTTTCAGGAAAAGTTTCTGCGATTGAAAGCCGCCTCCATCCCTGCGGTTATAATTTTGACTCAATAATCATTGATTCAGACGATAAAGACGAGACGGTTGAGTTTAAAAAAAATGACCCTGAAAAACTTTTTTCTGATGAAATCGTTGAAATTATAAAAAATGCAGGCATTGTCGGACTTGGCGGTGCGGCATTTCCGACGCATGTAAAACTTTCTCCGCCGAAAGAAAAAAAAATTGATTCGGTAATTCTTAACGGATGCGAGTGCGAGCCGTATCTTACCTGTGACCATAGGGTTGCAATTGAAGAAACGGAAAAAGTCGTCGTCGGTCTGAAACTGATAATGAAAATTCTAAATGTTGAAAAAGGATATATTGCAATTGAGGATAACAAAGAAGATGCGATAGAAAAGTTTAATAATGTCATTGCGAGCGAAATGAAGCAATCTCAAGCAAATAAAATCAAAATTGTTAAACTCAAAACAAAATATCCTCAGGGTGCGGAAAAACAACTGATAAAAGCGGTTATAAAAAAAGAAGTGCCGTCCGGAAAATTGCCGATGGATGTTGGCTGTGTAGTCCAAAATATCCAAACGGCAAAAGCAATTTACGAGGCGGTTTATGAGGGAAAACCGCTTTATGAACGGGTAATTACCGTAGCAGGTTCCGTAAAAAGGCCGGGCAATTTAAAAGTTCGTATCGGGACATCACTGTCCGAAATTATTGATTATTGCGGCGGTTTCGCAGGAGATGTAAAAAAAGTTGTCGCCGGCGGACCTATGATGGGAATTACACAGTTCACTCTGGATGTTCCCGTCGTAAAAGGTTTTTCCGGGCTTGTTATTCTTACGGAGAAAGAGTCGGAATTTTATGAACCTTCAAACTGTATCCGTTGCGGAAAATGCGTAGACGTATGTCCGATGGGACTTGTGCCGACGATGATTTCACGGCTAATTGAAAAAGAAAAATATGAGGAGTTAAAAAATTATAATCCGCTTGATTGTATGGAGTGTGGGTGCTGTGCTTACGAATGTCCGGCAAAAATTCATCTTGTTCAAAATATAAAACTGGCAAAGTTTTTAATACAAAATAAAAAAATATGAAATTTACAATTTCCCCCGCGCCGCATATTAAATCACAACAGACCACGAAAAAAATAATGCTGTCCGTTTTTTTGGCATTGCTCCCGTCAGGAATATGGGGTGTTTATA
>DHFT01000031.1 GCA_002402375.1 Elusimicrobia bacterium UBA4817 | reverse complement strand
AATAGAAAAAATACCATGGGGAGTGGGGAAGATAGCACAACCAATTGTTACTAGTGTAATAACTTTGCCGCAGATGCTGCTGGGGCAAATGACTGTATGGATATTGTATATGGTCAAGCCGTTATTGTTAACGGTACGGTATGTTCTTTTATGTTTGTTGTATGTTATAGGTCCGTTGACATTCGGTGCTGCTATTTTTACACCGACCAGTGCAATGCTAAAAGGTTGGTTCACGAATGTATTGCAGGTTTCATTCTGGGTTGTTATGTTTACCATATTAGAAGATGTTTTTGCAGCGATGAATATAGACGTATTAAGCAGAGCCGGTTACACAGACATAGTACCCTGGCTTATAGTTTGCGTTATTTTTATAGGACTGTATATTATGGTGCCGATGCTTACGGCAAAAATTTTGTCAGGACAAAATATAGGCACCATGGGAACGGCAGCAATAGCAATGGCAACAATAGCGGCTGCGAAATTTGCCGGTACACCCGCGAATCCCGTTGGTGCAATGAGGGAAAAAATAGCAGGTGCACTGGCGGGCGGGAAAGAGAGTAAAAGCGGTTCTCCTGGTGGCGGAACAGGTCAACATGATGATCAATCTGCACCGCCACCGGCAACGAGATAGGAGGTAAGTTATCATGAACATTTTTGGTAAAAAAGTAATTAAACAAAAACCAGATGAGCCACAAGAAAAACCGGAAGATAAACCGAAAACAAAAGAGACAAAGGAACGAAAATATTTTGAGGTCTTCGGGGACACGTTCAATCAACTTAACTTATTCAAAACGCTCACTCTGTTTTTAGCGGCTGCGGTAATTTTTCAAACGGTAATAATAAAAACAACCGTAAAAAAACCGCCTCTCGTCATCCGTGTGGACCAATTAGGCAATGCTGATGCATTTAAGAATGTTCAATCGCTGCAAAAAATTACGGCGCCCGAGATTTTTAATTTCACACAGTATTTTCTGCAATACTTTACCGCTTACAATTTTTATACATATGACGATGATCTCAATAAAGCGTTTTCAATGATGACGGAAAACTGTCGGCAAAAATTAAACGACTATTTCACAATTAACCGGGTGCTTGATGATATTAAAAACAACCAGTTGAAGACGAAGTTAAACATTGTATCTATCGTAATTGTAAAGGATGCGCCGGATTATGTGAACCTGAAAGTAAAAGGCACGCGTGAAGTGAAGTCATACCAGAACACGGAGTTTTCGCGGGATATTATTTTTGAGGATGAACTTTCATTGAAAAAAGTAGAAAGAACGGACAAAACGCCATGGGGTTTGATGGTGGACGCATGGAGCGAATCGCTTTTCAAAAATAAAGGAAACGAATGAAATCACTAATTATTTACATTGCTGTCTTTTTGTTTTTGTTTATTGCTTTCTTCACTGAGAAAAAGAAAACGACTTTTATCTCTCTTGAAGGTGCTTCATACAACATATACGCCGATACCAATGCGGTTGTTTCCGACCAGCCGACGGAAACGATTCTTTTTAAGACGACTTCCCCCCTTATTGATTTACCGTCATTAAACATTTTTGCTGAATTTCAAGTACCCGAGAAGTTTATAGCAAAAATTGTTTCAAAAAAAACCGACGCTGATTATGTGCTTATCAGCACACAGACACAAATACAGATTGCATCTATTCCCAAAACTGTTCAAAAACCTGTTGACAAAAAATCCGAAACAAAACCGAAACCGGTTCAACCCTCACCGCAACCTGATACCAGCGGAACAAAAGAAATTACATATAATTTTTTTGTGTTGAATAATATAGTGAAAGAATCAGACAAAATATATTTTTTTACGGAGAAAGAGAAAACAATTGGTGATGTTACGGTCAGTATTTATTCAACAACGCCATATAAAGACAAGGATATTTTAAAATTTCGGGTAATCAACAACCAGCAGCAATACTTTTTCATTTCAAATATCTCTCTCTACGAACAGAAACAATTGATATTTGCGAATTATTATAACGAGTCATTGGTCGGGCCGGAAAAGACGCTTGAATGTATCGCCTTAATGCCGAGGCAGAAACAAAAATATCTTACGCTTAAGTTGATAGAAAGCGGCGGTAAGAATAAGAACAGGAATTTCTCAATTGATTTTAATACGCCGTAAAGGAGGGTTTGTGAAAAAAACATTTTTGAAAGTTTTGCTGCTGTTGGTTACAAGTTCGTATCTTCATACTGCGTCATGGGATGGACCTACTGCTAAGCGGGAACAAAAGATGCGGTATTTTATGCACACCGGTTTTACATTTGAGGCAGTACTGAAAACAGCGATATTCTCATTTAATACAATCACCCCTGTAATCGTGCAGACGGAATACGATATACCTTTTCTCGGTAAGGTTATGGTGCCGAAAGGTTCAAAAATAATCGGCACCTGCAACATAGAGAAATCAATAGACAGGGTGAATGTAATGTTTCATACGATTGTATTTCCGGATGGCCAGGAAATGAAATTTAGTGGTATTGCGCTGCATACTGACGGCTCCGGCGGAATCCCCGGTAAAGTTAAAAAACAGAAAGCCAGGATGCCGGCAAAGATACTGCTTACGGCGGCGGCCGCAGGGGCGAGTGTGGCGGTTGATAGCAGTGTGCCGGCGGAAATGATTAAAGGTATGGCGGAAGAAACGCAACAGGAATTAGCCCAAAAGCAGGACTATAGCATTTCAGTTAAGAAAGATATCGCTGTACAGGTGTATATTGTTGACCGCATAGAGTATTAGATCCGATTTGCCAGCAAAGTGCTGGCATTTTGCTGACACTTACCGGAGGTTGAATTATGGACATTCTCAAAAAAGGCAGGAGAAGACAGATATTTGTCAAGAGGTCGCTGCAGTTGAAGTATCTCGGATTCATTTTAATGACAATCGTTATCATAATGCTGCCGATATTATGGGGTCTGTACTACAAAACCACGACCAGCATCGTTGAAATGAACCATCCCCGGGTCCTTGCAATAATAACAAATCTGAACAAAACTTTGCTGGTTGATGTCGCGATAGTATCCATAATCATTCTTGCAGTTGCAGTTTTTCTCTCGCATAAAGTTGCCGGTCCTATTTACAGATTTGAAAAATCCACCGGCATTATCGGTGACGGAGATCTGACTTTCAGAGTACATCTGCGAAAATATGACGAACTGAAAGAACTTGAGAATTGTTTTAACAATATGGTTTTGCAACTACAGGATAAAATCAAAAAAGAAAATCAACTGGTTAAGGATATAAATATCAGTTTGACCAGGATGTCCCGGACACCGGATATTCCCAAATATATTTCCAAAGAACTTGTTGAAATCACAGAATCTATGAAAAAAATAAATTCAGGTTTCAGGGTGAATTCTGCAGAAGACCCGGAATTGTTTGAAAACAAAATCGAGGAGGCAAAATGAAAAAATTATTTCATTTTATCGTTGCCATGTTCATATTGAACAACATCATATATGCCGCCACTTCCTTAAAATTAAATTATCAGGGGTATGTGGAAGAAAACGGTCTGCCGGTTACTCGTTCAAAAACAATGGAATTCAAAATTTATAATACTCTAACCAGCGGAACTTTATTATGGGAAAGCGGTCCTGTAAGTATCACCCCCGCCCGCGGTATTTTTAATTATCAACTTACTTCTTTCCCGGATAATCTGTTTGATACAAGTCCGATGTACATGGAAGTAAAAATTGATAACGATGTGCTTTATCCACGCGAAGAAATAGTCGCATCGGCATTTGCCATCTCGGCAAAATCAGTCCCTTCGCTGTCAGAAAAAAGCATAATAAATCTTTCAACAAATCCTGTTGACTGGACGCAACTGAAAAGTGTTCCCGAAGGATTCGCAGATGGTATAGATAATACATCGCCTGGAGCGAGTTCAATCGGCAGTTCTGAAATTATAGACGGAACGGTGATAAATGATGATATATCTTCCAGTGCCGGGATTTCATATTCAAAACTTAATCTTGTCGGGCAAATTACTATTACGGATATTAATACTTCCAGTGTATCAACGGTGTTTTTGACTTCGGCTGCTGCTGTAAATAGCGATAGTACCGTAAATAGCCCGGCGAATGTAATCAGTTGGAACCAAATAAAAAATATGCCTGCGGATTTTGCCGACGGGGTTGATGCGGGTCAATCGGCCAGCGGCGCAGATATAGATTGCAGAATCTCCACCGGCATTGAGAGAAACGAAAGAATTGCAGCGGATAACCTACTTTCTGATTCCACTAAATATCTTGATGCGAATAAAGTTGATATTTCGTCGCCGCCGGCGACATATCTATTTAAGAACGAACCCGCATTTGATAGTTTGCGGCTCGGCGGGTATGTTTATACTTTTTATTTAACTACAAATACTGCGGTCGGTACAGGCGATATGTTGAAATCTGTTTATGATACCGGCAACAATGGAATTGTAGATAATTCAGAAAAATTAGGAACAAAAACAAGCGATTATTTTCAAATTAATTTAGGTACGCCGACTTGGAAATCTGCCGACAGCGATAAGTGGGACGGAGTTGATAGCACGGCGACATTCCAAG